>UQLC01000040.1 GCA_900541795.1 uncultured Collinsella sp. | reverse complement strand
AAGCGGTCGGCGGGGCCATTGTGGCTCTTGACAGCGGATTGGGTCATATGAGCGAAAACCCGCCAGAGCGAGCAAGGTGCCTTGAAACAAGGCGGCATTGATCTTTTGATCATGCCGCCGAAGTTGAAAGGCAGATTGCCGCCCTGGCGGGTTTGCAGCGTCAACTGGTTACGCGGTTCGTAGAACCGCGTAACTGCTAGGGCCGCTGGCCCATGCCACCCTCGAGGGTGACGGTCTCGCCGTTCATGTACTTAAAGTCGGGACCGCAGAGCTGAACGACCACGCGGCCGATTTCCTTCTCGACGTCGCCGTAGTGACCAGCCGGCGGCATGTGGACGTTGGCCTTGAACGCCTCGGGGTAGGCATCCTGGAAGTTCTCGAGCGCAGCGGTCCAAGCAAGCGGGCACACGATGTTGACGTTGATGCCGTCCTTGCCCCACTCGTTGGCGGCAACGCGGGTCAGGCCGCGGATGCCCTCCTTGGCGGCAGCATAGCTGCACTGGCCATAGTTGCCAAACAGGCCGGCGCCCGAGGCAAAGTTGACCACGGAGCCCTTGGTCTCCTTCAGGTGCGGATAGGCCTTCTGCATGTACAGGTAGGTGGCATACAGGCCAGAGTAAATGGCCAGGTTGAACTGATCCATGGTGTGATCGGCGATGGTCACGCCCGAGGCGCTGGCCTGAGCATTGTTGACGACGGCGTCGATGCGGCCGAACTCCTCAATGGCCTTGTCGATGACGTTCTGGACGACGGCCTCGTTGTCCTGACCAGCCGAGACATCGGCCTGAACAGGCAGAACCTTGACACCGTACTCGGCCTCGAGAGACTCCTTGGCGGCCTCGAGCTTGGCGACGTTGCGGCCGGTAATGACGAGGTTCGCGCCCTCCTTGGCAAATGCGATATCGATGCCGTAGCCGATGGAGCCAGCGGAACCGTCCTTAAGCGTGGCCTTGCCGCCGCCGGTGACGATCACGGTCTTACCAGTGAAAAGTCCCATACAAAGTCCTTTCAAATCGCGACGGGCAAACCCGCCGACTGCGCGCATCCAAATAAACGCGCCAAAAGCTGAGATGCAACTTTAGCGCGTTCAAGCGAAAATAAAAGACCACGGTAGGCGAACGGCACCACGTCGTTCGGCGAAGGGATTGTCAAGTACAAACTGAATAAAGCGACCGAGTTATTGTTATCAGATCGAGCCATCGAACACGTTTTGAAACTTTGCTGCGGCGCGCGGGATGTCGGCGCGAGACTTTATCATAGGGTGACAAACAACGATGAGGAGCACATGCCTATGACAGACGAGCTGGACCCCCAGACTCAACAGCATATTGATGATCCCGCAGACGTCACCGCAGATACTGACGCTGTGACCTGCGATAGTATCGACATCGACGACCCCATCTTGGACGAAAGCGCTACGGCGGAAACCCCCGAAACAGAAAACGCCGATGAGCAAAACGACGATGCGCCCGCTCAGGACGACGCCCCTGTACAGGACGACGCCCCGCAAGCAGCGGGCCCCATCGAGGTGTCTTCGGAAGAAGAGCTCGATGCCGTCATGGACTCCATGATGGATGCTGTCAAAGCGATGAAAAACGCCGTCGCCGATGCCGATATCGATGCCGAGGAAGAGGAGGCCGCCGTGGCGGCCTCGACCTTTGTGCCCGGCGAGACTCCGGTTGCCGACCAGGGCAGCACCATGCCCTCGTTTCTGCAGCTCGAGCACCCCACGATTGGCGCCGATGCGGTCGATCCGCACGCAGCAGGCTTTTCTGTGGTCGAGGGCGGTACCGGCAATATCGCCGCGCCGCAGGCTGCCGATGCGGACGCTGCCGACACCGCTCGCCCGACCGCCCCGCATTCCCCCGCCGCGAGCCGCGATCTGGGGACCGCTGTCTCGAACACTGCGAACGCCGTGGGCACCTTTATCGCCCAGGGCGCCTCGGCCATGCGCGAGATGAACGCCGCGAAAAAGGCACTTGCCGATGCCCGCGCCCACCTGGCCGAACTTGAGCAGCGCATTGCCGATCAGGCCGAGGAACTCGAGACGCGCCAGGATATCGCAGGCCGCTACGAGCAGATCGTCGCCGACCAGCGTCAGGCGATCGCCACAGCGCAAAAGACCGCTGCGGCAGCCGAAATCGATCGCGATGTCCATGCTTCCAAAGTAGCAGAGCTCAAGGGTCAGCTCGAACAAATGAAAACAGAGGATGACGCGACCGAGCTCCGCCTGAAGGCCGCGCTCGATGCCGTGGAGGCCCGCGAGACGAGCTCGCGCGAGACCGGCAACCGCCTCGTTCGCCGTCTTGAGGATTCCAAGCGCATCCGCGACAAGGTACAGGCCGAGCGAGACGCCGGCATTGCCGCCGCACAACAAACCGTCGACGCCACGCGCGCCCAGCTCGAGACACTGCGTCATGAGTATGCCGAGCTGCAACGCAATCCCTCGGCAAATCCCGCCAACTATACGGTGCGCACCAGCGAGCTCTCGATGCAGATCTCCGACACGGCAGATGCCCTGCGTAAAGCCGAAGAAGATGTCCCGCGTATCACCGCCGACCTTGAGCACTCGCTTGCCGCAGCCGAGCAGGCCGTCGAGCAGGCGCAGGCCCCCATTGCCGAAGCCAAACGCGCGCACCAAGCCGTGACGGCAGAGGCCGATGCCGCGCGCGACGAGCTGCAGACTGCAAAAACCGCCGCCGCAACGCGCCAGCGCGAACTGCGCGAGAAGATCGCCGCCGAGGACAAGGCACGCCGCGACCAAGAGCAGAGCATCGCCAACGCCCAAGCAGATGCCGCACATGCGCAGTCGATCATCGAACAGGCGACCGAAGTACACGACCACCCAGAGATCACTGAGTCGCTTGCAGGATCCTTGGCCCGAGACAAAGCCGAACACGCCGAGACCGAGCGAGAGGTTACCCAGCTCGAAGCCACCGAGGACGCGGTGCGCGAGCGTACCCGCGACTCACGCATCAAATTCACCGGCGCCATCGTCTGCATCGTCGCCGCAATCCTGGTGATCATCCTGATCTGGCTGTTCGCGAGCAAGTAGTCGTTTAAGAACGTCCCCAATGACTACTTTTCGCCAGCAACGCAAACGCCGATGTTATGGCAGAGTCAGCGAGCGGGTCGCATTTGAGACAAGGTGACGTGAAACGAAAGGGCGCTGACCT
>UQLC01000039.1 GCA_900541795.1 uncultured Collinsella sp. | reverse complement strand
CCCAGGGAAACGGGCCTCTTTAACTGCAAAAATTCAAGCAACAGCACCGCCGCCTCTTGAACCACATAGCCATCAATGCCCAGACAACACCAGCAAGCCGCATTCCACAAGGGATAGATTTAAATTAGATAAACGCGCCTTTACGGATGATTTTTGGACGACGGGGCCCGGTCGGCGGCGAGGTGTTTGGTAGTCGAGCGATCCCGCAGGCGAAGCCGAGGACCAGCGAGACACCAAACACCTCGCCGCCGGCCGGGCCATGTCGCGGCACCAAAAACGCCCGTGCGCTCGATGGATTCGGATGCCCGACAGAGGCTCCTTATGGCTGCTTCCTTCCGGACCTGACCAGATTCGGAACATGTCGTCATCCGAACCCATCGAACGCGCTAGGCGCTCGGTATATCTTACCTGCTCCCGCCCGCCAGAGCAAGGTAGCTAATTTGGGACGGAGCTTTTTTGACTACTTTTGCAGCCCGATTGCCAGAGCAGCCAATGAGTAGTCAAAATAGTCCCATCCCAAAATGACCGGCTTGGTGCCGCACCACAGAAAGGGCCCATCTACTACGTTTAGGCCACAGGGGTCGACCATAGCCGACTTTTTCGAAAATCGGCAAGCTTTCTACCTGCGGTTTTGTTTTTGCAAATTCCGGGATGGTCGAGGGTGGCCGGCTTAACGTAGTAGATGGTCGCATTTCGTGGCAAACGGTCCGACCCAAGACCTAAGGCAGCCAACCTCGAATGGTCATTCTCGAAGTTGCGGTGGAATACGGACTGAATTGGCACCTTAAAGGCAAAAACACTCCGTATTCCACCGCAACATATAGGGAGATAGGCCTTAGAGGCGAGCGAGGTCATAGGCTTGGGCGGCTGACTCGCCGGCACAGATGAGGTTGGCAGTGGCTTCTTGCGCACCGAGCGCCTGGTCGAGAGGCATGGGCTTGCGGCAAATCGGCAAAACCAAGTCAATACCCCGCTCATACACCGTGTCCAGGTTGACGGCGCGACCGCCCACGACGGCGACCACCGGCTTGCCATATCGCTTCGCACGACGGGCCACGCCCACCGGTGCCTTACCGGCGGCGGACTGCTCATCCATATTGCCCTCGCCCGTTATGACCAGGTCGACATCGCGTACACGCTCGTCAAACCCCACGAGATCGAGCACCGTCTCCACACCCGAGCGTAGCTCCGCGCCGAGCGCCAGCAACGCCGCGCCCAAGCCACCGGCAGCGCCCGCGCCGGGCACGCCGAGCACCGAGCCAAATGTCCGCGCGCCCTCGGGTGTGCGCAACAACCCCTGGGCTCGAGCTCCGGCAATCGCGGCGTCGAGCAAGCGACCGTAGCCGACCATCCAGCTGTCGCACCTGCGCAGGACCTCGGCATCCCCCGTCAGCAGGCCCTTCTGCCCACCGAACACTGCTAGGGCGCCTCGACGCCCCACGAGTGGATTCTCGACATCGGAAAGCACCACGACACGTGCGCCGTTCAGCGCCCGAAGCGCTGGCGCCAAATCAACGCTCGCCACCCGCTCAAGGCCAGCAAGACCGGGGGCGACATCACAGCCCTGGTCATCGACCACACGCGCGCCCAGCGCCTGCAGCATACCGGCGCCGCCATCGTTGGTGGCGCTGCCGCCCAAGCCAATATAGATAGTCTTTGCACCCGCGCGAACCGCATGAAGCATCAGTTCGCCCACGCCATAGGTCGAAGCCGCAAGCGCCGACGACTCCGTGCAAGGCGAGTACCCAATGCCGGCCGCCTCGGCCATCTCAATAACAGCCAACTCGTGCTCGCCGTCCACCAGTATCCGGGCGGACACGCGGTCGCCAAAGGGGCCTGCAACCTCGCAGGTCACAAGCTCGCCACCGCAGGCGGCAACGGCATCGAGCGTTCCCTCGCCACCATCTGCCAGCGGCAATGTGCACACCTCGGCATCGGGCCAAACGCGGCGCATGCCCTCGGCAACCGCCGCCTCCGCCTGTGCACTCGACACGCTGCCCTTAAAGGAGTCGATCGCCAGCAGCACACGGCGGGGCCGGCGGCACGCAGGACCAAAGTCAACTGCCGCGCCAGCATCCTCACCGGCACCTGCAAGCGCTGCGGCGTGAGCGGCGTGTGCTTCAAGATCGGCCCCACAACCGCAATCAGCGCCGCTCGCTCCGCGCAGACCGCCAAAATAGCTACTCAGCAGCTCACGGCATTCATCCGCCAGGACTCCAGCCGTCACGTTAAACCGATGATTCAGGCGCGAGTCGGCATTCAGGTCATACAGCGAACCCAACGCGCCCGCCTTGGCGTCGCACGCGCCATACACGCAGCGCCCCACGCGCGCGTTAACCATAAGCCCCGCACACATGCAGCAGGGCTCGAGCGTCACGTAGACCGTACAGTCGGAAAGGCGCCAGCGGCCAAGCGCCTGGGCAGCAGCGCACAAGGCCGCGAACTCGGCATGAGCCGAAGGATCCTGGTCGAGCTCGCGGCGATTATGCGCCCGCGCGACAATCTCACCCGCGCGCACTACCACGGCTCCGATGGGCACCTCGCCCACCGCCGCGGCGGCTCGCGCCTCCGCCAACGCCTCGCGCATGAACTTCTCGTCGATTTCGGTGATCGTCATCGTTCGCCTTCCCTGTTGCAAATTCAAAACGATGCTATCATTACGACTCACGGAGAGATGGCAGAGCGGTTGAATGCGGCGGTCTTGAAAACCGTTGAGCGCGAGAGCGTTCCGGGGGTTCGAATCCCCCTCTCTCCGCCACTTCTAGTGATGCACCGGCGTCATGGTCCGCTCAAACAGTGCATCGACCACGTCGGCTATCTCAGGTCGACGCTCAAGATCGTGGCCCGATTCCCACCATATCGTGAAAAGTCGAATAATACCGCCGGCGACAAACTCAGACGTCGTCTCGAGTGACACGGGAGCCAGGGCATCCTCGGCAAGCACGTTCATCACACGCTCGCGGATGGAACGGGCAATGCGGTCGCAAATAACGTTGGTCAACATGCCCGACATGCTGCTTGCCAAAATGTTATCCATGAGCTGCTCGTGCGCCAGAATCAAATCCATGGCATCGTCCAAAATCGCGTGCCGAAGCGCGCGCACGTCCTCGGCAGATACCGCGCCGGCCTCATCGGGCTGTTTTTGCGGCAAGCCCGACATGAGCTCATCGATATAAAAGGCAAAGTAATCGTTCTTGTCGCGAAAGTGCTTGTAGAACGTCGTGCGGCGAATCATGGCGCGGTCGCACAGCATGGCAACCGTCAGGTCCTCAAAACGATGCTCCTCGAGAAGCTCGGTAAAGGCATCGAACAGGGCGCGGTAGGTTTTCTTGATGCGAAGGTCCACTGGTATCGCCATCCTCAGGGCAAAGACAACACTCGTCAATCTGTCGCATATCTTACACCTGTACCTCGCGCGCTTTGCCCCGGTGCCAACCCCGCCGAAAACACAACGCTTACCGGAAAGTTCGGCACGACAAAACGTTGCGGGTATACTAGTAGCGTTATACCAACGGCAGCTGGCGCATGCCGCCGCGGCCATTCGAAACGGAGACATCATGCTTCCCGTCATCATCGGCATCGTTGTTGTCATTGTGATTGCCTGCGCCATCGCCGGCATCTACAACAACATGGTCACCAAGCGTAACCGCATCGATAACGCCTGGCAGAACATCGATACGCAGCTGCAGCGTCGCAACGACCTGATCCCCAACCTGGTCGAGACCGTCAAGGGCTACGCCAAGCACGAGCAGGAGACGCTCTCCGCCGTGATCAGCGCGCGTAACACCGCCGTCAAGGCCACCACGCCCGAGGCCAAGATGGAAGCCGACAACGTGCTGACCGGTGCGCTGCGTCAGCTCTTCGCCGTAGCCGAGGCCTATCCCGATCTTAAGGCAAACACCAACTTTACGCAGCTGCAGGCATCGCTCGAGGATACCGAGAACAAGATTAGCTATGCACGCCAGAGCTACAACGATTGCGTGCTCAGCTACAATAACGCCATTCAGACGTTCCCGGCTGTCATCTTTGCCGGCATCTTCCAGTTTAAGGAGCGCCAGGGCTTCGAGGCCGCCGAAGCAGCCCGTCAGGCCCCGACCGTCAAGTTCTAGTAGTTTGGCAGCGCATCCTTAATCGGCCAAATGCATAAACTGCCCCGTCGAATGCATACTTCGACGGGGCAGTTTCCTTTTTCGCGAAGGTCCCCCTCTAAGCGCCGTGCATTTTTAGGAGTATTCAACATAACCAAGAGCTTCGGGCGCCACGATAAATGCCAAAGACCGCGAATATCCCTGCAAATCAAACGCTGTCAGCCCATAACCCCGCCCATCATCCGTAGAAAACATCGAGAAATCCCGATTTTTTGCCCGAGGTCGGTATGCAGGGGCCTTCGATTGCAGAATACTCGCAAAGATGCACGTCGCCACCACCCCCACATGGCGCGAAACAAAATCAGAACCACCCTTAAAAAGGGTGGTTTGCTCTTAGGGTATAACCCACGGGC
>UQLC01000038.1 GCA_900541795.1 uncultured Collinsella sp. | reverse complement strand
AGCCCCCAGAACATGTTTGAGAACTGTGCTTGAAGTACGTATTTGCAGGCCCCGAATCGGTGTTGCCTCCCGGCGCATTCCGCAGGGGGAGCGATATTTTGCAGCACGAAGTGCGTAGCAAAATATCGCTCATGCCCGAGGACGCGCCGGGAGGCAACACCGATTCGGGGCCGGACATTAGCGTCTACCAGCGCATTTACAAATTCGTAAACTTTTTTCTAAAAAGTGCTTGCACAGTTCTCGAATCATAGGTTATTATCTTCCTCGTTGAACGCGCGGGTCCAACAAAACGAGCCGCGAATCAACAACATAGCATGTCGGAGTGGCGGAATTGGCAGACGCGCTAGCTTGAGGTGCTAGTGACCGCTTTTTGGTCATGCGGGTTCAAGTCCCGCCTCCGACACCATCGCATTTGAGAAGCCTCTTCGGAGGCTTTTTTGTTACCGATAGACGGTGAGGTCCACGATGGAAACGCTTGAGCGCAACGAGTGGGCAGACGTTGCCCAACTGGTCGAGATCACGAGCGATGCTGTCATCATCTGTGAGCTCGACGGAACCATTCTGCATGTGAATAATCGTTTGCTCGACCTGATGTGCGAGGAGCGCGCTGACGTCATCAACGGTGATGTCAAAGACGTTCTGTTCTCGTCTGCCTTTGAGCGCGCGACCGAACATCGTCTGCCGTTTGAGACCGATGGCTCCGAGAGCGAGCTGATGCTCAAGCTGAGCGACGGGTCTTTTATTCCCGTCTTGGTTCGCGCGGGTTCCGTTACGCCTCCGCGTATCTTTGGACGTCGTGCACCGCGTGTCCTTGTGGCGCTTCACAGCATCGAAGAGCAGTATTCCCACGATCGTCAGCTCAAACGTGCGCTATCGGAGCTTAGGGTGGCGAATAAACGCCTTTCGGGCACCCTTTCGGTCATTATGAGTACCGTGGGTTCCGATGAGCTCCCCAGCTTGCTCGATACTGTTTTGAATCAGCTCGTTGGAACGCTCGATGCCTCCGGTGCGGCTATCTATTTTTCCGAGAGCGGCGGCTTTAAGCTCCGCGGTGTTTCTAAGGAGCTTGAGGACAGCTATCTGCCCGAGTTTATGCCGTACGGCGCGGGCATTCCGACCTACGTGCTTCGCGAGTCGCGTGCCTGTCGCCTGTCGATTCAGCAGGACCTTGAGGGCGATCGGGTTGCTTCGGGCATGTTCATGGATTTGGACAATCGTTCCAAGCACTTGCTGCGCGTGCAGGATATGCCCCCGTATCGCAGCGAGATCTGTCTTCCCGTGTTTTACGGCACGCAGGTCCTTGGCGTGTTGGAAGTTGGCTGGAAACGTCCCCAGGCGCCACTTGCCTATGACGTTAACGTACTCGAGGTCATCTGCGATTACCTGTCTATTCAGCTAGTCGGCATGGCGTCGAGCTTACGTTCGCGCCGCACGGCGGAGCTCGGCCGCTCACTCAATTTGCTGCGCGACGAACTGTTTACCTATCTCGATGATCCCGTTGCCGCTTCGCGAGCGGTGTCGACGGAAATCTGCACGGTGCTCAATTGTCATTTCTGCCCCGTGGAATATGACGCGAGTCTTGACACCTATGTCATCGATTTTGAGGGCGGCAGTCGCGTGGCACTACCGGGAGACCCTGAGTCGCTCTTCTTTTCCACCACCGCACCGGCTGCGCGTTTGGGGGTTGCTTCCGATGGTTTTGGGCAGTCGGTGCTGGGCGGTGCGAGCGCTGATGATCTTAAGCATGTGCGCTTGACCCGCGTCGACGAATCCATGCCTATGGGCGGATGGTTGAGGGCTCATGGCCTGCCGTGCCAGGGCCTCTATGTCGATTCCGGCTTCGAGGCGGGACGCGTTCGCTCGGAGGGCGGCGGTCAGCGGAACAACGATGCAATCGTTCCCGCCGACGTTGCCAAGGGGCCGACGAGGCGCGCTTTGCTGCTCCGTGATGGCAGCCAAGAACCAATTGACGACCTTGAATACGACTACCTGGTGCATCTGGCGCATGACTTTGAGCTGATTTATGAAGGCGAATCTCAAAAGCGCGAGGAGCGTCATATCGCTCAGACGCTTCAGGTTGGCATGAGAAATTCGCTTGGTGACGTTCCGGGCATTGCAACCGATTCGGTATACCTATCGGCAACGAACTCTGCGTTGGTCGGTGGTGACTTCTATACGCTTGTCCGACTTCCCGACGATTGCGCCGTTATGATTTTGGGTGATGTATCCGGCAAGGGAATCGAGGCGGCGTCGATGTCGGCGCTTGTCAAGACAGCGCTGACGGCCTATGCCTGGGAGGGTGCGGGGCCTGCCCGTATGGCACGCTCGCTCAATAGCATGCTCATGGGCTTTTCGAGGGTCGAGACGTTTGTGACGGCGTTTATCGCCAAGATCGATCTTAAGGCGGGCCGCGCTACCTATTGCTCGGCGGGACATCCTCCCACTATGGTCATTAGGCCGTCGTCGACGCCGCTTGGCGGCGGCGAGACCTGCGGGGGAGAAGTGGAGCTCCTTGGGTGCCAATCGGGCGTGATCGGTGCCTTTGAGAGCATGGTCTACGAGACGGGCGTGTTTACATTCGCTCCTGGTGACATGCTATTTATGTATACCGACGGAACGATTGAAGCGCGCGATCGCTCGGGTGCTTTCTTTGGCGAGCAGCGCCTTCGTGACCTTTTGCTCTCTGTTTCGAGTGAGGGCGTATCGGGAATCTGCGGTAAGGTCTTGAGCGAGCTTGACCGCTTTACCGAGTCGGCGCTGGACGATGACATCGCGCTGGTTTCCCTTGAATTTTTACGGGGTCGATCGTAGGCCGCGACGTTTGACGGGCAAAATCTGCGCGGTTGCAGATACGTATGCATCGAGCGAGCTCTTTTGGGGAACCATGGTCGTATGAATGAGTGGAATGACATAGCGGTTTTGACACCACCGGGTGATGTCGACATCGCCTCGGTGCCCGTGCTGCGCCGACGGTTGGATAATTTGATCGACCGGGGCGTGCGCCGCGTTGTCATCAATTGCCAGGCCGTGAGCTTTATCGACTCGACGGGTTTGGCATTTTTGCTTACGCGCGCCAGAGAGCTCATGAGGCGAGAGGGCCTGCTTTCGCTCGTTAACGCCTCCGATGAGGTCGTTCGCTTTTTGGAAATTGCCCGACTTGTCGACATCCTCCATGTCGCGGGCCCGGCGCGGGAGTCGATTCCCGCCATTCCGGTGGGAGAGTTGCCGCGATGGAGCAAGAGTGTCGAAGTGCAACGAGGCATCGAGAATCTCCCGTATTATCGGCACCGTGTGGCCGAGCTCCTCGAATCGCTTCCCCTGAGGCGTGATGAACGCTATGACGTAGCATTGGCGTTGGGGGAGGCGTTGGGTAACGCATATGACCATGCGGGCGGTGTTGGCTGCATCCTGACGGTTCAGGCCTATGGGGACCGTGTTGTGCTCGAGGTGCTTGATCGGGGTGCTGGCTATTCTATCGATGGGGCGAGCGAGCCGGTGGCATCCGAGGAACGCGGACGCGGTATCAAGCTCATGCGCATGCTCGTCGATAATGTGGAAGTTGCCCGTCGTACGGATGGCGCCGGCACACGCGTTCGGATGGTGAAGCTGTTTGGCTCGGCATTGGAATCGTGCGCATAGCGCCTTGACTTGGCATTATTTACCTGCATGAACTTGCTTTGAGCAACTTTTTTGAAAAAAGTACTTGCGTCTTTAGGACAACTCGCGTAAATTAATAACCCGCAAGCGGACATGGCTCAGTTGGTAGAGCACAACCTTGCCAAGGTTGGGGTCGC
Source organism: uncultured Collinsella sp. (assembly GCA_900541795.1). Lineage (GTDB taxonomy): Bacteria > Actinomycetota > Coriobacteriia > Coriobacteriales > Coriobacteriaceae > Collinsella. The sequence goes on along the minus strand of UQLC01000038.1, from coordinate 2,122 downwards.
GGGTTCGAGCCCCGTTGTCCGCTCCAAACGCAACAGCCCGGCTGCCACGGTAGCCGGGTTTTTTGTATCCATCGTATGGGCTTGAACCCGAGAGGGAGCGAGCGTTTTGGGTCGTGGCTGTGGCGTTGTTTGCCGCGAATGTCCGCTTTGGGCGTATCATCGTGGGCATCTCGCATAACCTCGTTGCAAGGGAGATACGCCCCATGGCTACAGAAAAGTCTTCTTCGCGCTCATGGATGTCCGACGCTGCGATCTATCAGATCTACCCGCGCTCGTTTAAGGATTCGACTGGTTCGGGTCTGGGCGATATCGCGGGCATTACCCAGCAGATGGACTATCTTGAGCGGCTGGGTATCGAGGCCATCTGGCTGAGCCCGTTTTACCCATCGCCTCTTGTCGATGGCGGCTATGATGTGGCGGACTACTGCGATGTCGACCCACGTCTCGGCTCGCTTGACGACTTCGATGACATGATCGCTGCGGCTCACGCGCGCGGCATCAAGGTCATCGTCGACATCGTGCCCAACCATTCATCCAACCAGCACCCCTGGTTCAAAGCCGCTCTTGCCGCCGGCCCCGGATCTCCCGAGCGCGCCCGTTATATCTTCCGCGATGGTTGCGGCGAGCATGGCGAGCTGCCTCCCACCAATTGGAATGCCAACTTTGGCGGCCCCGCATGGACGCGTGTTGCGGACGGTCAGTGGTATCTGCACATGTTTACGCCCGAGCAGCCGGACTTTGACTGGTCATGCCCTGAGGTTCACGCGCTCTTTTGCGACGTCCTGGCGTTTTGGAGCCATCGAGGCGTCGACGGCTTTCGCATTGATGTGGCGCAGGGTCTCGCCAAGGATCTCGACCGCGATGACCTCGACCGGTGGCATCTCGCCGAGGGCGATGACATGGTTGACGACGGCACCCATCCGCTGTGGGACCGCAATGAGGTCCACGAGATCTATCGCGAGTGGCGCCGCGTGTTCGACCGCTATAATCCGCCGCGCAGCGCCGTTGCCGAGGCGTGGGTGTTGCCCGAGCGCCAGTATCTCTACGCGCGTCCCAGCGAGCTTGGCCAGACATTCAACTTTGAGTTTGCCAAGGCCACTTGGACCTATGATGACATGCACACTGCAATCGAGAAGGGCTTGAAGGCAGCCGTCGAATCCGATTCCGCCTCGACCTGGGTACTCTCCAACCACGACGTGCCGCGCGTGGCGACACGCTATGCCCTGCCGCAAATCAAGGCGACGCGCTACCACCAGATTGCGCTCGACTGGCTCTTACGCGATGGGTCGTCTTATGACGAGGACCGTGAACTCGGCGAGCGCCGCGCGCGGGCGGCCCTTTTGCTTGAACTGGCGCTTCCGGGCTCGGCATACGTGTATCAGGGTGAGGAGCTCGGCCTTTTTGAGGTGGCTGATATCCCGTGGGCTGCACTCGAAGACCCTACTGCGACCAATACGCACGGACCGAAGCGTGAGAAGGGGCGCGACGGCTGTCGTGTGCCCCTGCCGTGGGTGGCGGCGGACGATCCCGCGCATGGCGGATCGTTTGGGTTTTCGCCGGCAGACGCCGATGCGGCGCCCCATCTGCCGCAGCCTGCATGGTTTTCCGATTATGCTGCCGATAAGGAAGAAGCGGACCCGACATCGATGCTTGCGCTCTATCGTGACGCCCTCTGGCTGCGGCGCAAGCTGCGCGGGTGCGCCAACGATCTTGCGTGGCTCGATCTTGACGGGCGCACCGGTCTTGCGGATGGTGCCGAGGGCGCTGAGGGCGGCGTCATCGCCTATCGCCGCGATAACGGCTGGACGTGTGTGACGAACTTCGGTGCAGCACCCGTGGAGCTGCCGGCGGGCAGGGTCCTGCTCACCTCATCACCGCTTTCAGACGGCAGGCTCGCGCAGGACAGCTCTGCCTGGATCATGCTCGGTGATATGTAGGGGCATCTCGCTGCGAGCCTGCGTTTGTTCGCGCCTTTCGTGACGACTGATGCCCTCGCGAGAGCGTCGCAAAACTTTTCAAAAAAAGTTCTTGCATAGGATGCGGGCATCACGTAAGATTAATCCTCGTAAGCGGACATGGCTCAGTTGGTAGAGCACAACCTTGCCAAGGTTGGGGTCGCGGG
>UQLC01000037.1 GCA_900541795.1 uncultured Collinsella sp. | reverse complement strand
CCAGCGCATTCCGCAGGACGAAAGAACCCCCGCCGCACGAAGTGCGCAGCGGGGGCTCTTTCATGTCCGAGGACGCGCCGGAAAGGAAGGTGCCCTCGGGCCGGACATATCCGTAAGACAGATTACGCGACGGTGTAAACCCAGTTGTGCTTGTCCTCGACAGCACCAGACTGGATACCAGTCAGGGTCTCGCGAAGCTTCTTCATCACAGGGCCGATCTCGGTGTATCCAGCCGGGAAGGTCACGGTCTCGTCGGCGCCGTAAACCTTGTTGTCGATTTCGCCAACCGGAGAGATGACGGCAGCGGTGCCGCACAGGCCGCACTCCACAAAGGTGCCGGCCTTGACCTCGGCCCACTCGACGGGGCGCTGGTCAACGGTCATGCCCAGGTCCTGAGCAACCTGAACGAGCGAACGACGGGTGATAGAGGGCAGGATGGAGTCGGTGTGCGACTGCGGAACGACGAGCGTGCCATCCTCTTTCACGAACAGGATGTTGGCGCCACCGGTCTCCTCGACATAGGTGCGGGACTCGGAGTCGAGATACAGGTTCTCGGCATAGCCCTCGCGATGGGCCTCCATCGTGGGCTTAAGGGACATGGCGTAGTTCAGGCCGGCCTTGATGTTGCCGGTGCCGTGCGGTGCAGCACGGTCATACTCGGAAACGCGCAGCTTGACGGGCTTGAGGCCGCCCTTAAAGTACGGACCGACCGGGGTCACGAGAATGCGGAACGTGTACTCAGGAGCGGGAGCCACGCCGATCACGTCACCGGAGCCGATCATAAACGGACGCACGTACAGGGTCGCGCCGGAACCGAAGGGCGGAACCCAGGCGGCGTTGGCAGAAACGACCTGCTTGACGGCCTCAACGAACTTGTCCTTGGGAAACGGGGGCATCTCGAGGCGCTGGGCAGAGTTATACATACGCTCAGCGTTCATGTCGGGACGGAAGCAGACGATGCTGCCGTCCTCGGCGGTGTAGGCCTTCAGGCCCTCAAAGACCTCCTGGCAGTAATGGAAGATACCGCCGCACTCGGAGACATGCAGGGCGTGGTCGGTGGTCAGGCCGCCCTCGTCCCACTCGCCATCCTTCCAATGAGCCTCGTAGCTGTAATCGGTCTTCATGTAGCCAAAGCCGAGGCTACCCCAATCGATATCCTTCTTCTCGACAGTCATATGTCGCTCCTTACATACACAGTTGCATACTCGCGAACCCGCACGCAAGGACCGAGGCCGACCGCGTCGCAACGTCGCACGCCCGGAGCGTAGAGCCGGACGGGACACGCGAGCAGCATCAAAGCCGATGGCACGTCGATTCGCATGCACGAGATTGTACTCCCCGCACGCGTCTGATAAAACGCTTTTCTTTAACTAAGTAAAGTATTTTCATTTGACCGAAGCAAAAAGGCCCGCCACCGTAAGCGGTGACGGGCCTCAACTGCACGGTTTGCGCGCTGGCTCGAGCTACGCGTTCTTTTTGCCCAGCTTAGCCTTAACCAGACCGACCACGGTCGGGATGATCGACACGGCAACGATGCCGACGATCAGCAGCTCAAAGTGCTCCTGCACAAAGGGGATGCCGCCAAAGAAGTAGCCCAGCAGCGTAAAGAGCGTTGACCAGGTAATGCCGCCCAGCACGTTAAAGATAACGAAGTTACGCCAGTGCATGCCGCCCATGCCGGCGATAAAGGGCACAAAGGTGCGGATAAACGGGAAGAAACGGCCCAGGAAAATAGCCAGGTGGCCCCACTTGTCCAAGAAGTCCTCGGACTTTTTAATGCGCTCGGGCGTCATGGCCTTGACCTTGCCCGAAGCGATGATCTTGCGGCCAAAGAAGTGGCCGATCATAAAGTTGCACTGATCGCCCAGGATGGCAGCAGCCCATGCGACGGCCAGCAGGGCCACGATGTTAAAGCCACCGTTGTGGGCAAAGAAGCCCGAGGCAAACAGCAGCGAATCGCCGGGAAGGAACGGGAAGAACACCACGCCTGTCTCAATGAAGATAATCAGGAACACGCAGCCGTAGGCCATAAGCGGGCCGGCGGCGATCCAGCTGGCAATCGCGGTGCGCGGATCCTTGAGCAGCTCGGCAATAAAATTGATGAAACCCATGAAGTAAAACCTCTCAGTTGTGGGCGCGGATACGTCCAAGTTGACCAGTATACGGTTGCGGCGCCCCCTCGTGCGCAACCCCACAAAAGCATGACCCCATTACCAGCAAGTTTGCATAACTGACACCTGTCGTGCAATACCGTCAAGATTATCCTTCCTAATCCCTAGCGAATCGCTATACTTTATTGAATCGCATTGCCATGGCGCTAAGGGAGGGCGGCCGGTGAGCTTTATCAATACCATTCGCGAGGACATCAAGACCGTCCAAGCGCAGGATCCCGCCGCGCAAAACGGTCTAGTCATCTTCCTTTCCTATCCTGGCCTGCACGCCAAGTGGAACCACGTGCCCGAGCACTGGCTCTGGGAGCACGGTCATCGCTCGCTCGCCCGCGTGCTCTCGCAAATCACCCGCCACATCACCGGCGTCGAGATTCATCCCGCCGCACAGATCGGCAAGCACTTCTTTATCGACCACGCCATGGGCGTCGTCATCGGCGAGACCACCGTCGTGGGCGACAACTGTGTGCTTTACCAGGGCGTTACGCTCGGCGGCACCGGCAACGAGACCGGCAAGCGTCACCCCACCCTGGGCAACAATGTCACGGTGGGCACGGGCGCCAAGGTGCTCGGCAACATCCGCATCGGCAACAACGTCAAGATCGGCGGCAACTCGGTCGTCGTTAAGGACGTCCCCGACAACTGCACCGTCGTGGGCGTGCCGGGACGCATCATCAAGCGCAACGGCTGCCGTGTGTTCGAGGAGAGTTTCGACGCCAAGCAGCATCGCGAGTACATGCCCGATGACGCCGCCGAGCAGTCCGCCCTCAACCGCCAGGGCATCACCGAGAATGCCCGCCGCGTCAAGGAACTCGAGCGAGAGGTGGCCGAGCTCAAGGCCCTCGTCGCCAAGCTCGTGGACGAACGCTAGGAACGCAAGCGGCACAAAACGACATCGGCATCAACGCAAAGGCGCGCCAGGGAATTCATCCCCGGCGCGCCTTATTTGTGATGTGGCAAAGAGACTGTCCCTTTGTCACATTATGCGAACTGGCTCAGATAGAGGTCGGCGTAGGCACCCTCGGCAGCCAGCAGCTCCTTATGCGTGCCCTGCTCGATAATGTTGCCGTGATCCATGACCAAGATCAGGTCGGCGTCCACGATCGTCGACAGGCGGTGCGCGATCACAAAGCTCGTGCGCCCGCGCATGAGCGCGTCCATGGCACGACCGATGGCAAGCTCGGTACGCGTATCCACGCTTGAGGTCGCCTCGTCCAGGATGAGAATCGCCGGGTTATTGAGCAGCACGCGTGCGATGGTCAGCAGCTGACGCTGGCCCTGGCTGATGCTTTCGGCATCGTTGGCCACGCGCGTGTCATAGCCCTGCGGCATGGTGCGCACAAAGAAGTCGACCTGCGCGGCGCGCGCAGCCGCCACGATCTCCTCACGCGTCGCCTCGGGACAGCCGTAGGCGATGTTTTCGGCAATCGTGCCATCGAACAGCCAGGCGTCCTGCAGCACCATGCCAAACTGCTGCCGTAGCTCGCCGCGGTCCATGCGGCTCGTATCCACGCCGTCGAGCGTAATACGCCCGCCGTCAATCTCGTAGAAGCGCATGAGCAGGTTGATGAGCGTCGTCTTGCCCGCGCCCGTGGTTCCCACCACGGCAATCTTCTGGCCCGGCTCGGCGGTAAACGACACGTCGTGCATAAGCGGCTTGTCGGGCGAATAACCAAAGCGCACGTGCTCAAAGGAGACGCGACCCTCAACGCGACCCGGCAGCTTGGCGGCCTCGTCCGGCAGCGGATCGGCCTCCATCTCGGGCTCATCGAGCAGGTCGAACACGCGCTCCGCACTCGCCAACGCGCTCTGCAGCGAGTTGAAGGTAAACGACAGCTGCGTCATGGGTTCGGACGCCTCGTAGATAAACTGGAAGAACGCCTGGAACACGCCGACGGTCATGTGACCGGCAACCAGCATGCTGCAGCCCACCAGCGCGATCACGATCTGCGCCAAACGGCCGATAAAGCGCACCGCAGGGCCGACGGCATTGATCATAAAGTCGGCCTTGGCACTCACGCGTGCCAGCTCGCCCGAGGCCTGGTGCACCTCGGCAGAACTTTGGCGTTCGCGGTTAAACGCGCGGATCACCAGACGGCCCGAATAGCCTTCCTCGACCGCACTCGTAATCTTGGACACCCACTCCTGGCGCTCGCCCGTCACATCGTGTGTGCGGCGCGAGACGACCTTCGTCACCAGCAGCGACAGTGCCGTAAAGAACAGAAAGACGAGCGTAAGCTGCACGCTGAACACGAACATCACGCTCACAGCACCAACAACCGTGCCGATCGACACGAGCAGCTGCAGCAATCCGCGCTGCATGCTCTCGGACATCTTGTCCAGGTCGTTGGTCGCGCGGCTGACGACCTCGCCGGGACGATGCGCGTCAAAATAGGCGAGCGGCAGACGGTTGAGCTTTTGCGCGATGCGGTTGCGCAGGCGCAGATTGAGACGCTCAGCGACGCTCGACATCAAAAAGCTCTGGAGCGCATAGAACGAGGCAGCGGCAGTCCAGATCATAAAGTAGACGAAAATGGTCTTGCCGCAGTTCTCCCAGGTGATGCTGAAAGTGGTGTCGTTGGCAAACGCCACCTGAATGTGGCCCCACAGCTCATCGATCACGCGGGCGCTATATGCCGGCGCGGCGGTGTTAAAGATGACATAGAACACAATGCTCGCGAACACGATATAGAAGCGCCAATGGTCGCCGGCAGCCTCACTCCACAGGCGGCGCACCGTCGCCCAGGTATCCCGAGGCGTCTCGTCCTCGTCTTCGTCGTCCACGTCGCGCATACGCTCTGCCTCGGCGCGGGCGCGCTCGTCCTCGGCACGTTCGTTTTCCTCGTAGAGCGCTTGGCGGCGAGCCTCGCGCTCCGCCGCCTTGGCGGCTTCGTCCAGGTCGGGCGCGACGCCCGTCTCCTCGACTGTCTCTACAACCGCAGCGCCATCGACGATGCCCTGCTTCTTGAGCTCCTCGGTCATGCTACTCACCTCCCTTCATCTGCGATTCCGCGATTGCGCGGTACACCTCGCAGGTTTCCATGAGCTCGTCGTGCGTGCCTAGGCCCACGATCTCGCCGTCTTTGAGCACCACGATCTGATCGGCATGCAAAATAGTCGAGATGCGCTGGGCGATGATGAGCACCGCGGCATCGCACGTCTCGTCCTGCAGCGCATGGCGCAGTGCCGCATCGGTCTTAAAGTCCAGGGCCGAAAAACTGTCGTCGAAGATATATAGATCGGCATGCTTCATGAGTGCGCGGGCAATCGCCAGGCGCTGGCGCTGACCACCCGAGAAGTTCGTGCCGCCCTGGGCCACCGGCGTATCGAGCCCCTGGGGCTGGTCGAGCACAAAGGTGCTCTGGGCAACCTCCAGCGCATGGAGCATGTCAGCCTCAGTCGCGTCTTCGTTGCCAAAGCGCAGGTTGCTCGCCACCGTACCCGAGAACAGCCATGCCTTCTGCGGCACATAGGCGATACGCCCGCGGATGTCGTCTTGCGAAAGGTCGCGCAGATCGATGCCATTCAGGCGAATGGCGCCCTTCGTGGCATCGTGGAAGCGAAGCAAGAGCTTGGCCACCGTCGACTTGCCCGAACCCGTCGAGCCTACAATCGCCGTGGTCTGGCTACGGCGACAGGCAAAGCTCAGGTCGCACAGGGTATCCTCGTCGGCATCGTCAAAACGGAACGACATGTGGTCGAACACGGCCACCGCGTCGGCACCGTCAACAGACTCCGCCGCGCACGTGTCCAGCGTGCGCTTGCCGTCCACGATGCTCGGCTCAATCTCCAACACCTGCTGCGCACGGTTCAGGCATGCGGCGGCGCGTGGGAGCGTCAGAATCACCATCTGCGCCGTCATCACAAAGAACAGGATCAGGATCGCGTACTCCAGCACGGCCGAGATGCTACCGATTTGCATGGCGTGGACGCCCACGCGGTTGCCGCCCACCCACAGCACCGCCACCTCGGCGATATTCATCAAAAAGAAGCTGGAGCTGTCGAGACCCACAAACAGGTGGTTGACCTTGATGGCATTGGCCGCGTAATCGCTAAACACCTCGTCCAGGCGCTGCTCCTCGTGGCGCTCCTTGTTAAATGCGCGGATGACGCGCACGCCCACGATGTTCTCGCGCAGCACCACGTTCATGCGGTCGATAAAGCTCTGCAGGCGCATAAAGATCGGCGCGGCGTTGGCAACGGTAAAGACCGCCGCCACCAGCACGATCGCAACCACCACGCCCAGCAGCGTACCCATGGCGGGATCGATGAACCAAGCAAAAATGATGCCTGCCACGGCCAAGAACGGCACCGGCAGCACCAGCTGAATCGTCTGAAGGACAGCTTGCTGAATCACGTTGATGTCGTTGAGCGAGCGCGTGATCATCGAACCCGTGCCAAAGCGCTCAAAGTCGCTGGCGGACAGCTCGAGCGACTTGTCGTACACGGCATTGCGGATATCGCAGGCCACGTTGGCGGCCAGGCGCGCCGAAAGATAGCAGCCCAGCACCGTGCCGCCGCTGGCCATGCCGGTCGCGATAAGCATGTACAGGCCGTTGCGTAATATATAGTCGACATCACCCGTGGTAATACCGGTGTTGACCATGTTCGCCAGCATCGTGGGAACCAACAGCGTACCGACGTTATCTATCAGCACCGCAAACAGCGTCACCGCAATCAGACCGCGGTACGGCCTCATAAACCTCATTAAGAGTCGCATGCGTCCCCCTCGCCCTTATCGTCAGTCTCGTTCTCGGCGGCCACTTGCCGTTTAAATGCCTCGCACTCTTCGTTAAGAACATGGGAGAACTTACCGACCAAGCGCATGATCTCGCACTGTTCCCACGGCTCGAGCGCCTCGAATGCCTGTTGCTCGGCTTTTTGCGCCGGCAACGCGTAGCGCTTGGCAAACCGCACGCCTTCTTCGGTCAGTCGTACAACCTTGTTTTTACGACTGCCCTCGGCAAACTCCAACGTCGCAAGCCCTCGCGCCCTAAGCGTTTTAATCGCCGAATTGATGGTCTGTTTGCTGTAGAACCATTCACTCGTCAGCCGACTCACGGCAACGCTTCCGCCCGCTGCACTCGTGTCGACGAGCATCCAGTAGGCGCAGTCCGAAAGGCCGCAGGCGCGCGAGAACTCCGAATAGATATGGTCGAGTCCATTGAGCAACCGATCGAAGTCGACCAGCGTAACCGCACTATTCATCTATCCCACCATTCAATTGTCCGATTTTTGACCAATTATGTGTCTCTAGATTAGTCCGAGTTTTGACTATCGTCAACAGGCTCTCCGCAAATGCGTGCATTTTTATGGCCTATCGGCAGAATCAGAACCACCCTTAAAAAGGGTGGTTTGCTCTTAGGGTATAACCCACGGGCC
>UQLC01000036.1 GCA_900541795.1 uncultured Collinsella sp. | reverse complement strand
ACTCCATCCCGCCCATCAGTTGCGGTGAAATACGGACTGTTTTGGCTGTCAAAGGCCTTATCTACTCCGTATTCCACCGCAACTTTTTGTGGGGTGGGCTAGAGACGCTGCATGCGGTACCCGACACCCATGTGCGTCTGAATCATTTTGGGGTGAGAGGGGTCTGCCTCGATCTTCTTACGCAGGGTGCGCATGAACACGCGCAGGCTCGCCAGATCGCTGTCCCAGCTCGTGCCCCATATCTCGCGGGTGATGAAGGTGTGGGTGAGCACCTTGTCGACGTTTTTCGCCAGAAGGACGAGCAATTTGTACTCGGTTGGGGTGAGCGAGAGCTCGCGTCCGTCTTTCGTCGCGTATCCCGCGGCGTAGTCGATATGCAGCGGACCGTTGTCGAACGTGCTCGCTTCTGTCGACTCGCTCGACGCCATCGAGGAGCGCCTCAAATTCGCACGGACGCGCGCGAGCAACTCATCCACAGAAAAGGGCTTGGTGAGGTAGTCGTCTGCCCCTGCGTCAAGTGCTGCAATCTTGTCGGAATCTTCGGTGCGCGCCGAAATGACGATAATGGGGACTGCCGACCAGCTTCGGATCTTCGTGATGACCTCGATACCGTCAATGTCGGGAAGGCCGAGGTCGAGCATGATGAGGCTGGGGCCGTGCGACACCGCATCCATGATGGCGGCTTGGCCGTTGCAAACCTTGCTCACGACATAGCCGTGGAGGTCAAGCGCGGTCGAAACGAGGTTTTGAACGGTCGGGTCATCTTCGACCAGGAGGATGCGTGGCTTAGCGGCATTATTCATGAATCTCAATCTCCTCGGCGGGCAGGGTAAAACGGAAGACGGCCCCATGGGGGTGGTTGTCGCGAACTTCGATGACGCCGCCATGCGCCTCCACGATGGAGCGGCAGAGCGACAGGCCAAGGCCGATGCTTCGACGCGAATCCACGGGCCGCGTATTGCTTGAGGTGAAGAAGCGCTCAAAGATATGAGGCTTGTCGCAGTCTGCCACACCCGGCCCATCGTCTGCGACGTCCACCACGACGAACGCGCCCTCGCGACGTGCGCTGATGGTGACAGACGAGTCCTCGGGCGTGTATTTGAAGGCGTTCATGATGAGATTCGTAAGCACCTGCATGATGAGATGGACGTCGATGCGTACCAGCAGGATGTCGTCAGTGTGCTCGATGGTGACGGCACGTCCATGCGATGCTTGGGCGACATGGCTGAGGGCGGCCTCGATGACCTCGTCGATGAGCTCGGATGTTAAGTTGAGGCGAATGGTGCCGTCCTCGACGCGTGTGATGGCGAGGAGGTTCTCCACGGTATCGATAAGCCAGAGGGAGTCGTCGTAGATGGCATCGGCAAGATCGCAGCGTTGTTCGAGGCTGAGCTTCTCGTCGCTCTTCCGAAGGATTGCCGCAGATCCGGATATAGCCGTGAGGGGTGTCCTCAAATCGTGGCCGATGGAGCGTAAAAGGTTGGCGCGCAGCTGCTCGTTTTTCGCCAAGACCGCAGCCTCTTCGCGCTCTTGCGCCGCCCGGTCGCTTTCGAGCGCCAAGGCGCATTCACCTACGATAGATAGGACGATCGAATGCTCGAAGGCTTCGATCTCGCGCCCCTCCAGGGCGATGCCGATGACACCGAATACCTTGTCGCCGGTGCGAACCGCGAGGTAGAGACAGCGCGCCTCAGGCAGGGTCCGCGTGCTTGCGCCCGCGCGCTTGTTGTTGGTGTAGGTCCAGGTTGCAACGGCGCGCTCGTAGTCGGTGAGCAGCGACGCGGATCGGTTTTCGGTGCCAGCGGACTCATAGAGCGCCTTGCCGAGCGTGCCGTGTTCGGCGGGGTAGAAGACCACGTCGAGTTTTAGCAGTTTGACGAGTTGGTTCATGGCGACGCGGGCGCACTCCTCCGCGCTATGGGCTTGCTGCAAGAGCTGGTTCGTTTCGAGGAGTACGCGCGTTTTGAATGCGTTCTCGGCGGATGTACGGGCGTTGTCGGCGATGCGCGCAGTTAACTCGCCGGCGACCATAGCGGTGGCGAACATGATGCCGAACGTGACCAGATAGCTTCGGTCGTAGCTGGCGAGCGAAAACAGAGGCGTGACAAAGCAGAAGTTGTAAAGCACTACAGAGAGCACGCTCGATACGATCGTGCAGATACGCCCCGTCGTGGTGACGGCGGTCAGCAGGGCCGTGAAGATATAGAGGGATATGATGCTGGAGTCGGCAAATCCCAGATGGCGGAAAGCCGTGCCGATCGCCGTGGCGGCAAGAGAGAGGGCCAGCGTGCGAAGCACGTTTCGGCTGCTGGGCGGCTGCAGGGCGAGCGCATGGCGGCGTCCTTTGGGTCGGGAGGGCGGAGTCGACTGTTCTGGAATGATGTAAATGTCGAGGTTCGGGGCGAATGTTATGAGCTGTTCTACGAGAGATTTGCGGCCGAAGAGGGCCTGACGGACGCTGCTGCGCTCGCCCGTGCGCCCCATGACGATCTTCGAAATACCCGACAGGCGCGCGAACTCGGAGATCTGAAACGCGATGTCGTCGCCATAGACGGTTTCCATATGTGCTCCGAGCTGCTCGGCTAGGGCGATATTGGCTGCAAGCTTGGCGCGCTCATCATCGCTCATGGCTTGCGTGCGCGGGCTCTCTACGAACAGGGCGACGAGTTCGCTGCGAAACGCTTTCGCCATGCGTGCGGCGGCACGGATGATGCGGGGATTGGTCGGCGCCGGGGAGACACAGACTAAGATACGCTCCCTGGTGTAGTAGTCACGGTTTCCCAGCACGCGTGCGGCGTCTGTGAGGTGACCGGTGCGATCGGCGCAGCGGCGCAGCGCGATTTCTCGGAGTGCGGTGAGGTTCTCGACGGTAAAAAAATGCTGTTGCGCTCGGTCGGCTTGTGCGGGACGGTAGACGAGGCCGGCGCGAAGGCGCTCAAGTAGGTCTTCGGGCTCTATGTCGACGAGCTCGACCTGGTCGGCATCATCGAAGATACGGTCGGGGATTCGTTCGCTCACGACAACGCCGGTGATGGATGCAACCATGTCGTTTAGGCTCTCGATATGCTGAACGTTCACGGTCGTATAGACGTCGATGCCCGCATGTAGAAGTTCCTCGACGTCTTGATAGCGTTTGTCGTGGCGAGACCCCGGCGCATTCGTATGGGCGAGCTCGTCGACAAGGATGAGCTGAGGGGCGCGCTCGATAGCCGCATCTAGATCGAACTCGCTGAGCGCAATGCCGTTGTGCTCGATGAGTTTACAGGGCACGTTCTCAAGCCCTTGTGCAAGATGGGCAGTTGCCGGACGTTCGTGCGGCTCGATGTATCCCGCGACGACGTCGACACCTCGCCGCTTGGCGGCGTGGGCGGCTTGAAGCATTGCATAGGTTTTGCCTGTACCAGCAGCGTAGCCAAAGAAAATTTTGAGGTGTCCCCGGCTGGTTCGAGTGTCATCGGCGACCTCGTCTTTCTCAATTGCCTTGAGGATGAGGTCTGGATTGACGCGAGTGTCCGATGCGTCGCGCTGCATAGCGTAGCCTTTCTGAAGCGTTGTCCATGCGTGCATACGCGGTGAAGACACCACTGTATGCTCGCGAGGTCGAGTATAGGCGCACTGCAGCTGCAATAGTGCTTTCTACCTGCATCTTTACGGCATCTTAAGGACGTGAGCCCCGGCCCTCACGCCTCTTTAATCCCTAGAAGCGTTTACTGTCCCCAGACGCTTGCGAGGGCAGGCGTCCGAGACATCGGATCGCGTGTGAAAGGGGCGGTAAATGGACATCCTCATTCCCATCATCGGAGTCGTCTGCATTGGACTTCTTATCTATTACATCTACATTCTGATGAGGAGTGATTCGTAAACTATGGACGCTGCGATTCAGTACATCTTGTACTTTGCCGTACTCGTCGTCCTGGCCGTTCCGCTCGGTCGGTTCATGGCCCATATCATGGATGGTGAGCATACGTTCCTGTCGCCTGTGATTGCTCCTGTGGAGCGTGGCGTCTATCGTCTGCTTCGCATCGACGCGGCAGAACAGATGGGGTGTAGGCGCTATCTGGCGAGCGTGCTGGTCTTTTCGGGGATCGGCCTCGTGACTCTTGTGGCACTCCAGGCGCTTCAGTCCTTCTTGCCAGGCAATCCCCAGCACCTGCCGGGTGTGTCATGGGACCTGTCGTTCAATACGGCTGCTTCCTTCATAACCAACACCAACTGGCAGTCCTACTCCGGTGAGACCACCCTGTCCTACCTTGTGCAGTTCATGGGTCTCACTGTGCAGAACTTCGTTTCCGCTGGCACCGGTATCGCGGTCATGTTCGCGCTGATCCGCGGCTTCCGTCAGGTCAAGGAGCAGGGTCTGGGTTCCTTCTGGGTCGACCTCACCCGCACCGTCCTGTATGTGCTCATTCCGCTGAACCTCGTGTTCGGCATCTGCCTGGCTGCCGGTGGCGTCATCTCCAACTTCCAGCCGGCTCAGAAGGCTGAGCTCGTAGAACCCGTCGCTGTTCAGCCTAATGCAGACGGCGGCTGGAGCGTCATCGACGGCGCCCAGATCGAGGGCGACACGGTCAAGGTCGACGGCAAGGTTGTCGAGGGCGCGCGCGTGGTCACCGAGCAGTTCCTGCCCCAGGGTCCCGCGGCTCCTCAGGTCGCCATCAAGCAGTCCGGCACCAACGGCGGCGGCTTCTTCGGCGTGAACTCCGCCCATCCGTATGAGAACCCCAGTGCCTTCACCAACATCATCGAGATGACCAGCCTGCTGCTGATCCCGGCCGCCTGTTGCTTCGCCTTCGGTATCGGCGTCAAGAACACCAAGCAGGGCAAGGCCATCTTTGCCGCCATGTTCATCCTGCTGGTGATCTTCACCGGCATCATCGCCGTCAACGAGCATGCGGGCACCCCGCAGCTGGCCGATGGCGGAGCGGTCAATATCGAGATGACCGACGGCCAGGCCGGCGGCAACATGGAGGGCAAGGAGAGCCGTTTCGGTATCGCCTCCTCTTCTACCTGGTCTGCTTTCACGACGGCTGCTTCCAACGGCTCGGTTAACTCCATGCACGACTCCTACACCCCGCTGGGCGGTTTTGTCCAGATGCTCCAGATTGCTCTGGGCGAGGTCGTCTTCGGCGGCGTGGGCTGCGGCCTGTACGGCATGATCGGCTTCGCCATCCTCACAGTGTTCATCGCCGGCCTCATGGTCGGACGCACGCCTGAGTTCCTGGGCAAGAAGATCGAGCCGGGCGAGATGCGCTGGGCAGTTGTCCTGTGCTTGGCAACTCCGTTTGCCATTCTGGTGTGCTCGGCCATCGCCTGCATGGTGCCCGGTCTTGCCGACCAGCTCAACAATGGTGGCGCGCACGGCTTCTCCGAGGCGCTGTATGCCTTCACCTCATGCGGCGGCAACAACGGCTCGGCGTTTGCAGGCATGAACTGCAACATTCCCTGGATCAACGTCATGCTCGGCCTCGAGATGCTGTTCGCCCGCTTCATGCCCATCATCGGTACGCTGGCTATCGCCGGCTCGCTGGCCAAGAAGGGTAAGGTCGCCGAGAGCGCCGGTACCTTGTCTACCACCAACGGCATGTTCGTATTCCTGCTCGTGTTCATCGTTCTGCTGATCGGTGCCCTGAGCTTCTTCCCGGCCCTGGCGCTTGGCCCCGTTGCCGAGTTCTTCCAGATGATTGCGTAAAGGAGGGTGCAGATTTATGACTATGCAAAAAGACATGATGGGCCGCGCGGTCCGCGACTCGTTTGCCAAGCTGGATCCTCGCGTCCAGATTCAAAACCCGGTCATGTTCCTGGTGTGGCTTTCCGCCGTCATGACCTCCGTCCTGGCCGTCGCTTCCATTTTCGGTGTGCAGGACGCGGGTGTGCCCACCTACTATGTGGTCGCCATTGCGGTCATCCTGTGGCTTACCGACCTGTTCTCGAACTTCGCCGAGGCGCTTGCCGAGGGCCGCGGTAAGGCCCAGGCCGATTCCCTGCGTGCGGCCAAGAAGGATGTCGAGGCCCATCGCATCGAGTCCGTTGAGGACAAGGAGCACTTCACCGTCGTTCCCGGCACCGAGCTCGCGCGCGGCGACCTGGTGATCGTACGCGCCGGCGAGCAGATTCCCGGCGACGGCGACGTCATCGAGGGCGCTGCCTCCGTTGACGAGTCCGCCATCACCGGCGAGTCCGCCCCCGTGGTCCGCGAGGCCGGCGGCGACCGCTCTGCCGTTACCGGCGGTACCACGGTGCTGTCCGACTGGATCATCGTCAAGATCTCCAGTGAGCCCGGCCAGAGCTTCCTGGACAAGATGATCGCGATGGTTGAGGGTGCCGCGCGCAAGAAGACCCCTAACGAGATCGCTCTGGAGATCTTCCTGGTGGCCCTCTCCATCGTCTTTATCCTGGTCACGCTGGCCCTGTATTGTTACTCCTGCTTCTCGGTCGGTCTTAACGACATGGACAACCCCACGGCCGTAACCACGCTCGTGGCGCTGCTCGTGTGCCTGGCTCCTACTACCATCGGCGCCCTTCTTTCCGCCATCGGCATCGCCGGCATGAGCCGTCTGAACGAGGCCAACGTGCTGGCCATGTCCGGCCGCGCCATCGAGGCCGCCGGCGACGTCGACATCCTCATGCTCGACAAGACCGGCACCATCACCTTGGGTAACCGCCAAGCCGCCGAGTTCATCCCGGTCGACGGCGTCGATCCCGCGGAGCTGGCCGATGCCGCCCAGCTTTCCTCGCTGGCCGACGAGACCCCCGAGGGCCGCTCCATCGTCGTCCTCGCCAAGGAGCAGTTCGGTCTGCGCGGCCGCACACTCGAGGATAAGGGTATGGAGTTTATCCCGTTCACCGCGGCAACGCGTATGTCCGGCGTGAACTACGAGGGCAATGAGATCCGCAAAGGCGCTGCCGATTCCGTGCGCACCTATGTGGAGGCAGCCGGCGGCGTGTTCTCAAAGGAGTGCGACGAGGCCGTCGAACGCATCGCCAAGGCCGGCGGCACCCCGCTGGTCGTGACAAAGAACTGCCGCGTGCTGGGCGTTGTGTACCTCAAGGACATCATCAAGTCCGGCGTTAAGGAGAAGTTCGCCGACCTGCGCAAGATGGGCATCAAGACCATCATGGTGACGGGCGACAACCCGCTCACCGCCGCGGCAATCGCCGCCGAGGCCGGCGTTGACGACTTCCTGGCCGAGGCCACCCCTGAAGGCAAGCTCGAGAAGATCCGCGAGTTCCAGCGTGAGGGGCACCTGGTCGCCATGACCGGCGACGGCACCAACGACGCGCCCGCTCTGGCCCAGGCCGACGTCGCCGTGGCCATGAACACGGGCACCCAGGCTGCCAAGGAGGCCGGCAACATGGTCGACCTCGACTCCAGCCCCACCAAGCTCATCGAGGTCGTGCGTATCGGCAAGCAGCTGCTCATGACCCGCGGTTCGCTCACGACCTTCTCGGTGGCCAACGACATGGCGAAGTACTTCGCTATCATCCCGGCCCTGTTCTCGCCGATCTACCCCGGGTTGGACGCCCTCAACATCCTCGGTCTGGCAAGCCCGCTGTCCGCGGTTCTTTCGGCCATCATCTATAACGCGCTCGTTATCGTCGCGCTGATCCCGGCCGCGCTGAAGGGCGTTAAGTACCGCGAGGTCCCGTCCGGACAGCTGCTGACCCACAACCTGCTCGTGTGGGGTCTGGGCGGCATCGTTGCCCCGTTCGTATTCATCAAGCTCATCGACATGCTGCTCGCGTTCTGCGGCATTATGTAAGTGGAGGTTTGTATGTTCAAAGGTGTTGCATCGCGCGCACTGGGCGTGTTCGCGCTGTTTACCGTTGTCTGCGGCCTGGGCTATACGCTTGTCGTGACCGGCATTGCCCAGGTTGCGTTCCCGTATCAGGCGAACGGTTCGCTCATTACGGTCGACGGCAAGGTTGTGGGTTCCGAGCTCATCGGCCAGAACTTCGAGGATGAGGACCACATGTGGGGCCGCATCCAGAACGTGTCAATTTTCGAAGGCGAAGATGGCGAGCTCATGGCGTATGGTGCCCCATCCAACCTGTCCCCGGCGAGTGAGGAGTATCGGCAGCTTGTGGATGCGCGCGTGAAGAAGATCCGCGCCGCCAACCCCGATGCCGATATGGACGCTGTGCCCGTCGACCTGGTGACGTGTTCCGGCTCAGGGCTCGACCCCGAGATCTCTCCCGATGCCGCCGAGTACCAGGTCCCGCGCCTTGCCAAGGCCACGGGCAAAAGTGAGGACGAGGTGCGCGACATCATTGCCGCGTGCACCAAGGGCCGTTTCCTCGGCGTGTTCGGCGAGCCCACGGTCAACGTGCTCAAGGTGAACCTTATGCTGGACGGCGCGCTGTAGG
>UQLC01000035.1 GCA_900541795.1 uncultured Collinsella sp. | reverse complement strand
TAGAGAGATGAGCGCCTTGTTTTAGAGAGACGGAATGCCAAAAATCGTCCGTCAGCTACCATCTGCCAAAAATGACGGATAAAGGGCTCATCGAAGTAATGGGTTCATCGACGAGCCGCAACCGCCGCTATCGGAAGAAGTAGATGCAGCCGAATTGCCCCTCTATCGTCTCTCGAAGTTTGATGGGTGCTAGGGGAGCGACTGCCTCGCGATATTTCCCCAGATAAAACCTGCCAAAATAAACCTGTCCCTTTTTGGTAGGTCAGTTAACGCAGTCCAGGTTGAGCATATGCGAGCGAGCGGGCTCCGGGTGCGGTAAGGTGACGTGAAACAAGCGGGCGCTGACCTTTTGGTCGCGCCCGTGAAGTTGAACGTCAGATTGCCGTGCCCGGAGCCCGCGCAGCGCCGAGCAGTTGCGCCGTTTGTAAAACGGCGCAACCTACAGGTTCATGTTGCCGTGGATGTAGGGGGTGACCTCGGGGGAGATGTGGCCGCAGCCCAGCTCGCGCAGTGCGGACTCGATGGCGGCGGGCAGCGGGGTCTTGCCCTCGGCATCGACGGCGCTGCCGCCGAGAGCGGAAATCTTGGCGACATCTGCGGGGGCGGCCTCGATATGCATGCAGCCGCCGACCAAGCGCGCGCGAACCTGCGCCAGGTCAAGATCGTGCAGGTAGTCCTCGCAGATACGGATTAAATCGATCTTCTCGCGCGTAAGCTCCTCGCCCGTGGGGACGCGCGTGGCAAGACAGGCTCCCGCCGGCAGGTTCCAAACGGGATAGCCCCATGCGCGCAGCAGCTCGCGCTCTTCGTCCTTGGTAAAGCCGACCTCCATGAGAGGGGAGCGTACGCCGAGCTCTTTTGCCGCGCGCATGCCAGGGCGGTAGTCACCGCGATCGCTTGCATTGCTGCCGTCGATGACGGTGGGAAAGCCGAGCGACTTGGCGTGGTTGACGATGGCGGTAAAGCCGGCGTGCTTGCAGTGGTAGCAGCGATTGGCGTCGTTGCAGGCTACTTGGGGGAGTTGCAGCTGATCGACCGACAGATTGAGCACGGGGAGCTTAAAATGCGGCCCCTCATGGGCTTGTCCATCAACGGACCGCTCAAACGAAGTCTGTTCGGGCGTGCCGATGAGCGGCGTGGTGAGATGGACGAGGAGGGTATTGGCAGGCATGATGCGGGCGCATACGGCGGCTAAAAAGCTGCTGTCAACGCCGCCAGAAAACCCGATAGCCACGCGCCCGTATGCCAAAAGCAGCTGTTCGAGCGCTGATAGCTTGTCTTGAAGCTCCTCTGCGGGTGCCGTGGTGTCTAAAATCATGAAACGATCCTTATCGTTGAGTACTCGATCGAAAACTATAATCCTAATGCGTTACTTGCCATAAGACTTCTATCTATGTAACGAAAGTGCAATATGGTATATACGTTATATACAAGTTGCCAAATGCGGTAGAGTTGCGGCAATGCGACAGCGAGAGTCGATGGGGGACCGATATGATCAAGGCTGTTATTTTTGACATGGATGGAACACTGGTCGATACCGAGCGTTTGGGGATTAAGGCCTGGAAGGCGGGCGCTGCTGAGCTGGGGCTCGCGATTGATGATGCCCTGATCCATCAGTTTATCGGCCGCACGCTGCCCGATGTCATGGACATCCTTGATGAACATTACGGTAGTCGCGAAACCGCCGAGGCGATCTATGTCCGACACAAGGAGATTCGCGACGAGATAGTCAAGACCGAACTGGAGCTTAAGGCCGGCGCCGCCGAGTGCCTAGACGAGCTGCTGGCTGCGGGCTATCACGTTGGTCTAGCGACGTCGTCGCGCCTCGTTACGGCCGAGCGCAACCTTAAGATGGTTGGCCTCTTTGACAAGTTTGAAACGGTAACGTGTGGCGAGGACGTCGTGCACGGCAAGCCCGACCCCGAGATGTATCTGCTCGCCTGCGAGCGCGCGGGCTTTGCTCCCGAGGAATGTGCCGTGGTCGAGGATTCGCGCAACGGCTGCGTCTCGGGCATTACGGCCGGCTGCCATGTCTTTGCCGTCCCCGATATCGTGCCGCTGCCGCAGGACGTGGTGGATGGCTGCGAGGCCGTGCTCGATACGTTGTTCGACCTGACGGCCGCGGTCAAGGCCGTGTGCTAAAGGTAGGCGCCGAGGTTGATGGCCGTGGCATCGGTCTGGGTGCTTGCCTGGGTGCTGGCGCGCTCCAGTAGGAACGGACGCACCAGTTCTTGGCGGTTGATATCCTCGGCGGCGGTGACTGCGGTGACGGTGCGCGCTGCAGAGCCGACGCGGATATGCTTGGTCATTGCCGGGGCCTTGTTCTCGATTTGCTCCATCAGCAGTTGGACACCCTTGCGGCCAATCTCATAGCCCGGGGGCGCTACCGTAGTGAGCGGGACCGATCCGCTCCAAGCGAGTGGGTTGCCATCGCAGCCTGCTACGCGTACTTGTCCGGGGACAGAGATGCCCTTGTCGACCAGTGCCGAGATGACGCCCGAGGCCAGCACGTCGGTTAGACCGACGACAAAATCGGGGCGTTCGTCGGCGGGACGCTCGGCGATTTGGGCACCGATGCCGTAGCCGTCGGCAGCGGTATTCCATTCGCCGGCGTCGATGACTTCGATCTTGATGTCGGGATGTAGGGCGAGCGCCTTATGAATGCCAAGGACGCGCAGGGTGAGTTGCATAAATGCTGCTCGGCCGACGACGACAATATGGTGCGCGCCGCGGGCGATGGCGAGTTCGGCAATGATGCGACCCTGGGCCTCGTTGTCGGCCGCTACGTAGTAGCCGGGCTCGGAGCAATGGATGTCCAGATGGACGATCGGCACGGGCATCTTGGTCATGGCGGGGTGCCAGTCGGGGGATGCCATGGGCTGAACCATGACGCCGGACATTTGGGTGCCCATAAAGTAGCGCAGGTAATGGTCCTCGAGAATATCGTCGTTATCGGCGTTGGCGATGAGCAGGTCGTAGCCGTGCTTGCGGGCCTCGTTGTGGGCGCCGCTGGCGATTTGGAGCGAAAAGCCGTGATCGAGACGGGGGAGCACTAGGCCAAAGGACTTGGTGGCGCCGCCCGCGAGCTGACGAGCGCTTTGGTTGGGTAGGTAGCCCAGTCGATTGATGGTTTCGTTAATGAGCTTGAGGGTCTCGGGACGCAACTTTTCGGGATGGTTGAGCGCGTTGGAAACCGTGCCCAACGAAACCCCGGCTTCGCGCGCGACGTCGCTGATTTTAACCTTTGCCATAGCGGCCCCTTTGATGCGTTTCAAGTACAAGCCAGATTGTAGCATCGCCCGCCCCCGGGGTGTCAAAACCTGCCATTTAGGGACAGGTTTATTTTGGCAGGTTTTATCTGGGCAAACGATGCTGTCAGGCCAAACAACCACGAAGGCGCCTGCCCCCTTCGTGGTGGGGTGTGTGTATCGAGTGGTATCCAAGTTGAGATACCACTTCTGGTATATCAGCTTGCGTCTGCGTGAGTACAATACTCGAACGTTATGCGTCTCAGCGCCCCATGTGCGTGGACGTTTTGCAGTCACGCGGACGAAGGGATTTATCCTATGTGCGGAATTGTCGGCTACACCGGCTCTGATATTGCAAAGAACATCCTGGTCACGGGTCTTAAGCGTATGGAGTATCGCGGCTATGACTCCTCGGGCGTCGCGCTCGAGGTGGGCGAGGGCGCCGCGGCGCACCTCGACGTCATCCGCCGCGTGGGCAAAGTTGCGGGCCTGGAGAGCGAGCTTTCCAATATCGACAGCGATGCTACCTGCGGCATCGGCCATACCCGCTGGGCCACTCACGGCAAGCCTTCGGTCGTTAACGCCCATCCCCACACCAGCTGCGACGGTCGTATCGCCATCGTCCACAACGGCATCATCGAGAACTTCGCCGAGCTGCGCGAGGAGTTGGAGGGCCGCGGCCATCACTTTAAGAGCGAGACTGATACCGAGGTCTTCGCACATCTGATCGAAGAGGCCTATACCGAGACACATGACCTGATGGCCTCTGTGCGCGAGGCCTGCACCCACGTGGTGGGCGCCTATGGTTTGGCCGCCGTTTCCGCCGATGAGCCTGGCGTGATCGCCGTGGCCCGCAAGGATTCCCCGATCGTAGTCGGCGTGGGCGAAACCGGCTCCTATGTTGCTTCCGATGTCATCGCGCTCATCGACGCAACCCGCGACGTCGTGGTGCTCGAGGACGGCCAGTTTGCCAAGCTCACGCCCGCAGGCGTCGAGTATACCGACGAAGCCGGCAATGTGATTGAACCCAAGGTTACCCATATCGACTGGGATCTGGACATGGCCGAAAAGGGTGGCTACCCCGACTTTATGCTCAAGGAGATCCATGAGCAGCCTCGTGTCGTGCGCGATACCCTGGTGGGCCGCATGACCCCCGCCGGTGAGCTCGATATCGATGAGCTGGGACTTTCGCTCGAGGAGCTCAACGATATCGACCGCGTCTACGTGATTGCCTGCGGCACCAGCTACCATGCCGGTCTCATTGCCAAGAACCTTATCGAGGGCTGGGCTCGCATTCCTACCGAGGTCGAGGCGGCTAGCGAGTTCCGCTACCGCAACCCCATCATCACGCCGACGACGCTTGTTGTGGCCGTGTCCCAGTCTGGCGAGACGGCCGATACCCTTGCCGCCATCCGCGACGCGCGCATCAAGGGTGCCAAGGTCTTCGGCATCACCAACGTGGTGGGCAGCCCCGTGGCGCGTGAGAGCGACGGCGTCATCTACACCAAGGCCAACAAGGAGATCGCGGTCGCCTCGACCAAGAGCTTCATCGGCCAGGTCGTGAGCCTTACGCTTTTGGCCCTGCTGCTGGCGCAGGTCAAGTACCGTCTGACCACCAAGCAGGCGCGCATGCTGTTCCGCGAGCTTTCCGATACGGCCGAGCAGATCCAGTGGATTTTGGACACGCAGACCGAGGCTGTGCACGAGGCCGCCTTGCTGTGCAAGGACGCGCAGTCGGCGCTGTTCGTGGGCCGCGGTATGGGCGCTGCCATCTCCTACGAGGGCGCACTCAAGCTCAAAGAGGTCAGCTACCTGCACGCCGAGGCGTATGCTGCCGGCGAGATGAAGCACGGCCCCATCGCGCTGATCGATCCGGGCTTCCCCGTCATCGCCGTGGCCACCAAGAGCGCTACCTACGACAAGACCGTGTCGAACCTTATGGAGTGCAAGGCGCGCGGTGCCAAGGTCATCGTCGTTGCCACCGAGGGTGACGAGGAGATCAACAAGATTGCCGACTGCATCATTCGCGTGCCGGCCGTCCGCGACGTGTTCAGCCCCATCACGGCGAGCGTCCCGCTGCAGCTGCTCGCCCGCGAGGTTGCCATCCTGCGCGGCTGCGACGTCGACCAACCCCGAAACCTCGCGAAAAGCGTTACCGTCGAATAATCGAGTTCCGTCATCCTTACGATTAAGGCCCGGCTCCGCGTCATCAGACGGAGCCGGGCCTTTTTGTGTGGAGAAACCACCACAAAGGTGCCTGTTCCCTTTGTGGTGGTTTTGGCAGGTTAGCGGAGCTTGCTGGTCTCGAAGTACTTGGGATATTGGTCCAGGACCTCGGTCTGGTTGCGGAACATCATATGCAGGTGCTTGCTGACCAAAAAGCTCGCCTCGATGGGGTCGCGGCCGGCGATGGCGCAGCGGATTTGCTTGTGTTCGTTAACAATCTCCTGATTGTCGAGCGTCTGCGTGGCGGCGCGCAGCCAGCGGAAGCGCTCCAGGTCGGCATTGGTCTCTTCGAGCCACGACCATACGGTGCTGCGGCACGCGATGCTAAAGATCATGCGGTGCATGAGGTTGTCGCTTAAAAAGAAGCCGATGCGATCCTCCTCGGCCATGGTCTTTTCCTGCAGCGCGATGGCTCGGTCGAGCTGCTCGATGCCTGCCGAGGTGGCACGGGCGCAGCACTCCACAATCACCTGCTTTTCCAGGTGCTCGCGAATGTAGCAGGCGCTCTCGGCAAGAGTGAGGTTGATGGGCGAGACATAGGTGCCGCTTTGGGGCACGGTACGCACCAGGCCCTCTTGCGCCAGACGCACCAGCGCCTCGCGCACAGGGGTGCGCCCCATATCCAGGTCGTCGCAAAGCTGCTTGACGCCCAGCTTTTCGCCCGGCTTGTAGTCCAGGTAGACGATTTTGCGTCGAATGGTGTGGTAGGACTGATCCTGTAGGCTCATTTCCTGCTCGCCGACGTGCATCGATTCTTCCATAGTGCCTCGCAACCGTTCTATCACACTCATATATCAGCTGTTAATTATGCCGCGAATCAGCTCTCCGTGGTGGGTAATTCGGCTGTTGCCCAAGAACTATTGCGGCATCTTAGTCTGTATTTGCGCAGGGCTGTGCTCAATGTTGCCGTATCATAGGCCGTCGCAAACGTGAAATAGAAAGAAGGAATTCCATATGCAACTGGCGAATATCGTACGCGAACGCTGGAAGGGCGTCTTGTTCTGCCTGATCGTCGCCATCCCCGCGACGTTACTCGGCAAACAGATTGAGGTGGTCGGCGGTCCGGTGTTTGCCATCCTCTTTGGCATGGTCTTGGCGCTCGTCTTTCCCAAGAATCGTCGCGAACAGCTCGCCGCCGGTGTCACCTATACGTCTAAAAAAGTCTTGCAGTACGCGGTAATCCTGCTTGGCTTTGGCATGAACCTCTCGCAGATTCTGTCCAAAGGCGCTCGGTCGCTGCCGATTATCGTGGCAACGATCTCGACCTCGCTCGTCATTGCCTTCGTGCTCTGCCGCGTTATGAACGTGCCGGGCAAGATCGCGACGCTTGTGGGCGTGGGTTCGTCGATTTGCGGCGGTTCTGCCATCGCCGCGACCGCGCCCGTCATCGATGCCGACGATCGCGAGATTGCCCAGGCTATTTCGGTCATCTTCCTGTTTAACGTTATCGCGGCGCTCGTGTTTCCGACGCTCGGCGGCATGCTCGGGCTGACCAACGAGGGCTTTGGCTTGTTTGCCGGCACTGCCATCAACGACACCTCGTCGGTAACGGCTGCGGCGAGCGCCTGGGACAGTATGCATCCCGGCGCCAATGTGCTCGAAAGCGCCACGGTGGTCAAGCTCACCAGGACGCTGGCCATTATTCCCATTACGTTGGTTCTCGCATGCTGGCAGATGCATCTGGCGCGCAAGGCCGGCGGCGACGCCAAAAGCACGTTCTCGCTTAAACGCGCGTTTCCCATGTTCGTGCTGTTCTTTGTGCTGGCGAGCGTAATCACCACGGTGCTTCAGCTTCCTGCATCCATTACGGCGCCCATCAAGGAACTGTCGAAGTTCTTTATCGTGATGGCCATGGCGGCTATTGGCTTTAATACCGATATCGTCGAGCTGGTCAAAAAGGGCGGCAAGCCCATCGCATTGGGCTTTTGCTGCTGGATTGGCATTGCTTGCATGAGTTTGGGAATGCAGCACGTGCTGGGAATCTGGTAGAGAAGTAACTGATTTGCGTGCTGCGTGCTGGCGAGCGCATGTCCGCGGTGGAGCGATAGGAGCTCTTGCGGGTATGGCTTGTCCGCAGGTTGATAGGTCCCGAAGAGCTCTTATCGCCCCGCCAGGATGGCGATGCGGGGCAACTCATATACTCGCAGGACGGTGGCTTCTGCCCTATAGTGTTTGGTGAGCAATATCGTTCAATTTTGAAACACTCGCTCGCGCAGCCGTCGGTGGCGGCGTGGCGCCGAGGACGGGGCGCAATATGAACAGTGACGCCAAGCTACAAATCTTGATCGAGGCCTTGGCTGCTGCCGGGGCCTCGGCGTTGGCAATCGATGGGCGTGGACGCGTGGCGATTTCGACCATGGATGATGTCGCGCTCGAGCAAGATGTCGCGGCATTTGTCGCCGAGCGCCTGGGGCGCGTGGGCAACGGCACGCGCCTGGTGATGGGACATGCGGGAGGGCGCTTGAGCCTTACGGTGCGTCCGGTCGCCAAGGAATACGGCGCGCTTTGGGTAGTCGTGGTCCGCGAGGTGCACGGTGTGGCGGCACATGCGGGTATTGAGTGGCTTAACGCAGATGAGGTCGAGGCGCGCTACGAGGCAAGCGCGTACGGCATTGTCGAGGGTGCCGCTGCGGTCGCTGGTCCCGTCTGCGAAAGCTATGCCCGCGGCGTGCCCCTCATGCTGGAGGGCGAGCTGGGTGCCGGCCAGGCAGAGATTGCAAAACGCCTCTATCTGGATGGGCCTTATGCTGACGAACCCTTTGTGTCCGTGGCACTTGACGAGCTCACAGATCGCGGCTGGCGCCATCTGCTCAAAAGCTCGGAATCGCCGCTGTTCCAGGCGAGGCTGACCCTTTGTATTGGCGGCTGGCATGCACTTTCGCCGCAGCGTCTGCGCGAGCTTGTCTCTACGATGACCGACACGGCGCTGGCCGCGCGTTGCCATGTGGTTCTGACGGCAAACGATATGCCGGGCGGTGGCGAAAGCGATCAGGCCGCTTTTGTAACCGAGCGCTTGGCGTGCGCAGTAAGTGTGGCGCCTGCGATTGCCGAGCAGGGTGGCGCATCGAAAAAGGTTGCGCGGTATTTGTCATATCTGTCAGATGCCTTTGGAACTGCCGCTCCGAGTATGTCCGAGGAGGCTGCCTCGACGCTCAACGGCTATCGCTGGCCACGCAACTATCTGCAGCTGCGCGAGGTCTCGGAACGACTCTATATATTAGTAGGGTCGGGTGTGGCGGAGCGCGAAGTGGCGGAGGAGGTGCTCGCCCAGGAGGACGTCATCAAAACCGCAACCTTTGGCGCTCCGACGCTCGACAGCGATCTGTATATCCTGCGTCCACTGGCCGATACCGAACGCGATATCGCGCGGCTGGTCGTAGGCCACCTTCAGGGCAACCGGACCCGCGCTGCCGAGGTGCTGGGAATAAGCCGCACGACCCTGTGGCGCTTGCTGAAGGACGACGACCGCTGAGCGAGGCGCCCGTGACCGCGTGCGGCGCGTGTGCTACAGTCCAAAGCAGTAATGTTTCGATTGTGTTACGGCGTGCGGGGGCGTATGGCGGAGACTTCAAAACCAAACCGGAATAGACGGAGCGCGGCTCCAGTTAACCGCCGCACGACGTCCCGGACGTGGGGCAAGCACGCGTCGGGGTTCGACGGTTCGTTCAAGCGCACTAAATACGGCTATCCTTCGGCAAGCGCCCGCTTGGCAATGCAGGCAGAGTCCTCGCTGTGGGGCCGCAAACGCGTGGTGGGCTCAAAGCTCAAGCACGACGGAACGCTCGGCTACATCAGCCGCGGGGCGGCTCGCCGCAGCGGGCTCAATCCCGCCGGCTGGCATCGCTACGTGCCGATCGTGGCCGCCGTTGCAGTGATCGTCATCGCGCTCGCTGCGCTCGGATATGCCGGCGGTGGCGCCAACTTGGACGCAATGTTTAAATCGCCCGAGCTCGCGCATGCAGGCACAGAAGTTGTCGAGGGCGCACAGACCCAGACGGGCGTTGCGCCCCAGCGCGGTATCGTCGCGGCGGCCTCCACCATCGCCGATGCGCAAAAGGACGAGGACGAACAAGGCAGCGAAGCCGAAACGGCCCAGACGAACGAAACGACGACAACTCAAATATCAACATAGCTTGCCGGCAGAAGGGGACGTCTCTGCCGGCAGTTTGGGACACTCCTGCGCTACTTGATGTAGACCACGTTGTCGCGGCGGGGTTTGGGCTCGGGCAGCGTGTCCTCGGCATAGCCCAGAATGCAGTGACCGACACCGCGCAGACTGCCGTCGGCGGGTAGACCCCAACTGGCCAGTAGCTCCAGGCCCTCGGGCGAATCGAAAACCTCGTGGGCGCGATGAATCCAGCACGAATCAACGCCCAGCGCATAGGCAGCGTTGAGCAGGTTGCCCATGGCGAGCGAGCCGTCTTCCAGATGTGTGGGCACGCTGCGGTCAACCAGCACCACCACAACGGTCTTGGCGCCATAGAAGGGGTCGCTGTTGCTGCCCATGACTTGCGCGTTGAGCTGCGAGAGACGCTCGACGGTCGCGGGGTCGGTGACGGCGACAAACGTCACCGGCTGGCGGCCCATGCCGCTCGGTGCATATTGGCCGGCTTCGATAATACGTGCAAGCTTTTCGGCCTCGACGGGACGATCGCTGTAGTTGCGGCAGCTGCGGCGGTGAATGAGTGCTTCGATAGTCTCCATGGTGTCTCCTTGCGGTGGCGTTGCAGATGCCCCGTTCATACCCGTCGGGCTCAAACGATAGACGGTCAATTGCCCGGCCAAAAGGATAGATTCCAATTGGGAAAGAAGGTTTGCATAAAAGTACCTTCAGAATGTGACAAACAAATGGGATGGTTAAACGTTTTATCCCGTCTACCCTGCGGTTTTTTACCACTTGCCTAAATGACGAACGCATAACCTTTGATAAAGGTTTTACTAAAGGAGTACCAACGTTTATCAATGCGCCGTGGTGGCGCCGGGCCAGGAGGTAACATCATGTTCCAGGCTGGAGATGTCGTCGAGACCGATTTCGAAGGATTTCTGAAGCTGCTGCGTTCCAAGACGCGCGCTTTCGTGTCGATCAACGATCACGAGTACTACATCACGCACACCGATGGCTATTGGCGTGTTCAGGATTGCGAGGCCCTCAACGACAAGGGCCACTTTACTGACTGTTCTGAGTTGGTCAACACGGTCTGCGAGGTCGTCGAGCTGCCGTGGATTGCCGGCAAGAGCCTGCATGACAGCTTCTCGGGCGCTACGGTCTATGAGGCCGTCGCCGCTTAACAGGCAATAAAACCCGATTTTCACGTGACCGCTGGCGCCGCCCCCGCGCCGGCGGTCTTTTTCAAGACTTTAGTCTGCTGGCCGCGCAGCGGCCAGCTTTAAACCACCCGCTACG
>UQLC01000034.1 GCA_900541795.1 uncultured Collinsella sp. | reverse complement strand
GACGGAAAGCACATTAAGTGCTTTCCTTTGCGTGCGGAACTCGCGACAAACTTAACCCCCGCCCTCAGCCCCGGAGACCCTCCCTGCCGTCACATTATTTAACCAGTTTTGCGGGCGTGCGCCGCTGCGCGGCTAGCCCGCGTGCTCCTCGGCGGGGTTGGTCTGATGGATCTTGTTGAACTTCTTACTTTGGCTCAAAGAAAAACGGGAGATGCGTTGTGCATCCCCCGTTTTTGTTGCGGTTAGTCTAGGTCAATAAACTTAGTGCTTAGGATCTTGCCGTCTTTTACTAGCATTCTGGCCATGGTGGGGCCTCGGGTGCCTCTGGGGTAGCTGGCGCTGCCCGGGTTGAGGACTAAGCAACGGCCCACTTGGGCTTCTTTGGTTACGTGGGTGTGGCCGTTGATGGCTACGTCTACGGATCCCACCGGAAGGTCTTCGCGGTAGTGGGCTACGGCGAATTTGAGGCCTTCGTAGGTAAAAAGCGCAAGACGGTCTACATCGGGGCCGTAGTCGCGGTAGTAATCGTTGTTACCCAGTACGGCCCGCACGGGGGCGATGGTGCATAGGTGCTCGTAGTCCATCTCTGACGTGAGGTCGCCGGCGTGGATGATCAGGTCTGCGCCCTCAAGCTCATCCAGGAGCGCAGGCGAAAGATAGCCGTGGGTGTCCGAGATGATGTCGATGCGCTTGGCGCTTGCACTGTTCATGGGATCCCTTCCGCAAAAAACGATTCGGCAGATACATACAAAAAAGGCCCCACGGCTCCGCAGACGATGGGTCTACAGGGCTGCGGGGCCAGTGTGCTAGAGACTCAGAGCCTTCTTGAGCGGCACGACGCGGCGACGCGAAACCGGAACGCGTTCGTCGACGCCCGTAATGCCCAGCTGGATAGCGCCCGAGGGAACCGTCTCGACGTCGGTGACACACGCCAAGTTGACGATATAGCGGCGGTGAACGCGGAAGAAGCCAAAGTCGCAAAGCTTGGCCTCGAACTGCGCCAGCGAAGTCGTCGATAGAAAACGATCATCGACGGTATAGATACAGGAGTAATCGTCCTTGGCCATGATGAAGCGAATGTCATCCACGGGAATGAGGACCTTACGGCCGCCCTTTTCCACCGGAATGCGCTCGATGGTGGCTTTGCTGTCCGTGACGGGCTTGGCGTGCTGCATGACCTTCTCGATCGCGCGATCCAGGCGCGCCTCCTCAACCGGCTTCATTAGGTAATCGACGGCATCTACGTCGAACGCCTCGACGGCATGATCGCTATACGCGGTCACAAACACAATCGCCGGCGGATTCTTAAGCTTATGCAGCGCCTCGGCAAGCTGCAGACCAGAAGCACCGGGCATCGAGATATCGAGAAATACGACATCGACGCAGCTTTCCATTAACATCTCAATGGCGGAGCGGACGCTCGACGCCTCAGTGATCGTGCCGATCTTGCCCGTCTGCTCGAGCAAGAAGCGAAGTTCCGAACGGGCCGGGGCCTCATCATCCACAATCATCGCACGCAGCATAGGGATTAAACCTTTCGTCAACAAACTACGCTGGGCATCCGCCGCTTGGCGTTGAGCCCATAGCCTTTTATTTTACTCTTGAATGTCAAAGATGCTCTCTGACAAATCAAGATGCAGGAGCACTTTGGTGCCCTTGCCCGGCGCCGATTCGACGCGCGTATAAGAGTGCGGTCCATAAAAGCGATGGATGCGCTCAGAAATATTGTGCATGGCCACGCCGGCGCCGCCGCCTTGCGGGGAACTGGCATCGGGGCGGGCAGAGCGCTCATCAAACAGCCTGGCGGCGGTGCCCTCGTCCATGCCCACGCCGTTGTCGGCCACGGCAATCAGGATTGCGTCGTCGCCGTCTTGATGGACGGTCACATCGATCTGCAGGGCATCGCCATCGCCCATGCCATGCCGCACGGCGTTCTCGACAATGGGCTGGATTACAAAGGCCGGGACCAACGTGTCCTCGACATCCTCGGAGACATCGAAGGTCGCCAGCACGCGGTCCTCGCCAAAGCGCGCCTTCTCAAACGTCAGGTAGCGCTTGGTCTGGGCAACCTCGCGCGAGACCGGGATAAGCGACCCCGAGTTGTCGAGCGTGGCGCGATAGAACGAGGAAAACTCGCGCAGCAGCTCGCGGGCACGCAGCGGGTCGGTACGCGTAAACGACGCGATGGTGTTGAGCGTGTTGAACAGAAAGTGCGGGTTGATCTGCGCCTGCAGGGCACGCACCTCGGCACGGGCCGTCAGTTCCTTTTGCACCTCGAGCTCGTGGATGGCGAGCTGCGTGGACAGGATCTCGGCAAAACCCGAGGCGAGCGCATACTGGGTACGGTCGACGGCACGCGGGGTCTTGTAGTAGAACTTGAGCGTGCCGACGGTGCGGTCGCCCACCTTGATGGGCGCGATGATACCGGCAGGAACATGGTTGTGCGAGCCATCCGAACCCACCACGTCCACCACGCGGTTGAACGACTGCACGATGCCGTGCTCAATGACGTAGCGCGTGGCAAGCGTGTGGATGGGCGAATCGGGCAGCAGCTTTTCCTCGAACTCGCCCGCGCAGGCCAGCACGTTGTTCTCATCGGTGATGGCAACGGTCATGGCACGTGTCTCGGGCAGGATACGCCGGCACACCAAAAGCGCTGATTCCTGCGTCAGGCCGCCCTTAATGTCCTCGAGCATGGCCGAGGCAACCGAGAGCGTCTCCTCGGTGTACTGGGAGCGTACCGAATCGGGATTGAGCGTCAAATAGATAAAGATGCACAGGAAGATGCACAGTAACGCACAGGCGATCACCGTGGCAATCGGCTCAATGCCAGTCGCCAGGGCAAAGATAAAGTACACCAACACGCAAACGGCGCAGACAACGGCGATGATGCGAAAGATTGAAATTGAATTATCGCGCTGAGCGCGGCGGTCGATCATTCAGCCCCCTCCAGGATGCTAATCAGCTGTGCGTCGCGCCAAAGTTCGTCCATGATCTTGGGCCAGAAACTCTGAAAACGCAAGTAGCTTGCGGCGTTTTGGCGGGCATAGGTCTTGGCCTCGTCAATACCATGACGCCAGATGCGCAGATACCCCTCGTGCTCGCGGGTAAACATGCTGCGGACCATGGCAGTCTTGCGCACGCGGTCGTCGAGCTCGCGCGAGATCCACGGACCCGGATAGGGCATGAGTGATGCGGCCGTAACCGGAATGAGCTCCTTTTGGTGCGCAGCGAACGTCAGCTTGGCCCGCTCGTAGTACCAACGATACACGTCCTGCATAAAGCGCGGCGAGCGCTTCTCGGACTCGGGCGGCAGGTGGCGCACGGTCCACTCGTTATCGAACCACACGTCGTAGCCAAACATGCGCATGTTAAACAGGTAGTCCAGATCCTCGCCGCGGGTGATAAACGGGTCGAAGGCCACGCGTGTAAAGGCGCGGGCGTGCAGGGCCATCAGGCCGCCGCATACGTAATTGGAGCGCGAGATGCGGGTGCCCGAGAGCGCCTTTTTCATCCAGCGATTGAACTCGATACGCTTGGTCCACCAGCGATGGCAAATGCCCGCTTTGTCCGTGGGAGCCAGCGGCGACCCGTCGCGATCGTAAAAGTATCCGCTCTTGACTAAAATCGGCAGGCCCTGACGTGTCTGTTGACCCAGTGCATAGGTCGCACGCTTCATAAAGTCGGCATCGATGACGGTCTCGTCGTCATCCAAAAACACAACCGCGTCGTGCCCCAGCACCGCCGCGCAGGCAAGACCCATGTTGCGGATGGCGCCGTAGCCGCGCAGGCTCACGCACTCGCCCGAACCTTTGGGCGCAATCTGTGCCACGCGGTCGGCAACACGCGAAGCCTGAGTATTGGTAACGATGGTGACCTTAAGTGAGGGATGCGCATTAACGATTTCGTGCACGCGATGGGATACGTCGGACGTGGCAGAAACCGGACAGACCACCAAGAGAATGATGTGCGGAATGTCGCGCACCTGTTCGAGCGAAGTCAGGCAGCGATCGAGTTCCGGGTTGGCGGCATTGAGCGACGTCGAGTGATCGTAGGTGCCGGGAGCGTTTGCTTGGGTATCATCGCCCGCCCAATATGTTGGGATCACAACCGTGGCGTTCATACCTTTACCCTCCTTGCAACACAAAAACGGGGCGCCGCCAAACACAGGCGACGCCCCGCGACCTAGCTGATTCCATCATACCCACTTGGGCTAAACATTGTTCGGAAGTCAGAATGATTTATGCGGCTACTTCCAAAAGAGTGCTGCGGATAGGCACAATTGCCGTACTGAGCCCAGTTGTCTTACGCAGCCGTCTGAGCCATGCGGGACAGACGGACCAGCAGCACAAAGCCAAGCACCAGCAGCACGC
Organism: uncultured Collinsella sp.; assembly: GCA_900541795.1. Classification (GTDB taxonomy): domain Bacteria; phylum Actinomycetota; class Coriobacteriia; order Coriobacteriales; family Coriobacteriaceae; genus Collinsella. Next base: position 9,181 of record UQLC01000034.1, on the reverse strand, counting down.
CGATGGAAAGGACACCCAGCGACGGGTTGCCGGTCAGCGAGGTGACGACCGACACCAGGAAGGTGCCCATCACGCTTGCGTAGCGGCCAAAGATATCGAAGAAGCCATAGTACTCGTTGGACTTTTCTTTGGGGATGATGCGGCCAAAATAGCTGCGGCTGAGCGCCTGCACGCCACCTTGGAACAAGCCGACCAAAATGGCGAGCACCCAAAACTCAAAGGCAGTCTTTAAGAAAAACGCGGCAAAGAGCACGATGCCCATGTAGGCGGCGACGGCCACCATGATCATGTTGAGCGTGCCCACGCGACCGGCGAGCTTGCCGTAGATGATGGCGGACGGGAAAGCGACGAACTGCGTAACGAGCAGCGCCAGCACCAGCTGGGTCGAATCGATGCCCAAAGCCGAGCCGTAGCTGGTTGCCATGGAGATGACCGTATGGACGCCATCGATGTAGAAGAAGAACGCGATCATGTAGACCAGCACGGGCTTGTTGTGGGCGATCTCGCGCATGGTGTGTCCGACCTCGGAGAACACGCCGCCCACGATGTGGCCGATGGTGTCCTGGGGACCGCGCTCGCGACCGTACTTTTGCTTATAGGTGCGAATGAGTGGCAAGGTAAAGATGAGCCACCAGGCACCGGTGATGACAAACGACAGACGCGTTGCCAGCATGGTGGGGACGCCAAGAGCGGGGCCACCCATGATAAGCGCCAGGCAGATGATGAACGGCACGGTGGAACCGATGTAGCCCCAGGCATAGCCCGAGCTGGACACGGCGTCCATGCGCTCGTCGGTGGTTATGTCGGGCAGCATGGCGTCGTAGAACGTCATGGAAGAGTTAAGGCCGATGGTACACAGCACGTACACGGTCAAAAATGCCATGGCGGACATTGGGATAGCCTGCGCCAGGCAAAGAACCAGGCCTGTGAGGAAGAAGCCCAAGAAGAACTTGATCTTGTTGCCGGCGTAATCGGCAAGCGCGCCCAGAATGGGCATGAGCATGGCAATGACCAGCGAGGCAATCGTCTGCGCGTTGCCCCAGGCGACCACCAGGTCTGCCGAGGAAGCACCGGTATTGATGGCGTTAAAGTAGATGGGCACCACCGAGGTATTGAGCAGCACGAGGGCCGAGTTGCCCACATCGTACATAACCCAGTTACGCTCGAGCTTGGTGTATTTCATGGACAGGGCCCCTTCGTATTCGCCCGATATGCAGTTAGTTCATCGTACCCCAATTGTCCAGAGGCGCCGGTAAGGATTCGGCAAAGGGGCACGCACGAGCCCTACTCCTCGCGGTCGAACTCTTCGTCGGCGCCGAGCACGCGACCGCTGTAATTGACGTGGTTGGTCACGGCTTCCATATCGCCGGTCTCGATAAAGCGGGCGACGGTGAGCTCGTAATCGAGCAGTGCGCGGTCAAAGACCTCGGGGAAGCTCTCGTTCGAGACCTCATCGGTAAAGGGGTTCTTCCATGCCAAGTGGCCCAGGTTGCCGGTGCGCTCGGGCAGCTCGGTCGTCACGCGGTGCGCAAGGCCGTCGAGCAGCGAATAATCGTGCACCAAGCCCTCGAGCAGGGCAATCGCACGCGTCTTGGCCGAACCGGCAGGCTCGATAGTGCGGTAGAGCAGCTGCATGTCGGCTACGGCGCCGCCGTACTCCCCCGCCGGGATGTCGATACCGTACACGCGCCCGGCGACGTAGCTCATCAGCACGCCGGCAACGCGATTGATGCGGTCGGTGGTGACGATCTCGCCCGCCGGCGGATAATCCTCGACCGTTGCCCCATCGCGCTTGAGCTGCAGCATCAGCACGTCCAAGTCGCTTTCGAGCACGGCATGAACTTGACTGCCCGAAGCCTCGAGCTCGGGATCGGACTCGACAATGCCAAACTGCTGCTCGTAGACAAAGGGATGGGCATTGCGATCGAGCACATAGTGCGACAACAGGCCCAGCGCAAAGGCGCGACCCAGATTGGCATCGCGCGGCTGCAGGTGCGACACGCCGTCGCGCAGGCACGAGAACTGGCGCGACATGCGCGAGCGGTGCATGACCTGAGCAAGCGACATGCAGTCGGAAATGCGCGGCGTGAGCATGTGAAAGAAGAACGGGTCGGGACCTTGGTTTCCCAGGATAAAGGCGATGCGCTCCTCGTCGGACGTGATAACGCCCTGCGGAAGACGGTCGATGCTTTCCTCGCCAAACAGATGATGCGTAATGAGCGCGGGCATAATAATCCTTTCGATTTCATTCGATGCAATCCATTATGCCCACCGCACAGTCATGCCAAACCTGTAACGGCAAACGATGGCACACCGACCCCTACGCAAGCCCCAAGTGCGATTTGACCTCGGCAGCGCGACGGCGGGACACGGGCACCGTCGAGGTTACGCGATCGAGCCTGAGCTCCATCAGGCCCGTGGAGCCGATCTCGACATTGTGCACGTCTTCCAAATTAACCAGATAGCTGCGGTGGACACGGATAAAGCCCTCGGAGGCCAGGCGCCGCTCGAGCGAGGAAATCGACTCATTGATCAGGTATGTCCCCTCGGCGCAGACGGCGTTGCAAAAATCGGCGCGCGCCTCAAAGTAGCAGACATCCGCCACGGGAATGAACACCTTTTTGCCCCCGCGATCCACCGTCAGGCGCAAAGGCTGGCGCGGAGCGTGGACGACACGGCGAGCACCCAGGGCAGTCTCGATCTTGTCAAGCGCCTTTGACAGGCGGGCATCCTCGACCGGTTTAACGACGTAATCGACCGCATCGAGGTTATAGGCATCGGCCGCATACTCGGCAAATGCCGTCACAAACACCACGACCGGCGGCCTCTTTAGGTTTTGCAGGGTCTCGGCAAGCTCAATTCCCGAGCGACCGGGCATGGTAATGTCTAAAAACAGCACGTCGGGCTTGCTCGACAGAATCAACTCCACGGCTTCGGTGACATTGCCCGCCTCGGCAATCTGACCCACACGCGTATCCTTTTCCAACAGATAGCGTAGCTCAGCCCTAATTGGAGGCTCGTCATCAACCACCAGGATATTCCAGCCTTCGGACATATGCGCTTCCCCTCTTTTTTTTCTCTCAATCCAACCGCGTGCTACACCGTTAGCGGCGCCGGCTCATGCGGCTCGCCGTTCAACTCAACGATGACCTGCGTTCCCACGCCCTCCTGAGACTTCACGCGCATACCAGAATCTTCTCCGTAAAAGAAATGGATGCGCTGAAGCACGTTGAAGAGCGCCAGGCCGCAACCTCGCTTGACGGAGCCGTCGGCGGTAATGCTCTCGGGCTCCTCTCGGCGATGCTGCTCAAACAGATGCGCGCAGACTTCTTCGCTCATTCCGATGCCGTCATCTTCGACGATGATCTCCAAGCCGTCATCGGTCTCAAAAGCCCTAACACGAATAGAAAGCGGCTCGGTCTCGCGCTGCGCATGCTTGATGCAGTTTTCGAGCAGCGGCTGCAAGATAAACGGCGGTACCAGGCTGTCGCGCACCTCAAAGTCGATGTCGACCGAAACGCGCAGACGGCCGTCGCCATACCGGGCCTGCATAAGATTGATATAACGAGTGCCCTGTTCCACCTCGTGCTCGAGCGTGGTGAGCGTATCGGAGTCAGAAAGCGTCTGACGATAGTAGTTGGAAAAGTCGATCAGCAGCGATCGCGCCTTGTCGGGCTCGGTTCGAACGAGCGACACGATCGTGCTAATGGTATTGAATAGAAAATGCGGGTCGACCTGCGACTGCAGGGCGCGAAGCTCAACGCGGGCTGTGAGCTCGTCCTGGCGCTCGAGCTCAAAGCTGGCGAGCTGCGTGGAAATTAGGTCGGCAAAACCCGAGGCAAGGGCCGTCTGGCGCATATCGATGCTGCTCAGGCGAGGGTAATACAGCTCGAGTGTGCCCACGCAATGCCCGCGCACGGTAAGCGGCGCGACGATGCCGGCGCGCAGGCGGGGAAAATAGCCGCCCGTCTCATTGGAGGTGTCACGCGAAAACACGCTCTGCTCGCCCGTCTCAATCACACTGAGCGTGGTCTTGAGCACGACCGGGGTGCCGGCGGGGCACTTTGCCGAGTCCTCGCCCCAGCTTGCCAACACCTGCTTGCCGTCGGTAAAGCAGATGGCAGAGGCGATGGTCTCGGACAGGATAATTTTAGAGGCGCCCAGGGCCGCTTCGGGCGTAAGGCCACGCGATGTATAGGCGAATATTTTTGATGCGATGGCGAGCGTACGGTCGGTTGCGCTCGATGTGAGGTCGTCGGGGACCACAAAGACATACGAGAAAAAGAAGCACAGCATGACCATGCCGGCAATAACGACAACGCCCGGAACGGGATTGGGATTATCGGTTAAATCCCAGATAAGCAGCAAGATAAGCGCCGGAACGACAATACCGAGCAGGATGGCCTGGACCACATGCTGGGCCGTGCGAAAGACCTTGGTAGAGTTGTAACTCTTGCCCAGAATCAGCCTGTTTAAATCCACCGTCATCCCCTTTTTTCTATCGCACCCATAGCAATAAAGAGGGCCGCAAGCGACCCTCTCCATTGCATTATGCAATCAAAAACTGTGTTTTACATCCAGCCATCGACAAACGGTATCTTAGGCGCTGTATTTGTTGGCCTCGCCAAAGGTGCCAGCCTCGACGATCCAGCCGTCCTTCATGATGACGTCCATGTTGTCGGTGTTGAGCACGTGGATGTCGGCGGCGACGTCACCGTTGACGACCAGCAGGTCGGCGCACTTGCCGGCCTCGATGGAACCGGTCTCGTCCTCGATGTGGCACATCTTGGCACCGTTGAGGGTGGCGCAGGTGATGGTCTCGACCGGGGTGAAGCCGATCTTGTCGACGAACTCGTACATCTCCTCGATGGAGCAGGTGCCGTACGGGGTGACGAAGGAGAAGGAGTCGGAGCCGATCGTCATGACGACGCCGCGCTTCTTGGCCTCGCGCAGGCAGTCGTAGTTGCGCTGCAGCTCCTTCTCGACCAGGGTGCCCTCGTACTTGTCGTGCAGCTCGGGGACGTAGACGGGCGGATAGGTGGCGTACCAGGTGGGCAGGAAGGCGATCGTCGGGGTGAAGAAGGTGCCCTGCTCGGCCATGAGGTCCATGGTGCGCTCATCGATATCGAAACCGTGAATCAGCTGCTCGCAGCCAAAGCGAACGGAATCGTAGGCAGCGGCGTGGTTGTTGTAGCAGTGGCTCCACACGGGGATGCCGACCATCTTTGCCTCGTCGACCACGGCCTGGATCTCCTCGGAGCAGTAGTGCTGGTCGCGACCGGAGTCCCAGCGCCAGATGCCGCCACCGGTAGCCCAGATCTTGATGGCATCGGGGTTCTCGCGCAGGCGACGACGGACGGCCTTGCGCAGATCCCAAGGACCGTCGACCTGGTCGCCCCAGGGATGGGATTCCTTGTTGAGCTCCTGGGTGCAGTGGTGAGAGTCACCGTGGCCGGCAACACGGCAGAAACCGAGGCCGGTGGCCAGAACGCGCGGGCCCTTAAAGACGCCCTTGTCGATGCAGTCACGGATCTGGATACCAAAGCGGCCGATCTCGCAGACGGTGGTGAGGCCGTGGGTGAGGCAGTCGTAGGCCTGCTTGACGGCGACGGCCTGCTTCTCGAGGAGCGGCTGCATGACCCAATCGGTGTCATCGTCGGTCAGGTTGCCCGAGAAGTGCAGGTGGGTGTCGATCAGGCCGGGAAGGACGGTCTTGCCGGCGGCATCGATAACCTCAACGCCCTCGGGAAGGTCCTGCATAGTGCCGGCGTACTCGATCTTGCCGTTGTCGTCGACGAGAACGAGAGAGTTCTCGACCGGCTCGGCACCGGTACCGTCGATGAGCTTGCCGCCAACGATTGCATACTTAGTGGACATGGTTCCTCCTTATGGATCCATATAGTGGGCGAGGCCGTGTTGGGTTAAGGCCTCACAAAGCTACCCAAGTGGTGCCGGGTTCGGTGCGCGGGAGAGAGGGCCCCGCGCACCCGATCCGCCCCGGCTAGGCGTTACTTTTTGCGGGAATTGGTGAAAGCCATGAGGGCCAGGCCAATAGCCAACCAGCCGATCACGATGCTCCACTCCACCATGTTGAGGGAGGCGGGAGAGAACGGAATCACGAGCAGGCCGATGATGATGGCACAGGCAGCGATAGCGAGGCCGATGCCAAACTTGCCGCCGGGCACCTCGTAGGGACGAGGCAGGTCGGGCTCGGTGAAGCGCATGCGCAGGCAGGCGAGGGCGACCATACCGCAGGAGAAGATGAAGGCGAGAGCCGACACGTTGGTCAGGGGGATGAGCATGTTCTTGCCCAGGAACGGACCGATGACGGTGATGACGCCCAGAACGACGCAGGCGAGCTTGGGAGCGCCGGACTTGGGATCGACCTCGGCGAACTTCTCGGGCAGCTGGCCCTTACGGCCCATGGCGAGCATGATGCGGCTCGTGGCGCCGTAGAAGGAGTTCATCGGGCCCATGGGTCCAAGCGTGGCGATGACGAGCATGGCCAGGTACAGGAGCATGTTGATACCCTTGAGGCAGGCAAGCGCGGGAACCGGGCTCTTAACAAACTCATGCCAGTCGAGGATGGTGCCGAACGAGTAGATGCAGACCATGTAGAAGCCGCCGGCGGCCAGCAGGGCCAGGGAGATGATCTTGCCGAACTTGTTCCAGTTGAGGCCCTCGGCTGCTTCCTCAGCCTGCTGAGGAATGGTGTCGAAACCGGCGTAGAAGAACGGGGTCAGAACCAGGACCGACACGATGCCGGCGAACAGGCTGGCGCCCTCGGTAGCGGCCTTGCCGCCGCCAGCGCCGGTGACCTGGGAGAACACGGGCATGGCATTGTCCGGCGAGCCGGTGAACAGCGAGACGCCCATTGCGAGCAGCATGCCGCAGAGCAGAGCCTTGGTCAGGAAGGCCTGGAGCTTGGCGGCCGAGCTGGCGCCGCGGAAGTTGAGGAAGATGACGTAGGCTGCGAAGCCGAGCGCGATCAGCGTCGGGAACAGGTAAACGTCGGCACCCAGGATGGTGTAGAGCTTAACGGCGCGCAGCCACTCAAGACCGGGCAGGCTGCCGAACATCTCAGACACGAGGGTCGAAATGGCGATGGCCTCCCACGGGCACAGGATGCCGTTGCCCAGCGCCAAAAGCCATCCGGTGATGTAGCTCAGCGTACGGCCAAAGCTACGATCGACATACTCGACGATGCCGCCCGAGATGGGGATAGCAGCCGTGAGCTCACCGAAAACAGCTCCGACGGGCACGAGGAAGATTGCACCCAAGAGGAATGCGATCATAGCGGGAACGGGACCGCCGCCCACGACCATCCAGTCGCCGACCTGCAGAACCCAACCGGTACCGATGATGGCACCGAAACCGATGGTGAAGAAGTTCCAGAGCGAAAGCGTTTTCTTCATGCCGCCGTTATCCTCGACTGCAACTTCTGCGTTCTTGTCCGCCATTGTTCCCCTCCTTTCCTTTTTGACGCCCCTTGACGTCACCCCTTGCGCGGTCTGTTTTGCCGCGCGCTTTGATTTCGTGGCTTTAAGATACGGCCTTGGCGCAGCAGCGCCGCTTGTAGCTCGACCGAAGGCAGAACTGCAAAACGAGCGGCGCCGTTTTTAGGACGAACGGCACAGTTTGCCGCTCATTGTTGCCGCCTGACCGACGGGCGCACGCTCATCGAACGCATATAGAGATGTTTTTGAGGCCGTGCGTTTTGCGCCTTTCATACCGTTTACCGAGCTTTTGACGCGCAGGCCCATTTGTTGCACATCTTTTTTGTAGGATAGACAGGTTATACATGAGACAAGGCGGTGCGAATGGCATACGGATACAACGACGGTGATCAACGGCGACAAAGCGTTCGCCTTGCTGGCCGTACCACGCCTACGCCCAGAAGTGCCACGAGCAGCAATCCGCAACGTCCTCAAGAGCAACCCAGGCCTTCGTCTCGGCAGCAGGCAAGCAGAACGCGGCAGAGTGGTCGTCCGAGCACGGGCACAAGCGCACAGCAAGATGGCCGCTTGGGCGCGCGCACTCGACAGCGCCAGGCCGAGGTTCCGCAACTACGCCGCAACGGTGCACGTCAGCCCGGCATCCATATCAACCGCTTCTTTTCGCATCCCCAAGGCGGACGCGACGGCAAGCCCTACCGCTCGGCATCGCACGCGAATGCCCCCGCCCTGCCGGCTCGTCGACTTCGCCTCGCACTGTGCTCTATCCTTACCTGTCTGGTCTTTGTGCTTATGAGCTCCTGTATGTCCCACGGGTCGGCCGGTCTCGAGCCCACCGCCGAGGACAAGCTGCTCAAGGCCCCCGTCGCACCCGGTTATTCTTTCGCCTTTTCGACCCCACGCTCGCAATGGCAAGCCGGCACGATGCCCCATATCTATCAGATCGACCCCGCGTGGTCGGAGCTGCCTTACGCCGGCGGCACCATCCGCCAAAATGCCTGCGGGCCCACGTGCCTCACCATGGTCTACATCTTTAAGACGGGACGCACCAATATGACCCCCGTCGATATGTGCGCGCTTTCCGAGGCGGGCAATTACGCCCCCACCGGTGCAACCGAATGGGCGTTTATGACGAGCGGCGCGTGGCAGTTGGGACTTAACGGAACGGAGCTCCATAACGATCGCGACTCGATGACTCAGGCGCTGCGTTCGGGAGCGCCCGTCATCGCCGCCGTTCGGCCGGGCACCTTTACCAACGTGGGCCACTACATTGTGCTTTACGGTATTGACGACGCCGACCAGATTGGCGTCTACGACCCCAACTCGGCCAGCCGCAGCGCCCGCCGTTGGGGCGCCGTAGAGGTCCTTAACGAAGTCGAAGCCATGTGGGCCTACTACTAGTCATTGGGGACAGACTTAAATGAGTAGCCCCAGGCTGCCAGGAACTGCCGACACGGAAAGCGCATCCCATTTTGGAGCTCAATAGCGGGATGCACTTTCCGTTAGCGGCCCGTTTGGGAAACTACGTTCCACTTTCCGGCAACATTCCGGGATGCATTTTCCGGTTGAGGCCCTCAAGGGAAACCATGTCCCATGTTGGACGCTCATTCTGGGATGCGCTTTCCGCAGTTGATTGATGCGGGCTTTAAGGACTGTTCCAAGCTGCCGGCAGAGACGATATGAGCAGGACATAAAAACATTGAGAGCCCCTGCTGCATGAAAGACCG
>UQLC01000033.1 GCA_900541795.1 uncultured Collinsella sp. | reverse complement strand
GGGCCCCATGCATTTCAGCAGCATCATCCCTATAGACATAATGCCGCATAAAGTGGAACAGACATAAGCCCATCATTCATTCCAAAGGGCTTAGTCGATAGCCTGATAAGGCGCACGCCCGGATGGGTCTTTTTAAGTGAGGACAGGCTTCGAGATCTTGTGTTCTCCCCCGCCTTGACTTCAATCGCAGACAAGCATCCCTGTTTCTCTACTACAAAGTCGATTTCCGCACGATTGTCTCGCGCCCAATAATGCAGCGGATAGCCCATGGCTGAAAGCTGTTGGGCAACATAGTTTTCGGTAAGTGCACCCATGAATGTACCACCGATGCCGGCAAGAATATCGGCGCGTTGTGCACCGGCCTTGGAGACGAGGAGCCCTGTATCCGCCTGATAGATTTTAAAAGCAGAAGGGTTAACGAAGGCCTCTAAGGGGCTTTCGATCTGCCCGACTAGGCTGCAGCGCGCCACCGTACCCGACAATACAAGCCAGTCGAGAGCATCTCCAAAGAGAGACGCATTGCCCCCCGCTCGCACTACCTTGTATTGAAATTTACGATTCTCTTTGGCAAGCTGCTGTGGAATGGAATCGAAGCACGCACGCGTCTTTGCGCTCAAGCGTTCATCAGCATATTTATTGGTGTCGGCGGAATATCCGTCGAGAATAATCCGATGCTTTTCGGCCACATCAATGATTGACTGATCATCGATGTACGTTTGGACCGCCTCGGGCATTCCGCCAACAACAAGATACTGTCGATAGAGCCCAAGCGCCTTTTCATGAAGGCTTGGCGCAAGAGGAGCCATTAACTCGAATGATGAGCGTATCTCGTCGACCAGCTGATCGTGCCCCATCGCCCAGAGAAACTCCTCGAAATCGAGTGGAGTCATCTCAATCAAGTCGGTCTTTCCAACGGGGAACGAATACGACTGATGGTTAATGGCAACCCCAAGAAGCGACCCAGCAGCCGCAACATAATACTCGGGAGCATCTTCGCAAAAGTATTTAAGGGAAGTGAGCGCTTCCTCGCATGCCTGGATCTCGTCAATGAACAGTAAAGTTTTGCCAGGCACGATACGCTGTCCCGTACGAGCCTCGATCGCGCGTACGATCGAATGAGGGTCAAGACCGCCCGAAAAATCCGCTCGCGCCGACCGGTCGTTCTCAAGATTAACGTAGACAACCGATTCGAAAAGATCTTGAGCGTACGTTCTGAGCAGATAGGTCTTGCCACACTGGCGCACGCCTTTGACCAGCAAAGGTTTTCTATCGGCCCTGTCTCGCCATTCCCTAAGGAGCTCGTCTGCCTTGCGACGCATACGCAACCTTCCCTCATGAACTTCTGTTTGACAATATTTTAACGCGGATTAATTTGTTTTCAGTTATTTTTCTGCGTTAAAAAATTGTTCTATACGGCACTTGAGGGAATACACCCCTATTCATATGCTCGCGCTACAATCGATTGCCATGCGTTCTCCTTGCCCTTAGGCCAGCTTGCGAGCGAGCTCTCGCACCTCTTCCAACTTGGGCGAGGAGGCCATGCTGTCGCGCTCGGTCATGCCGCTAATGGTGACAATGCCCTGGTCCTCCCACTTGCAGTAGGCACAGGCTGACTTGTACATAGCGATCGCCGCATCATAGACGCCCTCGCTGTGGCTATCGAGCAAAAGGGCCGTCTTGGTGAACGGGAAGCCCGTGGCACCGAAGGCGTACAGGCGGTCAATAGCGGCTTTCTCCTGCGCAGTAATATCAAACCAGTAGATAGGCGAAGCGAAGACAGCCATATCGGCGTCTTTCAGCGACTCGATCACATCGGCCATGTCATCCTTCTGCACACAGGTGCCCTCGTGGGCGAGGCAGTACTGGCATCCCAGGCAGCCGGCGATCTTTTTGCCTGCAACGCGGATGACCTCGACCGTATGGCCGACCTCGCGCGCGGTCTCGGCAAACGCCTCGACCATAGTGTCGGTATTGGCGCCCTTACGCGGGCTGCCGCTCAATACAACGATATTCATAGGAATCTCCCTTCTTCATGCCGCAGGCGCACGATGATTCGGGACAGGTTTTCGTTAGCACCCTCGTAGCGGTTCTCCGCCCCCCCCAAGCAGCGTGTCCGCTACGAAACGACCGTCTTGTAATAAGCGCCGAAGTCTGCGAGCGAGTCCATGATGGGCATCATCTGGCGACCGAGCTCGGTAAGGCCATACTCAACGCGGGGAGGATTCTCGCCATAGTCGTGGCGAAAGACCAGCCCATCATCCTCCATCTGTCGCAGGCTGTCGGTAAGCACCTTCTGAGAGATCCCCTCAAGGTCGCGGCGCAACTCGTTGAAACGCCAGGGGCGTACGCGCAAGTTACGGATAATGAGCAACTTCCACTTGCCGCCAATGAGCGCTACCGCCGTTGCGACCGGACACTCCGGAAGTTCCTCTTTCGCCATCATGGGAGACCCGACCTCCTTGACCATACCGGTTTCACAAAAAAGTACGCAGTTACAAATATGTGCGTACTCGTATTTGCATGCGCCTTCGCGTTGAATATAACTCACGCAGGAGATGCCTGCAAGGTAAATCAACCCAAAGAGAGGAACCATTATGGCTAATTATGCAAAGACCCACATCGGTAATGAGAGCCGTGTCGAGCTGCACGAAGTGCTCGGGCTTACCGGGGCAGAGGTGAGTGTCAACAATCTTCCCGCCGGCGCTGGCGTTCCGTTTGTCCATGCACACAAGGAAAACGAGGAGATTTATGGCGTGCTCGAGGGCGCGGGCTCGGTCACGATCGACGGTGAGGATATCGAGCTTGCAGCCGGCGACTGGCTGCGCATTTCCCCCGCCGCACACCGTCAGTTCCGCGCCGCATCCGACTCGGGCATCACATACGTCTGCATCCAGGTCAAGCAGGGATCCCTTGATGCCTTCACGGCCGACGACGCTATCATGTTCTAATTCGCGATCGGTGTGCAAGGAGCCGATACCGCTCGCATGCCCCCTTCGGAATAGGCGCTGAGCAGCTCCTGGGCGTGGGCGAACTCGGGTCCTCGCCTCCAACCAAGCAGGCGGTTGACCGCGAGATTTCCCTGGACGTCGTGAACGAAGAGCAGATAGGCGTCCTCACGCGAGAGTCCGGTCTCCTCCATGATCGAGGGAACCATCTGCTCAGCGCCGCGCTCGACGACACGCTGTGCCACCCGGGTGTACGCATCGTCATCCGAGTAGAGCAGATAATAGTCATCGTTTGCCGGCGGGCGCTGGCAGAGGGCCCCCGCCTCCGTTCCCTCGAGTGGGGGCGCCGCCGCCAGGGCCTCGTCGATAAGCGCGTCGAGCAGCGCGAACTTGTCCTCGTAGTGCAAATAGAACGTGCCGCGGTTGATATCGGCGCAGCGGCAGATGTCCGCCACCGTCATCTTCGCGAAGCCGACCTCGGCCAGCAGCGCAAAGAACGCCTCCCGTATGACCGAGAGCGTATAGCGTCGGCGACGATCGATCTTCCCCGATTCCATGGCCCCTCCAATTGCAGCGCTCAACAATATCCAGAAGCTGCTCGTTTATCGACAGCAGCTCGAAACTGTTCATTGCTCTGACGTAAATCAACATTGATGCTTTTTATAGACACCTGTTTATTGTAGTTGAAAGAGAGTATCAAGTGACTCTATACGAGCGGCTCGTTATCGAACTCACCAACCAATCGTTTTCCCATCAGGCCGCCTACCGCACCGGCGGCACGCCCTATGAGCTGAGCGCCCGCGAGCCGGAGCCCTACGACCAGCAAATCAAGGACTTCGCCCGGATGATCGAGGAAGCCGATTGCGTGCTGGTGGGCGGGGCCTCCGGACTCTCCGCGGCGGGCGGCGGCGACTTCTACTACGAGGACAACGCGACCTATCGCAGGCATTTCGGCAAATTCGCCGAGCACTACGGTTTCAGAGGCGCTTTTGAAGGGTCGTCCTACCGCTGGCCCACCGCCGAGTCGCGCTGGGGCTACCTTGCCACCTTCCTCGACACCACGCTCAACGCCCCGCTGCGCGGGCCCTACAAAGATCTCGACGCCATTCTTACCGAGAAAGACTTCTTCGTTCTCGCCACCAACCAGGACACGCAGTTCATGAAAATCTACCCTTGGGAGAAGGTGGCAGAGATCCAAGGCGACCACCGCTTCTTCCAGTGCTCCCGTTGCTGTACCGACGAGGTATGGGACGCCATCGAGCCGGTCTCTCGTATGGTAGAGGCCATGGGAGACGGCCTAGAGGTTCCGACAGAACTCGTGCCACGCTGCCCGCACTGCGGGGCAGAGGCGTTCCCTTGGGTTCGCGGCTACGGCAACTTCCTGCAGGGCGAGCTCTACGAGGAGCAGTACCGCAAGGTGTCCGACTGGCTCGACGCGCACGCGCGGCAGAAGATTCTCTTCCTTGAGCTGGGCGTGGGCCGCATGACGCCCGCGTTTATTCAGGAGCCGTTCTGGGCCCTCACAGCGCAGTTACCGCAGGCTGGCTACATCGCCGTGAACAACAGGACGCAGTTTCTCCCCCGTGCAATCGAGGATCGGGGGCTCGCCGTTCGCGCCGATATCGCCGACGTGCTCGCCGACGTGCGCAAGACACTGGGTAGGTAGCGCATGGAAACGGTAAAAGCGGTTCGTATCGGCCAGGCACTTGCCGAGGCGGATCTTGTCATCATCGGCGCCAGCAACGGGCTCGACATGGCGGAAGGGCTCAATCTCTTCTGCGCCGACGCCCATTTCCGAGAGGCGTACGGGGACCTCGCCCAGGCCGACGGCATCGGCTGCATACTGCAGGGGCTCGCCTCTCTAGATGCAAACGTACGACGCCGATGGGCCGAGCGGTTCCATCAAAAGGAGTATGTCGAGTATGAGCCCAGCCCGCTCATGAACAGGCTGCGGCATCTTACGGAGCACGCTGACACCTTCGTGATCACGTGCAATATCGACGGACACTTCGCACGTGCAGGGTTCAACGAGAACAGCGTGCTCGAAACGGAGGGGAGCATACGCACGTCGATTGACGAAATGCGTCTCGCTCATCCAGATGCCCTCGCTACAGCCCAGCTCGAAGAACTCGCACGCCTTGTGCAAGTCCATCACAATGGCAGGGTTGTCATTCTCGAGCTTGGCGTGGGGCTGCGCAACGGCATCATAAAGCGCATGCTCGCTCAGGTCGCGAACGACAGCGAGCACGCCACCTACATCGTGTTCAACTACAGCCAGGCCATGGCGCCCGACGCTTTGTGCGAGACAATTCTCGTTGACGGCGATATGGCCCCGGCTTTCGAGGAGATTACCCAATGCCGTCTCTAGAGAGGGAAGCGTATAGGCTTCGAAGCCTTATCGACGATGCCGACGCCATCATCGTCGGCATCGGCTCGGGCATGTCGAGCGCCGCCGGGTTCAACCATTACAACCACGCGGGCATGACGCGTGCCGGAATGGCGGACTGGCAGCAAGCCTTTGGCTTCAAGAGTCTTTTTGACGGCTTTTACCACCTCTACCCCAGCCTCGAGCAGCAATGGGCCTACTACGCGCGATACATCGACTTCATGCTACGCGAGCCGGCCTCGCAGCCCTATCTCGACCTGCGATCGCTCATCAGCCATAAGGACTACTTCATCCTGAGCACCAATGTGGACACCCAGGTCGAAAAGACGTTTCCCACCGAGAGGACCTGCAACTATCAGGGAAGCTTCGCGCACCTTCAGTGCAAGCAGCCATGCTGCGACGAGCTCTTCGACGCGAGTCCCTACGTCGAGCGTATGCTCGTGGGCATGACGGGGTTCGAGATCCGCAGCGAGGATGTCCCCCGATGCCCGCACTGCGGCTGGCAGCTTGTGCCGTGGGTGCGCGATGACACATTTCTGCAGGGCGCGGCCTGGCGCGAGAGCATCGAGCGTTACGAGAACTTCGTGCGCGAGCGCCGCGACAGCAGGTTGCTTTTCCTTGAACTCGGCGTAGGCGAGATGACCCCCGGTATCATCACGCTCCCGTTCTGGAGCATGACCGCAAAGCTGCCGGATGCGCACCTGCTGAGCATAAACATCTCGGGCGACTCGGCTCCACTGCAACTTGGAAGCAAGGCAGAGGCGATCCAGGCAGACTTGGGCGCCTTGCTCTCGGCGGCGCGGACGGCGAAGGTATTTAAACCTCCTTGTTAGTCGCTTTGAGATATTCCTCGTCGTTCACGGGCTCCAACCACTCGTTGGAGGCCTCCTCGCCCGGAACCTCCAGCGCGAGATGGGAGAACCAGCCGTCGGGCGCGGCTCCGTGCCAATGCTTCACCCCCGGGGCGATGTTGACCACATCACCCGGGCGCAGCTCCTGTGCCGGCCTTCCCCATTCCTGGTAAAACCCTCGACCAGCCACACAGACGAGAATCTGCCCGCCACCGCTTTTGGCGTGATGGATGTGCCAGTTGTTGCGGCAGCCGGGCTCGAACGTCACGTTGTAAACACCGACCTGCTCGGTGGAAAGGGGCGCAAGGTAGCTTTGGCCGATAAAGTACTTCGCGAATGCGTCGTTAGGGGCACCGATGGGAAAGGCCATCTCGTTTTGGTGCTCGGCCTTTGCGTCGGCGGCATCGTCATCCGCCCAGACCTCTTTCGCCATGCGGAAGGCCGCCCACGCCTTGGGCCAGCCTGCGTAAAACGCCGCATGCGTAAGGATCTCCGCTATCTCCGCCCTGGTCACGCCGTTGTTCTTTGCGGACATCAGATGATATTGGAACGAGGAGTCCGTCAGGCCCTGCGCCATTAGGGCAACCACCGTCACTATGCTGCGATCTCGCAAGGAAAGCTCGCCCTCCCGGCTCCACACCTCGCCGAACAGCACATCATCGTTGAGCTGTGCGAACTTGGGGGCGAACTCCCCCAGGGCATCTCTGCCTGCCGTCTGCTTAATTGCCATGATCGATTTCCTCCTATCGATGGTTCTGGACACGAATCCGTCTCCACGCGGCTAAGTAGCCCGCCTAGATTTCCATGCCCATTCGTCGCACCTGTTCCAGAGCGGGATACCCGGCGATATCGCCCACACCGTTCACGCCGCCGGCGAAAACCGTTTTGCCCATTACGGACCACCCCTTGCGCTACCGATTTGTATTGACGAGAATGAAGGTAATACCTAAACCTGACTTTAGGTCAAGGAATGAATTCGAGATTTATTCGGAGGGGCCATGTACATAATCGGACAGGTGGCGGAAATGTTCGGCTTGCCCGCCTCAACGCTGCGGTATTACGACAAGCAGGGATTGTTCCCGGGGCTGGAGCGGACGTCCGGCATTCGCCGATTCGGCGATACGGAACTCGAGGCGCTTCGGGTCATCGAATGCCTGAAGAAGGCGGGAATGGAGATCAAGGACATCCGTCTGTTCATGGAATGGTGCGCAGAGGGGCCATCGACCTACCCGAAGCGCAAGGCCATGTTCGAGGAGCGGAAGGCCCACATGGAGTCGGAGATCGAGAACATGAACCGCGCGCTGGACATGCTGAAGTTCAAATGCTGGTACTACGAGCAGGCGATTCAAGATGGCAACGAGGATAGAGTGAAGGCACTGATTCCCAACAATTTGCCGGAAGAAATCAAAGGCGCCTACGAGAACGCGCACGCTCGATAAAGCCGTTCGCTATCCATGGGGCTCCGGCAAGGAGCTCTTTCCGAACAGAACGAAAAAGAAAACCTCCGAACCAAAGGTCCGGAGGCCGTTATTTCCGCTATTCCCACTCGACAATAGGAGCCACTGGCCAAAAGCCTGTCAACATCAAAACAAGTTCTCAATCCGTCGATTCCACGTGAGGCAGTGATCCTCATTTGATACCCGCGCTGCTTGCGCACTAGGAAGCAAAGGAATCTGGCCACCGCTCAAATAAGATCACCGCCATCTTGCATAAACGACGCCATGTTAAGGTGCCTGACGCCATCCCTCTCCTGCAATAGAGGATCAAGCGTGAACAAGTAACGCGGATACCCATCCCTGATGTGGCCGAACGGCCTGTACTCGCGCTCCTCGACGCCTCTGTCGGCAATCGACATAGAGACCTAGATATAGGCGTAAGCATTGCGCCTACGAGCGATGAAGTCACACTCGAGCTTCCCAATACGGCCCACAGAAAGTTCGTACCCGCGCGATGCAAGATAGAGGTAGATCTTCACGTCGGTATATACGCAAGATGCACCCCTTTTTCTCAGCGTCCATTTCATCAGTTATGGGGGTGCTTTTTTACATTTTATAAAAAAGCGTACCGATAACTTATTCCCACTCAGTTTCGAAAACCGAATGGTTTTGAAGTTTCGAAAGCGGCGTCCCAACATGCGTAAGGGCATGTTGGGACGCATCAGTAAAACGGGAATCGACTCACGCGAGAAGGCGCCGCCCCGCCGCCTCGAGACGTGCGACAGGCAGATTAGGTTTGGGGAGTAGAACGGCCCTTGCGCGAGGCGTGAATTGTAATCGATAAAGCCGAGCTTTGAGAACATGCGGTTTATCTCGTCGAACGTTGAGCCGACAGGGGCTTGCGCCACAGTGGGCGACTTAGCGACGCCCATGTCCATGATGCCGGGCACAAGCGTGAATGAGCCACGTGGAGGCGAAGGGGCCGCCCGAGAGGTTGATGGTGAGCGAGCACCAAAGGTCAAGGTAGCCCTCGCCTTCCGGGCTTGCGAGGTCGAGGGCGAGCGCCCCTCCCTCGGTCGCGTACAGCGGCGGCAGGCACTCGGCCAGCTCCTCGGTCATAAGTGCTTACATGTCCGTCTCCCCTCTGGGCCACGTCGGACCCCTAGAATCTTCGCCCCGCGGGCAAAGCCTCGGCGCGCCCCATGGCATCTCGACTTTGCCCCCTGCAATGTCGCGCAGCGGAGACACCACCTGAGACGGATGTCGATGCATCGAACCCGAGACCGGGCGCGGCGGCGGGGAGCCTCTCGCGCGAACAATCTGCTCGATCCTGCCGCACCCATCTTAAAAAACAGTTCGAAAAACGTTCAATCGTACGACATCCGTCGAACAGTCGGGGGTACACACCACTACAGAAGACCCACAGAACGGAGGGCGAGATGGTCGGCGACGGGTTCAAGGCACTCTCCGGCCCCACGCTCCGCCAGGGAGGGCGTCGGGAGGGAGGCCGTAATGGGTGAGAAGGGCGAGCGTCCGGAGCGGGTGTTTCCCGGCAGGACAGACCCGTGGTTCATAGCGGCCATGGTGATTGTGGCGGGCGGTTTATCCGCGGCGTGTATCGCGTGTTTCCTGAGCTCGAGTCCCGCGCTCCTATGGGGCTGGCTCGCGCTGCTGCCCGTCCCGGCCCTCGTGGCCCTGGCCGCCCTTCCCGTCCGCAGCAACCGCCTCGAGCTCTACGGCGACCGCCTCGTCGTCGTGTATGCTGGGATGCGTTCGGTGATACCCTACGCCCACGTGCGGGGCGTTCGGCGCACCAGGACGCTCTGGGCGGGGACGGCCAATTCGCTCGACCGCGTCTATATCAAGGCGCCCTACGACGGCGACGCCATCGTCTCGGTGACCGACAACGATGCCCTCGTGGCAGAGCTCGAGCGTAGGTGCGGCCTGCGGCCCGACTGCGAACAAGGCAACTAGCTTCGCAGGGCGGCTATCAGCGACTTGCTGCTCATCGTCATATCACGACGGCCAATTTTGGGTCGGGCTGGCGGAGCATGTCGAGGACGGCAGATACGGCGCCGCCCGCATCGTCTTCGGCGCAGAACCGTCCAATGAGGAGATCCTGCGATTCGTTGCCAGCAAATGGGCGAAGCTCTCGTTCTTCGGTCACGATTCGACCGAGGCGAGCAAGCCCGCGAAGAACCCCAAGCGGCGCGCTCGCGAGGCAGCGAAAGCCCTTAAACGGCCCGCGGTGAGCACCAAGGCACAACAGGCGCTCGCGGCACAGCGGGAAGCGATGAAGCGGGAGTCGGCTCAAGCAAGAAGTCAGCGTCGCGCGGATGAGGCGGAGACGCGCTTCGAGCAGCGAAAGTTGAAGCGCAAGCAGAAGCATCGCGGGCATTGATCGCCATTCGCAGCAAGGCAAACCATATACAGCAGCGGCGTCAGTTCCACTTGAAGCCGACGCCGCGTAGACGCTGATGGTGACGGCTATGCACGGGCACGGGCGCGCCACCGCACTTCACAGCTTGTTTCTCAAGTATTTGGGACGCACAAGCGGCGTTCAAAAATGCGGAGCGACTCCGCATGGCTCGTGACTGAGCCGAGGTGCCCTACTTCTCGCCCTCCAGCAGCCCCACGATGCGGTCGATGTCGACGGCAAAGCGAGGCCTTTCCTCGCGCTCGTAGCGGTCGAGGTACGCCTGGCACTCGGAGACAATGCGCTTGGTGTTGCCATCGATGATGCGCTGGAGCGTCTCGTAGTAGGCCGAGCCCTCGGTCCTGAAGCGGCGCTGGTAGGCCTTGGTTATGGGGAACATCTTGATGTAGTGGATGCCGTGGCGGCAGCCGGGGCGCGTCGTGGGGCGGGGTGGCAACGCAAAGTACTGGTCTTTGGGCACGTTAGGGGCGATGTTGGAACGCAGCGGCACGGCAAAGTCCCTGCGCTTCCCGCGGAAACGCAGCCTCACCACCACGATGCAGGGACGATTGTGCTTAAGCATGAGCTCGCGGTCGCCCTCGACGAGATCGAAGAAGTCCTGGGAGATGGATACGATCTTCATCGGTTGCGCCCCCTTCATACGAAGCGGGGCCCGCATCGCTGCAGGCCCCTACAGGTGGGCGATATTCTACGCCTTGCGGCACCCCGTCGCCCACGGAGGTTAAACGTACACGTAAGCCGTACTCTGAAAGCCGCGGCTTCCGGCAAGTAGTTTATACCACGAAAGGTCGCTTTCGATGCGCCTAGCTCGCAAAATAACACTCGCTGGGCCGTCACCCCTGGCAGTTACCCTCCAATCTTCATTGGAGTCAGCAGGTCAATTCATATATTCATGGGGGTTTATCCTACCGTCGGTGAGCGATTTGGTTAGGGTGCCGAAGCGATCGAGGATGTCGACGACCTTCTGCTGGGTGCCGATGGATGGGGCGGGAATCTCGACCCTCGATAAGTCCACAGGCGCGGCTTCGATTACCTTTTTCGATTTAGCGTATTGCTCTTCAGATCATCGTGGTGTGCTCGTAGCCGCGCTCCACGAGGAGCCGCTCGGCAACGTCGAGAATCTTCTCGACCGTCTCCTCCGGGTACTTATTGCGTGCCACGAGCACCTCCGTCCTTGTTATCGCGATAAACATACCATGAGTGGCGTACGGGTCGAGAAGGGCTGGCGCCAAAAGAGCCCAACGGCCGTTACAGCTTCGTTAGAAACGCGCCCCACCATGGATGTTGAACCCGAAAGGTAAGGCGCGCGGGCACGGCGACTCGGCCCGCGCGCCCGGAAGAGAAAGGATAAGCCCATGGATTACATGCTCGAGACGCGCGGGCTCACCAAGCGCTTCGGCCGCGGCGACCAGGCGCAGGACGCCGTGGCCGACGTGAGCCTTCATATCCGCGAGGGCGAGGTGTACGGGCTGCTCGGCCCCAACGGCGCCGGCAAGTCGACAACGCTCAAGATGATCTGCGGGATGCTGCGGCCGACGGCCGGGGAGATCCTCTTTGCCGGGCACGCCTGGCGCCGCGAGGACCTCTACGCAATCGGCAGCCTCATCGAGGAGGCGCCGCTCTACCCCAACCTCACCGCGCGCGAGAACCTGCGCGCGCACCACGCTGCTGGGCCTTCCCGAGAGCCGCATAGATGAGGTGCTCGCCGCCGTGGACCTCGCGGACACTGGGAAGAAGCGCGCCGGGCGCTTCTCGATGGGCATGCGGCAGCGCCTGGGGCTCGCGCTGGCGCTGATCGCCCGGCCACGCCTGCTCGTGCTCGACGAGCCCACCAACGGCCTCGACCCCATCGGCATCGAGGAGCTGCGCGACCAGATCCGCGGCTTCGCGGCGGCGGGCACGACGGTGATCGTCTCGAGCCACATCCTCTCCGAGGTGCAGCAGATGGCGGACACCATCGGCATCATCTACGGGGGGCGCCTCGCCTACGAGGATGCGCTTCGGCCCGGGCAGGACCTCGAGGAACTCTTCATGAGCGTCTGCCGGGAGGGGCGTCGAGCGCACGGGGAGGTGGCGGCATGACGGGCGAGAAAGGCGGCCTGCTCGCGGGCCTGCGCGCCGAGGCCCTGAAGTCGCGCCACGCAGCACCAGTTCGCCTGGCCGTGCTCATGGCACTGCCGATGCCGCTGCTCGGCGCGATGCCCTACCGGGGCGTGCAGATCTTCAGCGCGTGGAACTACTGGTACGCGCTCTTCCTGCCCGTGGCTCTCTCGCTCGTGGTGGCGTGCGTCGCGCGGGCGGACGCGCGCACGCGGATGCGGGGGCTTCTGGGCCTGGGCTTCCCGCTTAGGCGCGCCTGGTGGGCCAAGGCGCTCTGGATGCCTCGCGCTCTGCACGCTCTCGAACCTCGTGGTCTTCGGCATCTACCTCGCGGGATCGGCGTTCTCCTCGCAGGGCCTCACGGCCGCGGGCACGTTCACGATGCTCCTCTGCGCGCTCGCCAACACGGTGACCACGGCGTGGATGATCCCCGCAGGGCTCTTCCTCACGGCGCGGCTCGGCATGCTCGCGGGCATCTTCTGCCCGCTCGCCGCGCAGCTCATGGGTGGTTTCGCCTGGTCGCTGATGCCGCTGCCGCAGCTCTTTCCGCCGTCGGCGAGCATGGTCATCCCCACGAGCTTCATCCCCGTGCTGCCGAGCGGCGAGCCACTCGCGGCGGACATGGCGCTCGGCGGGGCGCTCGCGGCGGACGGCATGCTTACACTGGCGGGCCTTGCGGTCTGCGCGCTCGCGTTCGCCGCGCTCACGGCGGCGGGCGCGGCCTGGTTCGCGCGCTCCGAGGAGAGGTGATGGCCGTGACACGACTCTCCGACCCGACGCCACGCATGACTCTCTCTGGCCCTGCTCTCCGAGGCCCTGCGCCTGGCGCGCTCCCCGCTCGCAGTGGTGCACCTCGTCTGCGGCCTGGCAGCCGGTCTTGCCTGCGGCGAGTACTTCTCCATGACCCGATGGGACCCGGCGCTGGGCATGGACGCCTACGCCCAGTTCCTCGGCGCCCTCATGCCGCTTATGTCCGCCATCGTCTGCGGGCTCGCCGTGGACGAGGAGCGCGCTGCCGGGCGCCTCGCCAACCTCACGGCGGTCCCCTCGCGCGGGCGCGCCGTCGCGGCGAAGCTACTCGCCCTTGCGGCGCTCGGCGCGGGCGCGCTGGCCGTGGCGCTCGGCGTGTTCGGGGCCGTGCTCGCCGTCGCCGGGCGCCTGCCGCTCGGGCCCGCTCCGCTTGCGGCCGCCTGGGCGGGCATCGTGCTGGGCAGCCTGCCCCTCTACGCGCTGGGGCTCGGCGTGGCCCTGCGCCTCGGCCGCAACGCCGCCATCGGCGCCGGCGCGGCGGGAATGCTCCTCGCGTTCTTCTCAGTGGGAGGACTTGCGCACGGCCTCATGACCGGCGAGCTCACCGGTGCCCTGGCGACGCCCCTGAGCAGGGTGCCGCTCGCCTGGCCCGCGCGCCTGGGGTCGCTCGGGGTGGAGGCCTTCATCGACGCCGCACGCGCGGCGGGCCCTCTCCTCACGACTGCGCTCGCTGGCCTCGTGCTCACCCTGGCAACCGCCGCCGTCCTTATCGCCTGGTTCTGCCGCTTCGAGGACGGGAGGGCAGATGCGTAGGAAGCCGCTCGCCGCCGTGCTCGTCCTCCTCTCCGCAGCGCTCGTCCTGGGCGGGAATGCCCTGCTCGGCGCTGGCTGGAGGTCGGCGCTGCACTCAATCGCCGACCGCGTGCTGCCCAACCCTGAGATCGCCATGTGGGCGCCCGCGCCCGAGCCCGGCAGCCACGCGAGCTCCTACGCCGACGCCACCGGGGCGGGGGCGAACTACGTCTACCTGGTGGACGCGGCGGACGACAGGGGCAATGTCCGAGAGCTCCAGCTCATCTTCTTCGGACGGGAGTCGGACGGCGAGGGCTGGCTCGAGATCGAGGCGCGCGGCGGCTCGGGCGTGCGCTACCGCGCGTGCGACGCGGCCGAGGCGCCCTCGGCTGCGCGCAGGGCTCTGGACCGCTGAGCGCGGCGCTAGTACAATTCCGACGGAAGTTTCAGGAGGTCGAACATGGCGAGGATACTGGCAGTGGATGATGAGCGGGCGATCCTCGACGCGCTCGCGCGCGTCCTCGGCCGCGACGGCCATGAGGTCGTCAAGGCGGCGGACCCGACGGCGGTCCCGGGGATGGACCTTTCGCGCTTCGACCTCGTGCTCTGCGACGTCATGATGCCGGGGCTCGACGGCTTCGAGCTCGTGCGGCAGATCCGCCCGGACTTCGACGGGCCCATCGTCTTCCTGACCGCGCGCGTGGCCGAGGAGGACGCCGTGGCCGGCTACGGCCTGGGCGCCGACGACTACGTCCGCAAGCCCTTCGGGGCCGCGGAGCTGCGCGCCAAGGTCGCGGCCCATCTGCGCCGTGAGCGCCGGCCGCGCTCGCACGCCCTCTCCTTCGGGGAGGTGCGGATCGACCCCTTGATTATCGACTTCATCCGAACACCTCCCACATTCATCCGTACATGTACGGATGAATGTGGGAA
>UQLC01000032.1 GCA_900541795.1 uncultured Collinsella sp. | reverse complement strand
AAAACAGTCCCTATTTCACCGCAACTTAGAAGTGGGGCCGGGCGCGCATTTACATTTGCGCGCCCGGCCCCGCCGCGTCTATATGTGCTCGGATATGTGCTCGGTTACTTGCCGGCAGCGGTCTTTTTGGTAGTCGACTTCTTGGCCGTCGTCTTTTTGGCGGTCGTCTTCTTGGCAGCAGTCTTCTTTGCCGCCGTCGTCTTCTTGGCCGTGCTCGCCTTGGTCGTGGTCTTGCGACCGCGGGCGGGCTTCTTCTCCTTGGTCGGGCAGTCCATGTTCACGCAGATGCGCCACGGGCCGCGCGCCGTGTTGACCACCACGATGGGGGCGCCGCATTCGGGGCAAGTCTCACCCGTCGCCTCGAGCTTACCGCGCGCCGGCAGAGGATAGCTCACGCCGCAGTCATCGTAGTTGGTGCAGCGGATAAAGCGCTTGCCGCTCTTCTCGCTCTTGTGCGCGATCAGGTCGCCATGGCGTCCGGCCTCGGCGCACACCTTGCACTCGCCCACCTTAAGGTCAGGCTCGTAGTTGGTGGGGCACGTGGGGTTCACGCAAATCTCGAAGGCCTTCTGGCGGAACGGCTGGCACTTAATGCGCGGCGCGCCGCACTCGGGGCACACGGCCGCCTCGCCCTCGAGCGGGCTTACCTTGACGCCGCTCGGCACCGGATAGGTCACGTCGCAGTCGGGCCAGCCCATGCAGCCGATAAAGCTACCGCGGGTCTTGGCGCTCGTCTTCATAACCAGATCCTTGCCGCACTTGGGGCAGGCACCCACGCGCGCATCGGCCGTGACGGCGTCGCTGATGGCGTCGCCGAGCTCCTGCGTATGTTTGAGCAGCTCGTCGAGCACACCGGCCAGCAGCGCGCGCGAGTGCGTCACGACATGCTCTTCGGTGTCCTCGCCGCGCTCGACGCGGGTCATGTCGCCGTCGAGCTCGCTGGTCATATCGGGGCTCGTGATGCGCGGGGCAAATTGCGTCAGCGCGTCGATGATGGCGATGCCCAGCTGGCTCGGCTCAACGGGATCATTTTTGAGATAGCGCACGGCATACAGGCGCTCGATGATGCTCGCACGCGTGGACTTGGTACCCAGGCCGCGCTTTTCCATCTCCTGCACGAGCTTGCCCTGGCTGTAGCGCGCGGGCGGCTCGGTCTGCTTGGCCTCGAGTTTAATGTCGAACACGTCGACCGTATCGCCCTGCTCCAGCGGCGGCATCTGCTCATCGCGCTTAAGTCCATACGGATACGCCTCGCGGAAGCCCGGAGTCACGAGCACATCGCCCGAAGCCACGAACGGCTCACCGTTCACGTCGAGCTCGAGCTTGGTGTTCTCGATGGTCGCGGGACCCATAAGCGTCGCCAGGAAGCGGCGGGCGATGAGGTCGTAGAGCTTGCGCTGACCGCCGTCGAGCGTGGACGGATCGCCCTCGCCCGTGGGGTAGATAGGCGGGTGGTCGGTGGTCTCGACTTTACCGCGCGTGGGCTTCATGGGACCAGCGAGTACCTTTTTGCACACGGGCGCCAGCGCCGGGTTGATCTTTGCCAGGTCACTCACCACGGCGCCCAAATCGAGCGTCGCGGGATACACGGTGTTGTCGACACGCGGGTAGCTGATGAGGCCCGCCATGTAGAGAGACTCGGCGATGCGCATGGTACGCGCAGGCGAGATGCCCTCGGCTGCGGCGGCAGCCTGCAGCGAGGTGGTCGCAAACGGCGTGGGCGGCTGCTGCTTGCGCGAGCGCTTGGTCACCGCGGCGACGGTTGCCGTCGCGACGCCGTCAACATGGCCGTACGCCGTCTCAGCAGCATCCTTGTCGGTAAAGCGTGCCGTCTTGTGCGCAATCTTAAAGCGGTCATCCTCGGCAGCGCCCTGCGCAGCACCCATGCCGCGAATCTGCCAATAGTCCTCGGGCACAAACGCCATGCGCTCGCGCTCGCGCTCGACCACCAGGGCAAGCGTCGGCGTCTGCACGCGGCCGGCAGAGCGCACGTTACCAAAGCCGCCAAACTTGGCGAGCGTCAGGTAACGCGTGAGCACCGCACCCCAAATGAGGTCGATGTGCTGGCGGCTCTCGCCGGCGTCGGCCAGATTCTGGTCGAGCGAGACGAGATTATCGAAGGCCTGCGTGATCTCGGCCTTGGTAAACGAAGAGTACTGGGCGCGGGCGACCGGCAAGTCCGGCGCAACCTCGCGCACCTTGTTGAGGGCGTCCGAACCGATCAGCTCGCCCTCGCGATCGAAGTCCGTGGCGATGATGACACTGTCGGACTTCTTAGCCAGGTTCTTGAGCGAGCGAATGAGCTCCTTCTCGGCCGGTAGCTTAATGACGGGCGCCCAGGTGAGGTAGGGCAGGCTCTCGAGCTTCCAGCCCTTGATGGAGATACCGTCGGCAAGAAACGGCTTACGCTTGGTGTCGTAGGGCGGACGAGCCAGGCCATCGGGCATGTCGGCCGGCAGCATCTCGCCGTCCTCGGTCACCGAATACCAACCCAGCTTTTTATCGAACAGCACGCTGTCGCAAAAATCGGGCGCAAGGATGTGACCGGCGAGACCGATCGTCACACACTCCTCGCCCTTCCACTCAAAACGGTAGATGGCGGTGTTGTACACCTTGTCCTTTTTGGGTTTGCCCGTGGACAGACGCTCGGCGATCTGACGCGCGGCGTCGTTTTTCTCGGCGATGATGAGCTTCAAAAGAGGCTCCTATCTCGTGTCTCTGCGGCTACGCCCGCCCGTATGGCGGCCGATTTACGCCCTTGCTTGCTCGATCTGCCCGATGAGCCAATCGCACCAGGCATCCATGCCCTCGCCCTTGCGCGCGCTCACGGCAAACCGCGGCGCCTGCGGATTGAGGTCATCGAGTGTCCTAGTATACCTATCCATGTCAAAATCGAAAGCCGGGGCCACGTCGACCTTATTGAGCAGCTGCGCGCCGGCGTGCTGGAAGATGCCCGGGTACTTGATGGGCTTGTCGTCGCCCTCGGGCACCGAGAGAATCATGATGGACAGGTTCTCGCCCAGGTCAAAGTCGACCGGGCAGACCAGGTTGCCCACGTTTTCGATAAAGATGACGTCGATATTTTGAAGACCCACCGCCTGGTCGAACGCGTCAACGGCCTCCATGATCATGTTGCCCTCGAGGTGGCACAGGCCGCCCGTGTTGATCTGGATGGCGGGCATGCCGGCTTCCTTCATGGTGATGGCGTCGACATCCGAGGCGATATCGCCCTCGATGACGGCACAGCGCAGGCCGGCCTTGTCACGCAGGCGCTCGTTGGTGCCCAGGATCGTGGTGGTCTTGCCCGAACCGGGGCTCGACAAGACGTTGATCACATAGGTGCCTGCCTCATTAAATCGCTGACGCAGCTGATCTGCCAGGCGCTCATTGCGCGACAGGATCGGCGACGCGATATCAATCGTTTTCTCAGCCATACTCAGCGCTCCTTACTTTTGCCCCTTTATACCCCGTCCCCAGGTGGCTGATGGGCTAATCGTCGGGGGTTTCGATTTCGATACTTGCGATGTCGAGTTCGCGGCCGTGCAGCAGGCGCACGTTGGCGCCGCCACATTGGGGACAGCGGCAATGGAAGCGATCGTGCTCAAAGACCTCCCCGCAGTCCAGACACTCGCTTTGTGGATGGACTTCCTCCACGGCAAGCTCGCAGCCTCGCGTGAGCGGGTCCTCATCGCGAAATGTCTCCCACGCAAAGTCGAGCGCCTCGCGCACAACTTCGGTCATATCCCCGATACGCAGCGTTACCAAAACGGCGCGCGAGGCCCCCGCCCCACGCGCCGCGCGAATCACTGTATCGAGTATGCCGTTGACAATGCCAACCTCGTGCATACCGATTTACTCCTCGTCGTCCTCATCGTCCGAGAACAGGTCCAGACGGCTCACAAACAAGCCCTCCTTGCCCTCGCGCGCGGTAATGACCACGCGGGCAATGGCGAGCGAAATCTCGTAGAGCGAGAGCAGGGCACCATACATGAGGCCCAGCGTAACGGGCGAGCCGTCGGGCGTAATCACAGCCGAGCCCACAAGCAGGCCCACGTACACGTAGCGCCAGGCGCCGCGGAAGGCCGCGTAGGACACGATGTGGAAGACGGACAGGTAGAAGATGATAAGCGGCAGCTCAAACGCCACGCCAAAGCCGATCATAAAGAGCAGCTCCATGTTGACGTAGTTCTCCAGGTCGGGCAGCGCCGTGGCGACGGCCGAGGTCTCGCCGATAAGCCACTCAAAGCCCGCCGGGATGATGATGAAATAGCAGAAGATGGCGCCCAGGAAGAACAGCACCGTCGAGGCGAGCACCGTGGGCACGACCCATTTGCGCTCGTTGGGACGCAGCGCCGGCAGGAAAAATGCTAGAATCTGCCAGATGATCATGGGCGTGCACATGACCACGGCCATCTTGATGGCCAGCGAGAAGCGCAGGCCAAAGCCGCCGAGCGTGGTGGTGATGTAGAACTTACCGTCCGGCACAAAGGAGCGGATGGGGTCTTCCAGGATGTCGAGCACCACGGGCGTGGCGAAATACAGCACGATGGCGGCGGCAAACACCGACACGACCACGATAGTCAGGCGGCGACGGAGCTCTCCCAGGTGATCGAAGAGCGGCATGCGCGCAGGTCCGATAGGCATTACTCATCGCCTCCCTTCGAGGCGTCGGCGGCAGCGGCGTCGTCCTCGGCCTCGAGCTCGCGGGCGAGCTGGTCGACGACGGCCTTGCGCTTGCGGGGACGACGGGCGTAGAGGTCGGCCGTCGTGGGCTCTACCGGCTCGGGCTCGGGCTCCGGTTCTGCAGCAGGCTCGGGCTCGACGACAGGCTCGGCGGCAGCGGCAGGCTCGGCACCCTCGGCCTCCTCAGCAGCACCCTCGCCCTCGGCGGCAGCCTCGCTCGCGGCCTTCTCGGCAGCAAGGCGGGCGCGACGCTCGGCAAAGGTCTCCTTCTTGGCGGGCGCTGCCGTCTCGGCGGCATCCTTGTCCGCATCGGAATCGTCATCGACGGCAGTCTTCTTGGGCTTGACCGGTGCCGAAGCGGCCTCACTTACCGGATCGATAATCTCAGACTGAACAACGGCCGTCATCTTTTCCTGCGTCTCGCGGAACTGACGGATGGCACGGCCGATCGTGCGGCCCATCTGTGGGAGCTTATCCGGGCCAAACAGCAAAAAGCCGAAGACCACGATGATCGCGAGCTCACCCTCTCCAATACCAAACACACATACCTCCAAGGCTCGATGTGAGTCGAGCCCGCACCGCGCCATTCGGCCGGAACTCGTCTATTCATTCGGTCAAGTATAGCGCCCGGACGCCAAAACGTCCGAGCGCATCACAAACATATGCCAAACGGCACGCCCTTTTGGGGCAAAGATTATGCAGCGGTGATCGAAATCTCCTGGTCGACACCCAACAGCTGGACCACGCGCATCACCGGGGGCTGCACATTGGTGCAGCTAAAGCGCTTGCCGTGGTCGACCGCGTGGTGCGCGGCGCCCACGAGCACGCCAATGCCCGTCGAATCGATGTAGCTCACCTGGGCAAAATCGAGCTCAACGGCCTCGGTGGGCTGCTCGAGCGCCAGGTCGATGGCATTGCGCAGGCTATCGGCGTTAGAGATATCGATCTCGCCGGTTACCTTAATGGTGTAGAGCTCTGGCGTGGGGTTGGTGGAAATACCCAAATCCATGTATATGCTCCTTTACGTATCGAAGGTGCGGATAGTACGGGAAGCCGCGCGTTAGGCGCGCTCGGCACGCGCGAGCTCGGCAGCGACAAGCTTAACGGCCAGCACCAGCACATCGAGCGCGGCCTCCAGGTCCTCGACCGTGGGATAGCTCGGCGCGATGCGGATGTTGGTATCGCGCGGATCCTTGCCATAAGGCCAGGTGGCACCAGCCGGCGTGAGCTTGACGCCCAGGTCGGCACAAAGCGCGGCGACCTTCTGGGCCGAGCCCTCGGGACCATCGAAGCTTACAAAGTAGCCGCCGCGGGGATGCGTCCAGGTGGCGCAACCCGTATCGCCCAGGCCCTCGGTAAGCTTGCGCTCAACGGCCTCAAAGCGCGGGCGCAAAAACTCGGCATGCTTTTTCATGTGCTCCTTGACCGCCTCGATGGTGGGAAGGAAGCGCACGTGGCGCAGTTGGTTGAGCTTGTCGGCGCTGATGAGGCCGGCCTTCAGGCGCTTGGAGAACTCCGCGATAACCGCGGGGCTCGCACCGATAAAGCCGATACCGGCGCCCGGGAAGGTGATCTTGGACGTCGAGGCAAAGGCCACCACGCGGTCCTCGGTGCCCGCCGCGCGGGCAAGATCGAAGATGTTGGCGAGCTCGTCGGTCTCGTCGTACAGGTCGTGCACGCAGTAGGCGTTGTCCCAGAAGATGCGGAAATCGGGCGCGGCCGTGGGCATCTCGACCAGGCGACGCACGGTGTCCTCGCTAAAGGTGATGCCCGTGGGGTTGGAATACTTGGGCACGCACCAGATGCCCTTGATGGAGTCGTCGGCGGCAACCAGGCGCTCGACCTCGTCCATGTCGGGGCCGTTGTCGGTCATCGCGACGGGAACGTTCTCGATACCCAAGTCGGCGGTAATGCCAAAGTGGCGATCGTAGCCGGGAACCGGGCACAGGAACTTGACCTTCTTGCCGTCGTGCGCTGCCTCGTAAGCCTCCCAAGGATCGCTACCACACGAGCCGCAACGCCAGAACATACCGGCGATATCGTGCTCGATCAGCAAGCTCGACGAACCCAGCACGAGCGTCTGCTCGGCGGGGCAGCCCAGGAGCTCCCCTGCCAACTTGCGTGCCGAAGGAATACCCTCGAAGCAGCCGTAGTTGGAACAATCGACGTTGCCATCGTGCAGATCGGCGTCGGCATTGAGGATATCGAGCATGGGGCGCGAG
This sequence comes from uncultured Collinsella sp., assembly GCA_900541795.1. Lineage (GTDB taxonomy): Bacteria > Actinomycetota > Coriobacteriia > Coriobacteriales > Coriobacteriaceae > Collinsella. Next base: position 8,406 of record UQLC01000032.1, on the reverse strand, counting down.
ATGTCCACCTGGGAGGGCGACGGCTTGCCGCGAGCCATATCGAGCGCCAGGCCCTTGGCCTTGACCTCGGCGACCTCGGCTTTGAGCGCCTCGATGGCGGCATCGAGTTCGGTGGTTTCCATCTTCTGGTAGATCGTCTGCATGGGTGCGACCTTTCGCGAAGCGGGACGTTGCAGTTCGTCTAAGTATAGACCGCCACTGCCGCAACGGTATGAAGCCGTGATAGATTAAGTCCATCGCAATGAATTACGACATCGCCGCGCATGCCGGCGTGGGGCGCCCAAGGAGGCACTATGGAGTACGGATCGTTCCAGGCCGAGGAATTCGGCGACCTGCAGCGCCTGGTCGACGGACTGTTTTATGACCGCCGCGCCATCGACCGCCTGGATCTCATCGTGCAGGCCGAGATCTTGGACCTCGCGCCCGACCTCATGGAAATCGTCAACCTTTTGCCGCCCGGCTACTACGACCGCCAATCGCTTTGCGACCAGCTCAACTCCGCCTTGGCCGCCCACGGCTGGGGCGCCGTCTACGGCACCGTGGAATAAACCTAGTCATTTAAGAACGTCCCCAATGACTAAAACGCCGCTTGTGACGGTGTTCACGGGCGGCGTTTTCAAACTTGTTTGTGCTTTTACTCGTTCTTGGGCGCGGGGTGTTTGCAGACCACACTCATGTAGATCATGCCGAGCACGGCCGCGGTGACCGAACCGGCAAGAATGGCAGCCTTGGCGGCAAGAACCTCAAACTCGGCCGTCGGGAAAGCGAGGCCGCTGATGAGGATCGACATCGTAAAGCCGATGCCGCCCAGAATGCCCACACCGGCAATCATGTGCCAGTTGACGTTGCGCGGCAACTGGCAAGCCTTGAGCTTGACCAGGGTAAATGTCATGCCAAAAATACCAATCGGCTTGCCCAGCAGCATGCCAAAGTACACGCCGAGCGTCACCGGGTCGGTGAGCAGTGTGCTCATGTCCACGCCCACTAGGCGAACCTGTGCGTTCACGAACGCAAAGATCGGCAGAATCACAAAGTTGACCGGCGTGGAGATCAGACGCTCCATGCGGATGAGCGGCGGGGTCACGCGGTGCATGACGCGCTCGACCCTGGTGGTCGAGACGGTAAAGTCATGCTGGCCCAGGATGTGTGCCTCGTCGTCGTAGCGGTCATCAAGCAGCGGCAGGCACTCGCCCAACCAATCGGTGAGGCTATCGAGCTTGACGCCGCACTTGGCCGGGATGGTAAAGGCCAAGATGACGCCGGCGAGCGTGGCATGTACGCCGCTCTTGAACATGCAGAACCACAACAGCAGACCCAGTACCGAATACGGGGCAAGGCGGTAATGCTGCGTCTTGTTGAGCCACACGAGCGCGCAGGTCACAAGCGCAGCGGCGCCCAACCAAAACGGATTGGGGCTCTGACCGTAGAAGATGGCGATGGCGGCGATGGAGATAAGGTCGTCGGCGATGGCGAGCGTCGAGAAGAACACGCGCACGCCGTTGGGCACGCGGTTGCCCAAAAGCGACAGCACGCCCAGCGCAAAGGCAATATCGGTTGCCATGGGGATGGCCCAACCGTTGCGGGCGCCGGCATGGTTAAAGATCAGGTAGATGCAGGCGGGAACGACAACGCCGCCCACGGCCGCCAGCATGGGAAGCATGGCCTGACGCGGATTCTTGAGCTCGCCGACCGTCATCTCGTACTTAAGCTCAATGCCCACCAACAAAAAGAAAATCGCCATGAGGAAGTCGTTGACGAAAAGTTCAACGGTAAGACCGGCCGTAAGGTTGCCCAGACCCACATACAGCGGGGTCTCCAAAAAGTGATGGATGGCCTCGTAGGCATCGGTATTAGCGCAAATGACGGCGGCGATGGCGGCGATGACCATAACCGCGGCGGAAATCGTGCCGTTCTCGGCGATGCGCTCCCAAATGTCGTGGCGTTCAAAGCGCTTGCGCTCACGGACGTTGAACAGCTGCTCGGTTGCTGCCATGGGCGGCTCCTTTCACGGGAAAGCTCCCGTCTTAAAAAAGCACGGCCCGCCCAAGTGGCGGCGCCGCGCTCTAACGTATTACGCTTGCATCTAGCCTACCCTGCACGACAAGCACGCAGGCGTGGCCGAAAAGCGGAACCACAGGTTGAACATTATTTGCTCAACGGCACGGGCACGCCTGTCCAAGAGACGACGCGGCGCATGCACAAAAAACGACCGGAGCGCGGGGCGTCCGCGATCCGGTCGTGGCGTTCGGTCAACTAAACCTAGCAGGCGGCCATGATGGGGGCAGCGACCTGCTTCTTACGGGAGAGGACGCCCGGCATCCAGACGCCGTCGTGCTCGTCGGCAATGCCCAGGCCCTTCTGAGCAGCCTCGGTCTCGCCCTCGAGCAGGACCTGCGAGCCCTCCTCCATGATGTCGGTGATGCACAGGACAATGCCGTCGGCACCCTTCTCGGCGGCGTAGGCGCGCATGGCCTCACGGATCTCGTCGATCATGCCGAGCGCGCGGCTCTTGTCGACGGTCTCGTACTGGCCGATGAGCAGCTTCTTACCGGCGGGCTCGAACATCTTGATGTCGTTGCCGACCATCTCGGCAGCGGTGAAGGAGCCGGACGGACGGGTGAGGAAGACCTCCATGCCAAACTTGACCGGGTCGACGCCCACCTGCTCGCCGAGCTTGGCGGCGACGACGCGGTCGACAGCGGTGGTGGTGGGGCTCTTGAGCATGAGCGTGTCGGTCATCATGGCCGAGAGCAGCAGCTTGGCCTGGACGTCGGAAAGCTCAACGCCGAGCACGTCGGCGAGCTTGGTGACGATGGTGCAGCTGGAGCCCCAGGGCAGGCAGATGTAGTGCAGCGGGCCGGCGGTCTCGAAATCGCCGATGCGGTGATGATCGACGACGCCAAAGACCGTGGCGTCCTTAAGGCCGGCGACGGACTGGGCGGACTCGTTGTGGTCGGTGAGGACGACGAGCTGACCGGCCTCGACGGACTCAATCACGCGGGGCTCGGCAATGCCGGCGTCGGCGAGCAGCTTGGCGGACTCCGCCGGAAGCTGACCAAGGGCGCAGGCCTCGTAGGTGTTGCCGGCATACTCAACCTGGTTGAGCAGCTGGGACAGGACGACGGCGCTCATGATGGCGTCGTTATCGGGGTTCTGGTGACCAAAGACAAGAACGTTTGCCATGGATATCCTCCACTTGATATGTGTACTTGGACGTAGCTATGGTAGCACGCTGGCGCCGAGCCTTCGCAGACGGAAGGGGCACGGCACAATTTGGGGCAGGCATGGGGGCCAAGGCCGTCCCTTTTGCACCATGTTGGTGCAAAGTAACCTGACCCCCTTGCACCAGCTATTTACCGGCGGCGCGCAGGGCTACGTATGCGGCACCGATGATGCCGGCGTCGTTGCCGAGCGAAGCGACCTTAATGGGCGTCTCGCGCGAGGCGGAAAGCGCGTACTGCTTAAAGTGCTCGCGAACCTTGTCGAGATAGACATCGGCCGAAGCGGAGGCGCCGCCGCCGATGAGGAACATCTCGGGATCAACCACGTTGGCAATAAGCGCCAGTGCACGGCCGAGATAGTCGGCCATGGTATCGGCCGCGGCCAGCGCGAGCTTGTCGCCCTCGCGGCAGGCCTGGAACACGTCCTTGGAATCGGAGGGGCCGGTCAGCTCGATGGGCTCGACGCCCGCCTTCTTGCACTCGGCAAGGTAGTTGCTCACCACGCCGGTGGCGCTGGAATACTGCTCCAGGTGGCCATGGCCGCCGCAGCCGCAGGTGCGCTCCTCGGCCGGGTTCAGGCACATGTGGCCAATCTCGCCGCCAGCACCCACAACGCCCGATACCACGTCGCCGTTAACGATAACGCCGCCGCCCACGCCGGTACCAATGGTGACCATCACCACGTTCTGTACGCCCTTGGCAGAGCCGAGCCAGGCCTCGCCCATAGCAGCAGCGTTGGCGTCGTTCTCGTACTTAACGACCGCGTCGGGGCAGTGCTCCTGGATCGCGATCTTGAGCTCGGGCAGGTTGATGGCGATGTTCGCCTTGACCTTGGCATCGCCCGATGCCGGGATGGGGCACGGAACGGCCAGGCCAATGCCCGACACAAAGGCACGCGGAATCTGGGCCTTGGCGACCACCTGGTCGATAGCCTCGGTCACCGCGGCAAAGCCCGCAGCGTCAACGATGGGAGGCGTGGGCACGCTGGCCTTGGCAAGCAGGTTTCCGTCCTCATCGAACAGACCCTCCTTGACCGAGGTGCCGCCGACGTCGATGCCGATGTAATACTGCTTAGGTTCCATGGGAGCCCGCCTTTCTCGTTTAAACATTGCCTGTATGGTACCGCTCCCAAGGCAAAAACCTGCCAAAAAGGACAGGTTTGTTTTGGCAGGTTTTATCTGGGGTAACGCAATTGGCTGCCCAACAGGCCGCGCAAGACCATCCCCAAAAATAAAGGCGCCGGGAGGCGGAGGCTCCCGGCGCCCGTCAAAGGGACTATGTTGTCTGTTGGACCGCACGGTCCGTCGCGGCGATAACGCCGACTAGGCCTGAAGTGCCTGCAGCTGCTTGTGAACCTCGATGAGCTCCGTCGCCATGACGCGCATGGTCTCGGTGCCGGCCATCTGGTCCTCGGCATGCAGCAAAATCAACGGGGCCTCGCCGTTACGTTCGCCGTTGGCCTCCTTCTTCAGAAGCCCCATGTGAACATCGTGGCCACCGTTATAGGCCTCGTCGCCCTGCTTGATAAGCTCCTCGGCGGCGTCAAAATCGCCCTCCTTGGCCTTTTGCACGGCATTGATGTACATGCTCTTGGCGGTACCGACGTAGCTGATGATCTCAAAGCAGGTCATCTGCAGTTCGTTCATATCCTCCATGCAGAGCACCTAGCCCATCACGCTGACGCAGTGGTCGATGATGCCGGCAGCGTTCATGCGGCCGTAGTCGACCATGTTGATAACCTCAACCGGGAAGCGGCCGGCGGCCTCCTTCTCAAAATCGCCCTTGGTGTAGCCGATCTGCGGACCAAGCAGCAACATGTCGCACTCGTCCAGGTGATCGTGGGCCTCGTTCATGGGACGAGCCTCGACCTCAATATCCAGACCACGGTTTGCAACCTCGGCCTGCATCTTCTGGACCAGCAGGCTCGTGGACATACCGGCATTGCAGCAGAGCATGATCTTCTTCATGGTTTCCTCCTTATAACTGCGCGGCGCGCAGACGACAACTGGTTTTATTCCTTGCGGCTATTGTGCCCACCCCCCTGCATCTTTACACAAGGGAGAGAGCTGCGGGCACCGGCACCGCGTACCGGCGCCCGCAAAGGTGAAAGGGACGAACGTTAGGCGTTCTACTCGGCGAAAGCCTCCTGCTTGGCGATTGCCTTCTCGGAAATCTTCATAAAGGGCAGGTAGACGGCCATGCCAATGACAATCTCGATAGCCTGCCACACGCCGGCGCGCCAGTCAAAGCCCGTAGCGAGCAGGGCATTGATGACGGGAGGCATGGTCCAGGGCACCTGGGCGATGCAGGGGCTGATGATGCCTGCGCAGGTAAGGCCATAGGTGATGCCGATGAACAGATCGGGAAGAAGAACGAACGGGATCATGAGCGGCAGGTTGTACACGATGGGGTAACCGTAGATAACCGGCTCGTTGATGTTGAACAGACCAGGCAGGATAGCCATCTTGGAAACGGTCTCGGAAGCCTTGTTCTTGGAGAACAGGAGCGTGTCGAGCAGGAGCATGAGGGTGCAGCCCGAGCCGCCGATGAGGGCGAAGCTGTTAACGATCTGCATGTTCATGTAGTGATCGGGCTGGATGGTGCCACCGGCGGCAAAGGTAGCCATGTTGTCGACGATGAGCATGGTCAGGATCGGCTCGACGGTAGCGCCAGAGATGGTGGACTGGTGAATACCGACGCAGAACAGCAGGTTAGCAAGGGTGTAGATGAGGATAACAGCCCACGGACCGGCGTTCATGATGCTCTTGAGCGGGTTGGAGATGCACGTGGAGATGATGGTGCACAGATCGGTGCCGGCGCACACGGCGAGCAGGGCTGCGGCAAGAGCGAAGACCGCGAGGTTAAGCAGCATCGGAATCATGACGTTGAAGGAGTTGGAGACCGCGGGAGGCACGCCCTCGCCCAGCTTAACCTTGAGCTTCTCGACGCCAGAAATCTTGATGAAGAGCGAGACGGAAAGCAGGGCGATGATAATAGCCGAGAACAGACCGTTGGTGCCGGTGTTGGCAGTCGAAAGGGCGCCCGTGACCTCGGCGGAGGTGATCTTGTCGGTGAGCAGTGGGCTCGTGGCGGCAAGCGAGGCGGTGATCTGCTGCGGCATCATGATGACGAAGGCAGAGATGGCGACGACCACGCAAGCGAGCGGGTTATCGAAACGCTTGTTCTTGGCGAGGCTGTAGCCAATCAATCCGGCCAAGATAATGGCAGAGACGTTGAGGGTGCCCAGCGTAATTGCCGAGCCCCACGTCTGAAGGTTGGCAAGGCCCGCCGCATCGAGCGGGAACAGAGGGAACACGACGTTGTTAATAAGAACCGCGATACCCGCAAGGATATAGAGCGGCGTGATGGTCGCGAAGGCGTCACGCAGGGAACGCAGGTGAACCTGGTTTCCCACCTTCGCAGAGACCTCGGCAAACTTGTCGAGGAAGCTCTTTCCGTTGTCACTGGCCATGATTGCTCCTAACTTTCAAATCCGGCCTTTTCCTATGCGCACGGTGGTCTGTCGCCCTCTGCCACCAGATGTGCCATGTGTTGCGCGCGGCGGCGCGCGGTCTGGGCGTTCGCCCGGTCGCTAATCAACCACGTGGGTCGTGGCGACCTGTTTGAGCCAGGCCGCCGACTTCTTAAGGCGGCGCTTGTAGCCGTCCATGAGATCGACCTCGACAAAGCCGTAACGATTCTTAAAGGCATTGGCCCAAGACCAGTTATCGATGACGGCCCAGTAGTGATAGCCCCGGCACTTGGCGCCCTCGTCGATGGCCTTGGCCACCCACTCCAGGTGCTGACGTACAAAGTCGACGCGGTAGTCATCCTGGATGGTTCCTTCGGCGTCACGGTTCTTGTATTCGTCCATGATGCCGATGCCGTTCTCGGAAACGAACCACTCAAGATCGGGGTAGTTCTTAGCGCAGTCCATGCCAAAGTCGTAGAGGCCCTGCGGGTAGATCTCCCAGCCGCGGCTCTCGTTCATAACGGCGTCGGGCCATACGTACTCGTCGGCAAAGTGCGGCAGGCCGTACTGGTCGACCTTGCTCGCCGGCGCCTGAACACGCGTGGGGTGGTAGTAGTTGCAGCCGAGCCAGTCGACAACACCCTGCTTAAGGATCTCTTGGTCGCCGGCGCGGAACGGGAGCTTAACGCCGCCCTCGGCCAGGCTGTCGAGCACGTCGGCAGGAAGCTCGCCCTTGGTGATGAGGTCGAGCCACCAGCGGTTGTTGATGCCGCTGGTCATGCGCACGGCCTCGAGGTCCGCCTCGCTGGGGTTCTCCTTGGTGTAGACCGGGGTAAAGCAGTTGATCATGCCGATCTTGGCATCGGCGCGAATAGCGCCCTCGTCATAGGCGCGACGATAGTTGGCCACGGCCAGCGCGTGCGCCAGCGAGATGTGATACTGCACGGTGCGGGCGCGGTTGAAGTCGTGGAGCTGCGGGAACCACACGCCCTCCTGATAGCGCTGCTCGGGCTCGACGATGGGCTCGTTAAAGGTGAACCAGTACTTAATCTCCTGGCCAAACTCGTGGAAGGCGACGTCGGCGTAATGTGCGTAAGCCTCGACAACCTCACGGCTCTCCCAGCCGCCACGGTTAAAGAGGTAGGTGGGCATGTCAAAGTGGTACAAGTTGACAAACGGCTCCAAGCCGGCTTCGCGAGAGGCGCGGAACAACTCGTGATACCACGCGGCACCTTCCTCGTTGAGGTTGCCGTCGGCATCGAGCAGACGGCTCCACTGGATGGAAGTGCGATAGGTATCCAGACCCAAGTCCTTCAAAATGCGAAGGTCTTCCTGGTACTTGGCCATAAAGTCATTGCCGGCGTAAGAGCCAACGCGGTTGTAGAACGAACCCAGATCCTGGATGGACCAGGTGTCCCACAGGTTCTCGAGCTTGCCGCCCTGGTTCCACTGACCCTCAGTCTGCGGGCCGGACATAGCAGCGCCAAAGAAGAAGTCGTTGGGCAGCTGATACTGTGCCATCAAAGTCCTCGCTTTCGTGTTCTAGAGCTTCCGGTTGGAGACGGGTTTGCTTTGGCAGGTTATCCGGCGCGGGCGCGCACCGGCCATACCGATATCCAACCCGCCAAAACAAAACCGTCCCCAAACGGTCGATCCTGTTGTGCGGAAGGATTCCGTTCGTTGCTTAAACTATAGCGCTCTAATTTTAAAAGT
>UQLC01000031.1 GCA_900541795.1 uncultured Collinsella sp. | reverse complement strand
CACTAGGTGCCTGACCTGCAAACTTCTGGTCGGGACGACTGGATTCGAACCAGCGACCCCTTGACCCCCAGTCAAGTGCGCTACCAAGCTGCGCCACGTCCCGAAGCTTTTGTTTGTTGCTCTGCTCTCGCTCGCAACAGGGAGTATATTAACCCGAAACTTTAGACTTGTGCAAGAACTTTTTTATAAATTTTGAAGCAAGTCCAAAATTGTATCTGCGAGCTGGGGTTTTGTTAGCACGGGAAGTTCTTGCGTGCCCGTTGTAGTCACAATCCAGGCCTTGTCGGTATCCGTTCCAAAGCCCGAATCGGCGCGCGAGACATCGTTGGCGATAATGGCATCGCAGCCCTTGCGTGCCAATTTGCGCTCGGCGTACTCGACAACGTTATCAGTCTCGGCCGCAAATCCGATCACGCATCGCTTGCCCTTCTGGCGCGAGAGCTCGGCCAAAATATCGACCGTTTCGACAAGCTCGATGTGATCCAAGCGCTCGTTGGACTTTTTGAGTTTATGGTCCGCAGGGGCTGCCGGTGTGTAGTCGGCGACGGCGGCCGCGCAAATGGCCGCATCGGCCGCCTGGAAGGCGCTCAGGGCCGTCTGGAGCATCTCTGCTGCGGTCTGCACGCGCACGCACTCCACGCCGCGGGGCACATCGAGCGATGTCGGTCCCAACACGAGCGTGACCGCAGCACCGCGGCGAGCAGCCTCCCCCGCCAGGGCGATGCCCATCTTGCCCGAAGAGCGGTTGCCAATGAATCGCACCGGGTCGATCGGCTCGTGCGTGGGGCCGGCGGTAATCACGATGCGCCTACCTGCTAGGTCCTGAGGCACGGGGTTGAGCACCTCACAGACAGTCTCGACGATGTCCTCAGGCTCGCTCATGCGTCCCGTGTCCACGTCACCGCAGGCAAGGTAGCCGCTGCCGGGTCCCACCACATGGACGCCGCGCTCGCGCAGCGTGGCCATGTTGGCCTGCGTCGCCGGCGCCTTCCACATGCCGTTGTTCATGGCGGGGGCAATCACGATGGGCCGCGGCGTGGCAAGCAGCGTGGTGGAGATGAGGTCGTCGGCGATGCCGTTGGCCATCTTAGCGATGATATTGGCCGTCGCGGGCGCCACGACCACCAGATCGGGCTCCTGCGCAAGCGAAATGTGGTGGATGGGGTCGAAGGGGTCGTCGAACAGGCCCACGGCGACGGGCTCGTTGGTGAGCGCACGGAAGGTGAGCGGCCCCACAAACTCTGTGGCATGCTCGCTCATAACGACCTTGACGCGCGCACCGCGCTTTTGCAGCAGGCGCACGATGTTGCACGACTTATAGGCGGCGATCCCGCCGGTAATGCCCAGCAGGATCGTTTTTTCCTCAAGTTGCATTGAATTGTTGGGTGCCGCCATCGTTTAAGCTTCCTTGCTCGGGAGCACCAGGAGGCGGTGGCAGTACGGGCAATGCGTAATCTCGCTACCGTCGTGGTTGAGGTCGCTCATGGACGATGCCTGCAGCGCGGTGTGGCAAACCGTGGGGATGTTGCCCTGGATGGTCTCGACGGCCAGGCCGCGGAACTGCTTGAGCAGGCGCTCGTAGTCGGTGAGCACGTCGGTCGGCAGCGTGGCGGCAAGGGCGGTGCGCTCCTTAGTGGCGGCGTCAATCTGTGCCTGGAGGTCGGCGGCCTTGGCGCGGGCGGCCTTGGTATCGGCCTTCACACCCTCCTCGAACTTGGCGATGATTGCCTGCGCGCGGGCCTCGCGGTCGAGCGCCTCCTTATGGGCGATGACGACATCCTTGCGGGTGTGCTCAATCTTGTCCAGACGCTTGGCCAAGGTGGCGAGTTCATTCTCCAGGTCCTGAACCTCGCGGTAGTCGGAGCCGTCGACGTGGCGCTTCTTGGCAGCCTCAATGGCGTTGTTGGTCTGAATCTCGGTGGTGTTGAGATCGTCGAGCTCAATGTCCAGATCCTTGCGCTGGGCGTAGAGCTTGGTCATCTCGGACTTGAGCTTCACATAGGTCTTGCGCTTGGAAGCGAGCTCCTTGAGCTCCGGCATATTGGCAAGTTCGCTCTTGTTGCGGGCGAGCTCCAAATCGATCTGTTGCAGCTTGAGTAGCGTAGCGCCGGCGCTCATAAGTTCTCTCCTTTTGTCACAGTCCACCATTGGCAAGGGTTCAGTATTTTAATCGCATGACGGGGGTCGACCCCGGCGTCAACTGCAGAGTTCATCAATATATCAACGAACGGCTCCTCAGAGCGGTCGTGGCCGAGCAGGATCACCGGTAGTCCGCGCAAGGCAAGGTCTTGCGCCACGTGATAGCCCGCCTCGCCCGTCACGACAACGTCCGCGCCCGCGGCGATGGCGAGCTCTCCAAAGTCGCCCAGGGAGCCGCCCAAAATGGCGACGGTGCGGCATGCGTGCTCGGCTTCGCCCCACACACGCGGGTCGCTGCCGAAGGCTGTGGCAGCACGGGTGGCAAGATCGCGCAGCGTGCACGGGTCGTTGAGCGTTGCAAGCGCGCCCAGGCCGGTGGCTTCGGGGTTGTCCACGTGTTCCAGTGAGCTCACTGGTGCGGCACCCAGCAGCTCGCTCAGGCAGACGCGGGCTTCGTGCGAGCGGTCCAGGTTGGTGTGGAGCGAGATAATGCTCACGCCGCAACGCGCTGCCTCGTAGAGCGCCGCGCTGCATTGGGGGCGTGTGGTATCCGCCGGACAAAAGGCCTCGGGTGCCTTGATGTAGATAGGATGATGCGTCAGCAGCACGTTGACGCCGGCCCCGAGAGCACGGTGCACGTTGGCCTCGGTCGCGTCGAGTGCGCAGGCAACACCGGTGATCTCAGCAGCGGGATCTCCCACTGATAGCCCAACGTGATCCCAGCCCTCGGCGTCCGCCTTGGGATAGCGTGCCAGCAGCGCGCGCTCAAGCTCGGTGATGATCATGCGGTACCCACGATCGAGAGCAGCGTTTGGGCGAACTCGTCCAGATCGCTCGGATTCACGCGGTCATCAAAGGAAATGCGCAATGCTCCCAATGCCTGCTCGCGACCGATGCCCATCGCGCTCAAAACGTGGCTGGGGTCCATGCTGCCGCTCGAGCAGGCAGAACCGGCCGATACCTCAAAGCCGGCGGCGTCGAGCTTGATGATGAGCTCCTCGGAGTCCATGCCGTCGACGTAGATGGAAACCATGCCCGGCAGACGATCGGCCTGTGCGTAGTCGCCCATGGTGGCATGAATACGCGGATGAGCCGTAAGCGTGGCGTAGAGCTTGTCGGAAAGAGCTTGCAGCGTCGTACGCTCCTGGGCCACGCGGGGCGCCAACGTGCGGGCGGCAGCGGCAAAGGCCAACTGCGTGCGCAGGTCCTGCGTGCCGGCACGACGTCCGGCTTCCTGTCCACCGCCAAAGATGCGCGGACGCAGCGGCGTGCGGTTCTTGAGGTAGAGTGCGCCGGATGCCACGGGGCCGCCGATCTTGTGCGCGGCAACGGTCATAGCATCGACGCCCAGCTCGGTGACATCGAGCGGAATATGCAAGTAGCCTTGGATGGCATCGGTATGAAACAGGGCGCCGGCAGCATGTGCGGCCGCGGCAAGCTCGCGGATGGGCTGCACCACGCCGGTCTCGTTGTTGGCGACCATAATGCTCACGAGCGCCACGTCGTCGCTGAGCAAGTCGCTCAGTGCGGCGGGTTCGATGTAGCCCGCACGGCAGGGCTGCACCAGGTCGACGCTAAACCCGGCGGCACGCAGCAGCGGCAGGTTGTCCAGAATCGAATCGTGCTCGATGGCAGATACGATCACGCGGTTACGCTTACGGTCGCGCTGACGTGCACCCTCGGCAAGACCGAGGAGCGCCAGTTGGTTGGCTTCGGTGCCGCCGTTGGTCAGGACGATCTCGGACGGGCGGACGCGTGCGCCAAAGCTGCGGGCAATCTCGCGACGCGCCATTTCTAGGCGCGCAGCGGCCTTGCGGCCGAGCGAATGCAGCGAGTTGGGGTTGACGCCGGCAAGCTCGCTGTCGTCGTACTCGCGCTGCGCAAGGAGCGCCTCGGCGCGCATGGGCGTCGAGGCGGCATAGTCAAGATTCACGGGTATGCGGTTTTGACCTGCGGTCATAAGGGTTTATGCCTCCTGTGCGGCCTCGTTGCCCAGCTTCTGCAGCAGCGCAACCTCGGCAGCGGGATCTTCGGACTTAAATACGGCAGAACCGGCCACGAGCACGTTGGCGCCGGCCTTAACGACCTCGGCGATGTTTTTGGAAGAGATGCCGCCGTCGACCTCGATCATGGGCGACACGCCGTGACGCTCGCACATGGCCTTGAGCTCGTGGAGCTTATGCAGAGTGCCCGGGATAAAGCTCTGGCCGCCAAAGCCGGGGTTAACGCTCATGAGTAGCACCATATCGACGACGTCGATGATGCTCTCGAGTACACACACGGGGGTGGCGGGGTTGAGCACCACACCGGCTTTGACGCCGCGCTGCTGCAGATGCGTGAGCGTGCGGTGCAGGTGTGTGGAGGCCTCGTAGTGTACGGTGATCATATCGGCGCCGGCGTCTGCGTACCAATCGACCGTCTCGTCGGGGTTCGACACCATCAGGTGCGCGTCGACCGGTACATCGGTGGAGCGCTTGACGGTCTTAAGGATGTCAACGCCAAAGGTGAGGTTGCCGGTAAAGTGACCGTCCATAACGTCGAAGTGCACATAGTCGGCACCGGCGATCTTGTCGAGCTCGCCCTTGAGGTTGGCCATGTCGGCCGAAAGGACGGACGGAGCGATTTTGATGGAACCCATGGTAGAAGCCTTTCTGCGCTAGTCGGTGAGTCCGTAGAACTCTTGAGAAGGGACGCGATCGGTAAGAATCTCGAGCGCCCTATCCAAAGTAACACCGTTATAGAGTGTTTGCTCCACGGCAAAGGTGAGCGGAATGTCTACGCCCAGTGAACGGGCAAGTTCGCTGACGCTGCGGGCCGCGACGGCGCCCTCGACAACCATATGCGTGCGCGTCTGATACTCGTCGAGCGACACGCCGTGGGCAAACTCGTAGCCAAAGGTGCGGTTGCGCGAATGCTCCGAGGTGCAGGTGGCAATGAGGTCGCCCATGCCGGCAAGTCCCATGCAGGTCATAGCTTGACCGCCGCGGGCGTGCACCAGACGGCTGATCTCTGCCAGGCCGCGCGTCATGATGAGGGCGAGCGTGTTGTCGCCCGCACCGGTGCCGGCGGAGATTCCGCATACGATCGCGATGACATTTTTCATGGCGCCGCAAACCTCGACGCCGGTCATGTCCTGCGACAGGTAGATGCGGAAGGCCGTGGATAGGAGCAGGTTCTTAAAGGTCTCCCCTACCTGCGCGTCTTTGCTGGCGATGACGGCGGCAGAAAGTCCGCCGCGGCAGATCTCCTCGGCATGGTTGGGGCCCGAGAGCGCCGCCACGCGCGTCTCGTTGCCAATCTCGCTGGCGATGACCTCGCTCATGAGCAGGCCGGACTCGGGCTCAATGCCCTTGGTGAGGCAGAGCACCGGGGTATCGGCGGCGATAAAGGGCGCGGCCTGGTGGCACACGCTGCGAAGGTGCGTCGAAGGAACGGCGAAGATGATGGCCTCGGCGCCGTCGAGTGCCTGCACCAGGTCCGTGGTGGCGACGACGTTGCCGGGCAGCTTGTAGCCCACAAGGTAGCGGGGGTTGCGGTGCTCGCCATTGATGCCGGCGGCCGTCTGCTCGCTGTGGGCCCACATGGTCACGCGCTCGGCTCGCGCGGCGGCAAGGCCGGCGACGGCGGTTCCCCAGGAGCCGGAGCCAATCAGCGCAACATTCATGACTCTCTCCTACTTATCGTCGGGCTCGGTGACGCGCTTGGTAAACGAGAGCTTGGACTCCTTACCGGTCATGAGCTTTTTGATGTTCGCACGATGGGCCCACACCACGGTGATGCCGATTATCGCCATACAGAACTTGAGGCCCAGGCTGCTGTACGGAAAGACCGCGCAAGCAGCGATGGGAAGACCGATGGCCGCGGCAAGCGAGCCCACCGACACAAACTTGGTGATGGCGACGGCCACGATAAACATGCCCAACAGCGAAAGTCCGATTGGCCAGTACCAGGCGAGGATCACGCCCAAGCCCACGGCGATACCTTTGCCTCCGTGAAAGTTGAGGTAGGGCGAGAAGATGTGACCCCACACCGCAGCCAGGCAGATGACGCCAAGCATCCAGTCGCCGGGGGCTCCAGGCGCCATGATGCTCACAGGGAAGCCGTAGCCCACGCTCGCGATGAGCGGACGCGCGATAAGGACGCAGATGGCGCCCTTAAGGCAGTCGAGCAGCAGCGTGAGCGCGGCCACCTTGGGGCCGGCCACACGCAGGGCGTTGGTGGTGCCGATGTTGCCGGAGCCCGCCTTGCGGATGTCCGTGTGGTTGAACACGCGGCCCAAGATCAGGCCAAACGGAATCGCCCCGATAAAGAACGAGACCACGGCGCAGATGGCGGTCAGCAGAATCGGATTATGCATCCTTTTGCTCCTTCTTCCTAAAGAAGAGTCGAATGGGCGTGCCGGCAAAGTCGAAGGTCGAGCGCATACGGTTCTCCACGTAGCGCTGGTAGGTGTCGTTGACCAGGTCACTGTGGTTGACGAAGAACGTGAACGTCGGCGGGTTGACGCCCGTCTGGGTCACGTAGTGCATACGCAGGCGGCGCTTGCCGTCCACCACGGTATGACCGAACTCGCGCAGGTCGGTGAGGAACGTGTTGAGGCGTGAGGTACTGATCTTTTGCGAGCGCGTCTTTTCGGCCGCGTCGACCATCGACCAGATCTTCTCGACGCTACGGCCGGTCAGGGCTGAGATGCGCAGGTACTGGGCCCAGGGAGCCATGACGCCCAGACGGCGGTCGACGGTCTCCATGCAGGCCTCGCGCTTGCGGTCGTCGTCGAGCAGGTCCCACTTGTTGAGCAGCACCACGATGGCGCAGCCGCGCTCGATGGCAAGACCCATGACCTTCTGGTCCTGCTCCGTAACGCCCACGGAGGCGTCGACGACGAGCAGTGCCACGTCGGCGCGGTCGATGGCGCGCAGGCCGCGGACCATGGAGTAGTACTCGATGTTCTCGTACACGGTGCTCTTCTTGCGAATGCCCGCGGTGTCGACCATGCGGTAGTGCTTGCCGTTGCGCTCCACGACGGTGTCGATGGCGTCGCGCGTCGTGCCGGCAATGTTGGACACGATGGAGCGGTCGGCACCCAGGATGCGGTTGAACAGCGACGACTTACCGGCATTGGGGCGGCCGATGATGGCGACGTTCAGCGCGTCGGGGAACTCATCGGCGACCTCGTCCTCTTCCTCGGGAAGCAGAGCGACGATGTCGTCGAGCAGGTCGCCCGTGCCATGGCCGTGAAGGGCCGAGAGCGGCGTGGGCTCACCGATGCCGAGCGAATAGAACTCCCAGATGCTGTCGTTCTCGCGATCGGGGTTGTCGAGCTTGTTCACCAGCAGAAAGACCGGCTTGTCGCAGCGCTTGAGCATGCGGGCGACCGACTCGTCCTCCTCGGTGACGCCGGTGCGGCCGTCGACCACAAATAGGATGACGGCAGCTTCCTCGGCTGCGGCAAGGGCCTGGTCGCGGATGGATGTGGCAAAGACGTCATCGCTCTTGAGCGGCTCGATACCGCCCGTGTCGACGATGGTGAACTCGCGGCCGTTCCAATCGACCGTGTGATACGAGCGGTCGCGCGTGACGCCGCGGGACTCGTGGACGATGGCGTCCGAGGTCTGGGCCAGGCGGTTAACGAGCGTGGACTTGCCCACGTTGGGGCGTCCGACGACGGCGACGATAGGTTTCATCTGCTCTCCTTTAATGGGTAGGGTCAGCGGAATTAGTAGAGTCGGCAGGCACAATGCCAAGGATGTGCTCCAGGGTATCGAGCAGCTCATGCGGCATGGTTGACACCACATGAACCTCGGCGCCGCGACTGGTAAGGCTTGCGAGTAAATCGTCACGATGATACTCGTCAAGCGTCATGCCGTCAGCGTTGAACATGAGCTTAGGCACAAAGAGCATAACCCCCGACAGGTCTTGCGGCAGCTGCTCCAGAATGTCACACGCGACGATGAGGCCGGTCACGTCCACGTTGCCGCCAAAGTAGCGGTTCTTGATGGCCGTGACGGAGCCCGCAAGGCCCTGTGGAGACTCCACGAAGCGGGCCACCGTGTCGCGTGCGCTGGCGCCCGAGAGGCACAGCAGGTGCTGGTTGCGCTCGGCGATTGTCTCGCGAACGCGACGCAGACGCTCGGCGTCGGCGGTAAGCACGTCGTCGGTCTCGTCCAGATACGAGCGGATCATGCCGATGCCGTCGTAGTACTGCGGGTAACCGTCGTAAAAGTCCGCCTCGGGCGGATCGATGCCGGCGTCCAGGTAGAACTCGTCGCTCATCTGGAAGGTGTGGCGGCCAAAACGCTCGAAGGCGCGGTCCTGGTAGGGACGGATCATGGTAATGGTCTCGCGTGCCAGTTCGGGCTTGTCGCTGTATGACCAGCTAAAGCGGTTCTGATGCTTGGTAAAACCAAGCGGCACAATGCCCAGGCTGGTGATCTGCTCATGTTCCTCGCAGTAGCGCAGGGTCTTTTCCAGCTCCTCGCCGTCGTTCATGCCGGGGCACAACACGATCTGCGCGTGAATCTCGATGCCGGCGGCCATGATGGCCTCGAGCACGTCCATACCGCGCTGGGCGTTGCGGCCCATCATGCGGCGGCGGACATCGGGGCTCACGGCGTGGACCGACACGTTCATGGGACTCATGTTGCGTTGGATGACATTTTGAACATCTTTGTCGGTGAGGTTCGTGAGCGTGACAAAGTTGCCCTGCAAAAAGCTCAGGCGGTAGTCGTCATCGCGAATATAGAGCGTTGAGCGGCCGCCCTTGGGCATCATGGTCATAAAGCAGAACACGCAGGCGTTCACGCAGGTGCGCATGCCATCGAAGATGGGACCATCGAACTCAAGGCCCCAGTCCTCTCCCGGGAAGCGGTCGAGCTCGACGGGGGTGACGCTGTTGTCGCGCGGGTCAAAAACCTCGAGGTCGACGGTGTCGTCGTCGGCCTCCCAGAGCCACACGATCATGTCGGTGAGTGCCTCACCGTTGACCGTAAGCACGCGCATGCCCGGCTCGATACCCACATCCCACGCGGGCGATTCGGGACGCACGCTCTTTACGAGCGCGCCCTCACCCGGCTCGGGGTCGCGGCTGCGCCCGTAATCGGCCACCTCGGCGGCGTATGCGGGTACGGTCTGGTCCATGGTTAGCGGCAAAGCTCCTTGATGCGCTCGACGGCGCGCTCGATGTGTTCTTGCGGGGTGGAGGCTCCGGCGGTGATGCCGATGTGGCGTGCGTTGACAAACCATGCGGCCTCGATCTCGGACGTCTCCTCGATGTGATGTGTGCGCTCGCAAACATCGGCGCAAATCTGCGCCAGGCGGCGGGTGTTGCCCGAGTTCTTGCCGCCCACCACGACCATGCAGTCGCAGCGGTTGGCAAGTGCGGCTGCTGCCTGCTGTCGCTCGGTCGTGGCGGCGCAGATGGTGTTAATCACGCGCAATTCCTGCACGCGCGGGGTGATGGCGGCCACAACTTCGGCCAGGTTCTGCGCGGTTTGGGTGGTCTGCACAACCAGGCCCACCTTGCCCTTGAGCGGTAGCGCGTCCGCATCGGCGGCGCAACTCACGACCTGCGCGTCATCGCCGGCATGGCCCAGGATGCCCTCAACCTCGGGATGGCCCGGCTCGCCCACGACGATCACGCGATAACCCTCACGTACCAGGCGCTCGGCGGCCACGTGGACCTTCTTGACGTAGGGGCAGGTGGCATCGACCACGTCGAGGCCGCGCTCGCGAGCGGCCTCGATCACCTGCGGCACCACGCCGTGCGCGCGAATGATCACGGTGCCCGATGCGGCGTCGTCCAGGGTCTCGGCAAGACCGACGCCTGCCTCAGCAAGCTCGCGCACCACGATGGGGTTATGGATGAGCGGACCCAGGGTGTGGACTTGAGCGGTCTCCCCCGCCTGCGGGGCGGCCGCCAGGGCCATATCGAGCGCGCGCTGCACGCCGTAGCAGGTGCCGGCGTGGGCAGCGATCTCGATGGTGGGCACGGCTGTCTGGTCGGACGCGGCCGCTGCGGTGTTCTTCACGTTCTTGCTCATGGCTAGAACCTGCCCGGATGCTCGTTGCATAGCTCGTCGCGCATGGTGTAGACACGGTCCATGGCCTCGGATTCAAACCAGGCCAGACGCTCCGTGCGCTTAAGCCCGGCCGGCGCGTCCGAAAGCGAGATGGCCTTGCCGGCGCGGATCCAGCACTTCTTGGGTCGCATGATCTTTTTGCCCGCAGGCGTGATGTCGGACCAGCCACAGATGGCGAGGGGGTTGACGGGTGCCTTGCCCATCTGGGCGATGAGCGCAAAGCCGCCGTGGACCTCGGGCTTGATCTCGCGCGAGCGGATGCGCGTGCCCTCGGGGAAGATCAGGACGTCCTCGCCGCGCTGCAGCGCATGCTGGGCGGCACGCAGGCACTTCATGTCGGCGGTACCGCGCTCGACGGGAATGCCGCCCACGCGGCTAAAGGCCCAGCGCACAATTTTGCTCTTGGCAAACTCGGACTTAAAAATGGGGCGAATGCGGCGGCCGCCAAAGAACAGCGCCGTCTCTACAGCCAGGAGCTCGGCCATCGAGGTGTGGTTGCAGATGACCACGCTGCCGCGGCCTTCCTGGCGCTCAAACAACAGATCGGCATCCTCGACCTTCCAGCGCCACATGAGCTTGGAGAAGGCCCAAAGGATTGCCATGACCACGAAGACGGTGCCGCGGATGAGTGCGGGGAACTCGGCATAAGGGGCGTTGTAGTAATCCTCGGGCGTCTGCTTAAACAGGCGCATGGGCTACCTCCTTTGGTTGATGAGGTCCTCGATAATGCGGACGACCTCGTCGATGGTGTGGGCGGTGGAGTCGACGTGCACGGCGTCTTCGGCGGGCACGAGCGGAGCGACCTCGCGACTGCTGTCGAGCTTGTCGCGTTGCTTGAGGGCGTCGAGGGTCTCGTCGACCTCGGCCTCGAGCTGCTCGCTGGTGAGCGGCTGGGCGTCGTCCTGGTGGCGCTGCAGCACGCGGCGACGGGCGCGCTCACGCGGGTCGGCGGTCAGAAAGACCTTGACCTGCGCGTTGGGGAATACGACGGTTCCGATGTCGCGACCCTCGGCCACGATGTCTCGGTCCTCGGCGGCGCGGCGCTGATGGATGAGCATGGCGGCGCGGACGCCCGGGTAGGCCGAGACTTTGGAGACGTTGGCGTCGACCTGCGGGGTGCGAATGGCAGCCGAGGCGTCCTTGCCGTCAATGGTCAGGCGAGTGTCTTCGCCGGTGCCGTTGGTAAAGCGGATTTCGATTTGCTCGGCGAGGGCGTCGATGGCCGCCTCGTCGTCCAGATCGATGCCGCGGTCGAGGGCGGCGAAGGTGACGGCGCGATACATGGCGCCCGTATCGAGCTTGTTAAAGCCCAGCTGGCGGGCGATCTCCTTGGCGATGGTGGACTTGCCGGAACCGGCGGGGCCGTCAATGGCGACGATCATGCAATGCTTCCTTTCGGTGGTTGACGTGCTGGTATGATGCGCGGGCACTGTTTTGGCTGGCGGTCTGCCTAGCCGGTGTAGCGCTCGCGGTAGGTGTTGCGCTTGGGCGCGGAGCCGTGGCTGCCGTGGTGACGCGTGCGGGCCGCGGGCATGTCCTGGGGCTTGCCGCCGTTGCGCTTGGAGCTGGCCTGCTTAGGCGGGATGCCGCCGGCCTTGAGGATCTGCGCCTCGCGATCGGTGAGTTCGCGCCACGAGCCCTTGGCCACGTCCTTGAGCTCAAGGCCGGCAAAGTTGCAGCGGTGCAGGCGGATTACATGATGGTGAATCTTGCTCAACATGCGCTTAACCTGATTCTTGCGACCCTCGCGGATAATGACCTCCACGGCGGTGGTGCCGGGCCTGACGCCCTGTGGCGCCACGGCCTCGGCCTCGCGTGCGGTGATGACGCGGCAGATTGCCGGCTGGCATAGGCCGTCGTCGAGCTCGATGCCACGGCGGAGCGGGTCCAGATCGCGGTCGGTCAGCTGCCCGTCCACGAGCGCCTGGTAGGTCTTGTAGACGTGCTTGCTGGGGTGCAGCAGGTCCTGCGACAGGTCGCCGTCGGTGGTAAAGAGCAAAAGGCCCGTGGTGTCGCGGTCCAGGCGACCCACCGGGAAGAGCCCCGGAAAGCGGTCGCGCGGGACAAGATCAGCCACGCAAGGGCGCTCCTGCGGATCGCTCATGGTGGTAAGGTAGCCGGTCGGCTTGTAGAGCATCAGGTACACGGCGCCCTGGTTGAGCTTGACGGGCATGCCGTCGACCTCGATGTGATCGCGGTCGACATCGACCTTGGTGCCCAGCTCGGTCGCAACCTCGCCGTTAACCGTCACGCGGCCGGCGGTCATCAGGTCCTCCGACCCGCGGCGGCTCGCTACGCCCGTACGCGCCAAAAAGCGCTGCAGGCGCATGGTATGCGGGTAGACGGGCTGGGCGTCGGTTGCGGGTACTGCGTTGCCCATGGCGCGCGTCTCCCCTGCTTCGTTAGTCCTCGTCATGCAAATCCTCCGAGGTCTCGTCGACGACCAGGGTCTCCAAGTCCTCGACTGCCTCAACATCTTCAACATCGGTATCAAGCAGTTCGCGCTCTTCGTCCAGGTCCTCGGCCTGCTCCTCGAGCGTGGACTGAATGCTGCGGCCGCTCAGGCGCTCACGGATAAACTGGCGCGACTGCTCGTCGGGGGCAAACTGCTCCAGATCGGGCAGGTCGCGGGTGGAGCGCAGACCGAACTTTTCCAAGAAGGCGTTGGTCGTGCCGTAAATGATGGCCTGACCGCGCTGGGGGTCACGGCCGAGCTCGCGCACCAGACCCTTGTCCACGAGCGACGCGATGACGCCGTCTGAGTTGACGCCGCGGATGCCCTTGACCACCTCGCGCGTTACGGGCTGGTGGTATGCGATGACGGCCAAAGTTTCGAGCGCCGCCTGCGACAGCTTTTGCGTATCCCAGCTCAACACATAGGCCTCGACCACATCGTGGTAGGCTGGGTGCGTAAACAAGCGCCAGCCGCCGGCGACCTCGCGCAGCTGAAAGCCGCGGTTGGCCTCCTCGTACTCAACCTTGAGCTCGGCGAGCAGCGACGCGCACTCGCCGGGGGCGATATCCAGTGCGCCGGCCAGCGCGGGCGCACTCACTGGGTCGCTTGACACCAGCAGCAGCGCCTCGAGGGCGCCTTTGAGGCTGTTTGCCTCCAGCGTGGAAAGGGTTGACATGGTTGGTCGCTCCTATTCGGTGAGCTCGGGGCCCTCGCCGGGCACATAGGCCTCGGCGCCCTCGACGCGGTTGATGCGGATGGTTCCAAAGATCTCGTCCTGGCTCAGCGTGAGCGAGCCGCGCTTGGCGAGCTCAAGCATAGCTAGGAAGGTGACGACGAGCTGCTCGGTGGTGGCATCGCCGTCCAGTAGCTCGCGGAAGGTGCAGGTTTGGTGCGCCATGGTAAAGCGGTCGACTGAGGCCACGGTCAGGTCGAGCGGCACGCGATGCGGCGCCACATGCTCGGCCTCCAGCAGGAAGGTCTGGCGCTTGCCGTCCAGGTCGGCGCAGATGACGGCCAGGCCGCGCAGGGTAATGCCGGCCAGATAGTCGGGCATTAGGCCCAAGAACTCGGGGTCGGGGCCGGCCACACGCGGGTGCATGCGACTTTCGGCCTGCATGCGGGCACCGAGGGCTGCCGCCGCGCCTTTAAACTGCTTGTAGGCAATCAGGCGCTGGATCAGGACCTCGCGCAAGGCGTCGCCGTCGAGCGCACTGAGTTCTTCGAGGTCTTCGTCGAACTCGTCATCGTCGTCATCGACTTTGCGCGGGGCCTCCTGCGGCACCAGAGAGGCGGCCTTGATGTCCAAAAGGGTTGCCGCGACCAGCAAAAAGTCGCTTGCTACGTCCAGGTCCAGCGCCTCGATGCGCTCGGCCTCGGCAAGGTACTGCTCGGCCACCTCGCTGATGGAGATGGCGCCGATATCTACTTTTTGGCGGGTTACCAGCTGCAGCAGCAGGTCGAACGGTCCGCTGTAGACCTGCGTCGACACGCGATACGACATCTTCGACCTCCTTTGACGGCGCCTTCGCGGCGCGGTTTGGGTGCATGTTGCGACCGTTTTGCACGGTCGACCTGTAAGTTTACCTTAGATGCCGGCGATTGCGAAGTTGAGCATCTGCTCAGCGAGCGGATACACGGTAACGTCGAAATAGCGGCCGATCACATCGATGCCGGTCCACATGGGCAGCAGGTACAGCACTAGGATGAGGATGGGCATAGCGTATTGCTGCAGGTGGTAGTAGTTGGTCAGCGCCTTGCCTTTAAGGAACGGCACGATGATAGACGAGCCGTCAAGCGGCGGAATCGGAATAAGGTTAAAGAACGCAAGCGACAGGTTAACCACGATAAACGTGGCGCCGAAGTTCATGATTTGAGACGCCACAGCAAAGGACATGCTGGCGTAGAGGTTGCCATAGGCCAGGTGCATGAGGGCTGCAGCCAGGCACGCGAGCGCGATATTCGATGCGGGGCCGGCCGCGCTCACCAGGACCTCGTCGCGCTTGGGGTGCTTGAGGTTGTTGAGGTAGACGGGCACGGGCTTGGCGAAGGCAAACACCGGGCCACCGGCGGCGAGCATGAGCAGCGGCAGGATGATAGTGCCAAACGGATCGATATGGTTGAGCGGGTTGAGTGACACGCGGCCGCGCGAACGGGCTGTCTTATCGCCGAGTGCCCAGGCCGCGGCGGCGTGCGCACTTTCGTGGATGACGATGCCCACGATGACGGCGACGGCGCTGGCGAGCAGGTTCATGATGTAGCTGCTGGACATGGCGCTCCCCTAGCGGACGCGGCGCGAGGCGCGCGTGAGCAGGTAGTCAGCTACAAACAGGATGACGGCCACGATGGCGTAATCCAAGCGGAAAACGCCGCCAAAGGGTGAGGTGATGACGCCGTAGCCGGCGATGGCGCTCGGCAGCGCGCGAGAAAGCTCAACGACAAAGCCGACAATCTGCAGCTTGGCGGTCAGGCCGCTAAAGCACAGCAGCACGGTCATCGCGCTCATAAAGATGCCGCAGATGCGACAGGCGATGGCGATGACGCTCATCGCCACGGCAGCGGCCTTACGAGAATTCACGCGCGGTCTCCTCTTCGATCTGGGTGGAAAGCTCCAGCCATTCGTCCTCGAGCTTGGGCAGTTCTTGCTTAAGGCCGTTATATTCCCCCAGCGCGGCATTGAACTTGTCCTGATCGGCATAAAGCTCTTCGCTCGCCATCAATTCCATAAGCTCGTCATAGCGGGCGCGCTTTTTGTCGAGCTCGGCCTCGATCTTCTTGAGCTGGTTGCGCACGCCCTTGAGCTTTTTGTTGAGCGCGGCGCGGGCCTGGGCCTCGGCGCGCTTTTGCTCCTTGGTCTTTTTGCCCTCGGCGGGCTTGGAGGCGGTGGCGGGGGTGTCGGGCTGGGCCGCGGTGACCTTAGCGGACTTGGTCGCGGCCGGTGCGCTCTCCCCTGCCGCATCGGCCGCGGCGCGGGCTGCGAGGTCCTCGCGCTTGTAGAGGTAGTAGTCGTAGTCGCCGTCGTAGACCGTGACCTTGCCATCGCGGATGTCAATGATGCGGTTGGCCACAGCGCGTACCAGGTGCTCGTCGTGGCTGATCAGCACGATGGTGCCGGGGAAGTTTTGCAGGGCGTTCTCGAGCATGTCTACCGAGTCGATGTCCAGGTGGTTGGTGGGCTCGTCCAGGCACAGGAGCGCCTCGGGGGCCACGAGCATCTTGGCAAGCGCCAGACGCGCCTTTTCGCCGCCGGAGAGGACACGGACCTGCTTCTCGATGGAGTCGTTGTCGCTAAATAGGAAGGCGCCCAGCAGGCTGCGCTGCTGCGGCACGGTCCACTTGGGCGTGACGGTGTCGATCTCTTGCAGGACGGTGTTGGACTCGGTCATGCCCTCGAGCGCGTGCTGGGCGTAGTAGGCCACACCCACGTTGGTGCCCAGGTCGCGGGTGCCGGTGGTGGGCGGTTCCAGGCCGGCGAGGATCTTCATGAGGGTGGACTTGCCGGCGCCGTTGGGGCCGACGAGCGCCACATGCTCGCCGCGGTAGAGCTTGAGGTCGATGTCACTGTAGATGTGCTTGTCGCCGTATGACTTGGAGACGCCCTCGAGGCCCACGACCATATCGCCCGAGCGCGGCGGGTCGGGGAACTTAAAGTCGATGTGCTTGTGGCCCTCGGGCAGGATGACGAGCTCCTTTTTGATCTGCTCGATCTTTCGGATGCGCTCCTGAGCCTGCGCTGCCTTGGTGGGCTTGTAGCGGAACTTGTCGACGAAGACCTGCATGTGGGCGATGTCGCGCTCCTGGGCGGCGCGCTTGGCGCGCATCTGCTCCAGGTTGTCCTCGCGCTGCTTGAGGTAGCTGCTGTAGTTGCCGGTGTAGGTGGTTACGCGACGGTTCTCGAGCGCGGCGACGTGGTCGACGCAGGCGTCCATGAAAGCGCGGTCGTGGCTGACGATGAGGACGGCGCCGTCGTAGTTGGCGATAAAGCCACGCAGCCACTGGACGCTTTCGAGGTCCAGGTGGTTGGTGGGCTCGTCCAGAAGCAGCAGGTCGGGGTGGCGCAGGAAGAGCTTGGCCAGCGCGATGCGCATCTGCCAGCCGCCCGAGAACTCGGAGCACGGGCGCTCAAAGTCGGTGACCTTAAAGCCCAGACCGGACAGGATCTTGCGGGCGTTGCTCTCGAGCTCGTAGCCGCCCAGATGCTCAAAGCGGTCCTGGACCTGGCCGTACTCGTTGAGGAGTGCGTCGACGTCCTTTCCCTGTTCGGAGAGCTCGGTGATTTGGGCCTGCAGCTCGTTGGCGCGCTCGCCCATGCGGCGGATTTCCTTGGCAGCGGCCATGACCTCGGCGAGGATGGTGGTGTCCTTGTGCTCGAGGTTGGTTTCCTGCTCTAGGTAGCCTACCTGGCAGTCCTTGGCATACTGGACCTGGCCTGCGTCGGGGCTGTCGATGCCCATGATGATTTTGAGCATGGTGGTTTTGCCGGCGCCGTTGGGGCCCACGAGCGCGAAGCGCTCGCCGGGGTTGATCTGGAAGGACGCGCCGCTAAAGACGACGCGCGCGCCGAAGCTTTTTTCGATCTTGTCGACCAGGAGGATCATGGTGCCGCCTTTGACCTTGTGTGCCTACATGAAAAAAGACCCCAACTTGCGTTGGAGTCTCATTCAATGCTCGGGTGGAGACGAGGGGGATCGAACCCCTGACCTCTTGACTGCCAGTCAAGCGCTCTCCCAGCTGAGCTACGCCCCCGTGCGAAGAAGTACTATACGGGAACTCCCCCGCCGATGCAAGGAGAATTTTGGAAAAACTTTCCTGGGGCGGCGGCGCGGATGCGGGACGGACTCGAGAGCGATGGGCCCGCGATGCCCGACTAAGTCCGCGGGGCGCGCCCCGCGGGAGGGCGGCGCTGCCGCCGCCCTCCCATCAGGCTCCACTCCGCCCGCCCCCGGGCCCCCGCCACGAAACCGGCCCATCTACTACGTTTGGCCGGCATCCCCCGACCATGGCGTCTCGGACAGAAATAAAACCGCAGGTAGACGGCCTGCGGTTTTCGTGAAATACGGGGTATGGTCTAGGAGTCGGGCTTAAACGTAGTAGATGGGCCGGTTTCGTGGCGGGGGCATCGCAGGCAGCCGACCGAGGGCGCCCGGAAGTGAGCAAGCAGGCTATTTGCAAGTGAAAACTAATGCCATGAAAAAGAAAACAGGCCAGACATATTGCCTGACCTGTTGAAATACCTGGTGGGCCCTCCGGGATTCGAACCCAGAACCCAGGGATTATGAGTCCCCTGCGCTAACCGTTGCGCCAAGAGCCCTTATAAAGTGGCACTTACAGTTGGGGTGGCAGAACAGCCTCCAACGCTTTGAACCACGTTGTGAAATACTACCATGTGCGCGACGCCCGTTCAACGCACGATCTTGTCGACCAGGAGGATCATGGTGCCGCCTTTGACCTTGTGTTCCTATATGAAAAGACGATATGAGAAAGCCATTTGGGTCGCCTCCCCCGCGGCGCAGCTTCTTTC
>UQLC01000030.1 GCA_900541795.1 uncultured Collinsella sp. | reverse complement strand
CCAGGCCCGATTTTGCCTCTTGACAATGTCCTGCTCATATTAAAAGGAACGTCCCCAGGTGCCGGGTTTCCGCAGTCATTGGGGACAGACTTAAATGACTAGTCGTTTAAGAACGTCCCCAATGACTACCCACAGAATGAGGGTCTCATCGGGGACTAGGTAAATAGCAAAAGCCCCCGCGGCCGAAACGGGCCGCGGGGGCAGCAGGCTTGCAAGGGTTAACTCAAGTCCTCGCCATTTGATGCAATGACCTTTTGATACCAGCAGAAGCTGTCCTTTCGGTAGCGATCGAACGTGCCTTTGCCCATATCATCGGCATCAACATAAACAAAGCCATAGCGCTTCTTCATCTGCCCCGTCGAGGCCGACACCAAATCGATACAGCCCCACGGCGTGTATCCCATCAGGTCAACACCGTCCTCGACAATTGCATCGCGCAGTGCAAGAATATGCCTTCGCAGGTAATCAATATGATACGCATCGTGGACTTTGCCGTCTTCCAGCGCATCGAGTCCGCCCACACCGTTCTCAGCGATAAAGAGCGGAAGATGGTAACGATCGTGGTAGCCGGCAAGCGTCACGCGCAAACCCAGCGCATCGATCTGCCATTTCCAGGCAGTCTCTTTATCCTTGAGGTACGGATTGCGCAGCGTCGGGAACACGTTGCCCTCCGCCTTCTCGGCGATCACCTGATCATCGGCGCACACCAAGCGCGAGCAATAGTACGAGAACGAGATGAAGTCGACCGTATGCTCTGCCAGATACTCCGTATCGCCCGGCTCAAAGGGCACGTGAACACCCTCTTTCTCGAGTGCACGCAGCTTCCAAGCAGGATAGGCGCCCGCAGCCATCACGTCTGTGTAGAAGTAGCGGCCGCGGTCCTCCTCATACGCAAGCCATACGTCCTCGGGCGCACAACGGTACGGATAGGTCGCACCGGCAGCGACCATGCAACCCACCTTGTTTGCGGGATCGATCTTGTGCAGAATCTCGACAGCGCGAGCGCTCGCCATAAACATATGGTGCGAGAACGCCGCAGTCACGGCTGCACGGTCACGCTCATCCTCGAGCGTGACACCCGCGTTGAGATAGGACAGCGCCACGCTGTTGATCTCGTTGAACGTAAGCCAATAACGCACGAGGCCCTGGTACGCGCGTCCGACGGTCTCGACGTAGTGCGCATACCGCTCGATCATCTCTCGGCTTTGCCAGCCACCATAGCGCTCGACCAGAGCCAACGGATAGTCGTAGTGCGACAGCGTCACAAGCGGCTCGATTCCATGCTCGCGCAGCGCCTCGAATACCTGACGGTAAAACTCCAAGCCCTCGCCGTTGGGCTCGGCCTCCATCCCTGTGGGAAAAATACGGCTCCAGCAAATTGAAAGACGCAGGCACTTAAAGCCCATCTCGGCAAAGAGCTCGACATCCTCGTGCCAATGATGGAAGAAGTCGTTGCCCCAGCGGCATGGATACAGCCTGTCCGGATCGTCCACGGGCTTTTGCCTGCCAAACATTACATCCCAGCGGTCGGAACCCTGTGGGATCAGGTCGGAGTGCGACATGCCGCGGCCGCCCTCGTTCCAGCCCCCTTCGGCCTGGTTGGCGGCGAGGGCACCACCCCACAAAAAGCCCTCGGGCATACCGGCGGCAGACGTTCTGTCAAAGTAACTCATGCTACTCAGCATCCTCGGCAGAAGCTGCCGCGGCGTTCTCCTGCTCCTGAGCCAGGAGCTGGTTATCGTACACCTTAAAGAACGGGTACCAGACCACAGCCATGACCACGATCAAAACGATCGTAAACACCCAGATGCGCGGGTCGAGGCACTGGACAAAGCCCTGAACGAAGATGGGGAACGTGCCGCTCACCAAGATGTAGAAGTTAGAGACAAGACCCAGTGAGACCGCACCCCAATACAGCAGGGCCGAGATCATGCCGCCTAGCACAAACGGAATCATGAGGATCGGGTTGAAGATGATGGGCGCGCCGAAGATCGCGGGCTCGGAGATACGGAAGAAGCTCGGCACGATCGATGCCCTGCCAAATGCCTTGAGCTGCTGCGACTTTGCCCTAAACGCGCAGAGCGCCACAAAAGAGAACGTATTACCCGTGCCGCCGATGAGGTTGATGGCCAACGACATGAGCACCGGGTGGAACTCAAGCGGCTGCCCGGCAGCATAGAGCGAGGCGTTGGCGGCAAAGGCGGCAAGCGAGACCGGGGCGGTGATGGGCATTACGATCATGTTGCCGTGGACGCCAAAGCACCAAAACAGCAGCGTCATGAAGCAGATAAGCAGTGCGCCGGGCACAGAGTCAACTGCGACGGAAAGCGGGGCAGCGAGCAGCTTCTCGATAACCGAGGGGATGGACAGCGCGGGATCGATCATCTGGATCAGCAGGTTGCCGCCAAAGAAGATGAGGATGTTGGCGAGCATAGGTACGATGGCGCCAAAGGTTTCGGACAAAAACGGCGGCACGCCATCGGGCATCTTGATGGTGATGCCCTTGGTCTGGCAGAAGCGCGTGACCTCGACGGAGACCAAGGCAGCGATGATGGCGGTAAACAGGCCCTGCGCACCCAGATAGGTGCAGGGGACCGCCTGGAGCACGGACTCGTCAGCAAGCTGGTAGTAGGACGACGGCGCCGCGGCGATCAGGAACATCACCAGCGAGGTCATGCCGGCGTTAAGCTTGGGCATCTTGTAGGTGCCCGCCAGGTTATAGGCGATTGCGAACGTCACGATCACCGACAGTATGCCCATCGTCATATTGAAGGGGATGAGCAGCGCGAGCTTATTGGCCGTCGCAAAATCGAGCCAAGGGCCAAAGACGGACCAGAACCCGCCCTGCGCCACCAGGTCGGCCGTGACCGGCGGGTTGGCGAGGATCATAAAGACGGCAGATACCAAGATGAAGCTGATCGCGCTCATAAAGCCCTTTTGCATGGAGGCAAAGTGGCGCTCGGTGCCGCAGAAATTGGCGATAGGGGTCAGTTTTTCCTGAAGCAGGGTCATGAACTTCTCCATGGTCGCCTCCTAACCCAACAGCGACTGGGCGAGTGCCAGCACGTTGGCGGCGTTGCCCATGCCGTAGTCCTGTGCGGGGATGACCGCGGTCGGCTTACCGCTCCCCTGCTTGACGGTGTTGAGCTGGTAGGACACCTGCGGCCCCAAGAGCAGCGCGTCATAATTGGCGCACGTCTCCTGATACTCGCCGATACCCACCGCATCGATATCGAGCTCGATGCCGTTTTGCTCCGCATATTTCTCGAGTTTCTTCATCAGAATGCTTGTAGACAGACCAGCTGCGCAAACAAGAAGGATCTTCATAAGGGATTCCCTTCGCATTGATTGGTTGAATAGTCACCGCACGCCGCTAGGCGTTCTTGGTTGCAGTGCACTCATACAGGCAGATCAGCTCCTGCACGAGCTCCTGAGCAAGCATGGAGCACATGAGGTGGTCCTGAGCATGGACCAGCAACACATCCACCGACAGATGCTCGCCCGCTGCCTCAGTCGAAAGCAGCTGCGTTTGGATGTGGTGAGCCTTGATTCCCGCATCCTTTGACTGCTTCATGAGTTTGGCGGCGGCGTCAAAATCCCCCGCTTTTGCCTTTTCAAGGGCTTCGAAGGCAAGGCTGCGTGCCTCTCCCGCTGCAGCGACCAGCTGAAACGAAACCATCTCGGTTCCCTGATCGTCCATAACGGTCTCCTCTCCCGTGATGTTTGGTTTGTACTTGAATATTCGAAACGCCTATCTCCCGCCCGCAATCCTCGAGGTTTATTGCAGGTAGACAGACAGGGTTATCGACAAAAGAAGTCTTAAGCCGTATGCGCTTGCACAAGCGCCATCAGCTCATGCCAGGACCGGCGCTCGCGTAGGCGCTCGACCCCCTGGCGGTCCATAAAGATCTCGGCGAGCAGTGAGCTCAAGATCCGCGCCTCATCGCCGCCCGACCGGGCAAACGACACCATAAAGACGATATCGACCTCATGGCCGTATTCGTCCCAAAGAATGGGATGTTCGAGCAGGCCCACGGTAACAAAGGCCTCGGCGCTCAAGGGATGCATCCCATGGGGCATGGCTACCCCATTGCCAAACGAGGTGGCACTCGCGCTCTCGCGCTCGGCGACCTCTTGGGCAAACTGGGCATCGACACGGCCGCTCTCGACGGCGCGCTCGGAGAGATATCGGAGAACGGCCTGCTTCGACGACGCCTCAACGCGGTTGAAGAACAGGGCACGGCTAAAGAAAGAGCTTACGGAGTCCGATTGCGCAGTGTCGTCGCTCAGCACCTTGCGGATAGCGTTGACATCGCTCGTCTCCAAGAAGAAATCGGCCTCGCGGACGGGCACGGGCAACTTGACGTTGAGCGGCACCGTTGTGAACACGTAGTCGATGTGCGAAAAATCGAACGTCCCCACGCGGGCGACATCGCATGTCTCAATCGAATCGATATACATGCCAAACTGCTTGCGGTACTGGTGCTCGAGCATACGGGCGCTTCCCGCTCCCGAGGCGCACACGATCAGGATGCGCTTGCGACGCGGCTGGTCGGCTTGCTGCTCGAGGGCCAGGGCAAATGCCATGGCGATGTAGCCGAGCTCTTCATCAGAGGGCTGGCTGCCAAAATGACGCTCGAGTACCTGCGAGGTGCCAGCTGCCATCGAATAGGCCAACGGAAACCTCGTCTTGATATCGGGCAGCATGGGGTTATCCATATGCATGTGATATTCAAGGCGATAGCCCAGAGGGCCGATATGCCGAGCAAGGTTCATGCGAAGTTCAAGATCGCCGCTAAAGTCAAACCTAAACTCATCGTTGACCGCACGTACCATCTCGGAAGCAATCTCCCACATCTCGTCCGAGATAACGGCAGAGCCCTTCTCGGGCACGCCCGTGCCCCTGCCGAGCAAATGGATTGCGATAAAGGCAACCTCTTCTCGGGGCATGCTCACGCCCAGGGCATCCTTGATGTTTGCGGCAATCTGGAAAGCCGCGGCGTATTCGCGCGTTCCCTCCAGTTTTTGAACGTCCGATTCTGCAGCTGGGACATAGCAGCCCTGCTCGATGCGGCCAAGAGCAATGTAAAGATGCATGATGAGATTGCGGGATGCCAGCGAGCTCACCGTGACGGGCGAGGCCGTCAGGGCATCGTCCACACATGCGGCGATGGCCCGCAGGCGCTCGGCGAGCTTTGCATCGTCGGTGTCGGGCAACACGGGCCTCACCAGCGAGGCCAGGCACAGGCGCCGTTGTGACTCCCCGCCCGCAACGCGGATTCCGTAGCGTGGGCGCTTTTCGAGCGTTAAGTCAAATTGGGCGAGTTTCTGCTCTACCAGACGCATGTCATTGGACAGAGTCCGCGCCGAAACGTAGAGTAAATCCGCATACTCCTCAATCGTCACCCACTGGGACCGCATGAGGAGGTCGTTAAGAAGGAAGGACACACGGCCATCGCGCGTATCAGGAATGCCCGGATGGGCCAGAGCCGCACCGTCTAGCAAGCGAGCAAGCTCATCTGCACGTGCAACATCGATACGATACTGCCCCTTGCTGCCAACGATGCGTGCAACCCCTGCAAGGCTGTCGTTTGCGCGATGGATATAGTTTCTCACGGCGCGCTCGCTTACCTCGAGACGCTTGGCAAGTACCGCGACAGCGACAGGCTGAGCGTCCTCGATCATATTTACAAGCTGCTTGACGCGAGCATCCATGTCCTCCTCCTTTCCCTGCGTCTAGTCTAACGCGGTAAAGAATGACACTCCACGTCGCGCTCGTTCCGCCAACTCGGAACAGGTTGCGGGGAGTCCAGCTGAGCTATGGAGAGCCTGGGGAGAGGGCCCGAAGGCAATGCGTCGGTGTGGGATGCGCCTTCCCAGCCATTGGGCAGTCATTGGGGACAGACTTAAATGAGTAGTCGTTGGGGACGTTCTTGTTTGACTAGTCGTTTAAGAACGTCCCCAATGACTATTAAGGACTGTCCCAAGCTGCCGGCAGGAAAGGACCGTCCCCAAGTGCCGGGTTTGTCCCCAATGACTAGGTGAATAGCAAAAGCCCCGCAGTCGGAGCGGACTGCGGGGCTCATGAAGAGAGGCTAGTTTGTGGGCGCTTTGCCTGGCGCCCACGAGAGAGGCAACAGAGTAGAGACTACTCGTGGATGCGGGTACCGGAGAGGCCGGCCATGGTCTCGGCGGCCTTGTCCAGAGCGCCGATGATGCAGGTGCGGCCCTTGCGGGAGCGGGCGAACTTGATGGCAGCGCGGACCTTGGGCTCCATGGAACCCTTGCCGAACTGGCCCTCGTCGGCCAGGCGCTCGGCCTCGTCGGCGGTGAGGTCCTCGAGCTCCTCCTGGTTGGGCTTGCCGAAGTTGATGGCGACATGCTCGACGGCGGTCAGCAGGAACAGGACGTCAGCGTCGCAGTCCTCGGCCAGCAGCTCGCCGCCCAGGTCCTTGTCGATGACGGCGGGAACGCCCTTGTAGCAGCCCTTGTTCTCGTAGTCGCGGACGACGGGGATGCCGCCGCCACCGCAGGCGATGACGATGAACTCGTTGTCGAGCAGGTTGAGGATGGAGTCAGCCTCGACGATCTTCTTGGGATCGGGGGAGGCGACGACGCGACGCCAGCCGCGGCCGGAATCCTCGACGAAGACCTTGGAGGGGTCCTCGGCCATGAACTCCTTGGCCTGCTCCTCGGTGTAGAAGGGGCCGATCGGCTTGGTCGGGTTCTTGAACGCGGGATCGTCGGGATCGCACTCGATCTGGGTGACGACGGTAGCGGCGTGCCAGCGCTTATAGCGCTTGTGCATCTCGCGGCCGATGCCCTGCTGCAGGTGGTAGCCGATGTAGCCCTGGGACATGGCGCCGCACTCGGGCAGCGGCATCTCGGGGGTGCCGATGGCGTCGTGGGCGGCGGCGAAGGCGTTCTGGATCATGCCGACCTGCGGGCCGTTGCCGTGGGTGATGATGATCTCGTTACCCTGCTCGATAAGGCCGAGGAGAGCGTGGGCGGTGTTGCTCACGGCCTCGATCTGCTCAACAGGGTTGTTGCCGAGGGCGTTGCCGCCAAGGGCGACGACAATACGATCGGGCTTGCCAAGAGGCTTAGACATTGCTGGAATCCTTTCTGTAAAAGGCCTACAACCCATTAATAACCCGCGCCCGTGCGATACGCGAGTTTATTAAGGTTTATATTCTCTTTATCGCTCATTTTATTCATTTTGAAAATAGTTGAACGGTGAACGGTCGTTTTTATCCGCTCAGCGTACAGAACCCCAGCTCAGATATGTTTACGCCATTTACGTGCGACTTTATTTTAATAGAGCAGGGATTAGACCAGATTATGCAAACTGTATCTTTGCTAAACACAAAACAGGCAGCGTAATATCTTACTCGCACTATACGAGATTCTATGCACTTATTGGACGAGTATGCAGCCCTGCAATAACATGGCGTTTTTCATCCAACTTAAAGAATAGACGAGTGCCTTTGCCGCGCGTCGGCCGGCAGCCGGCGAGCCGTCTCGTCGGTTGCCGCTTCCAGAAAATCAAAAACTGATATTGCGCGCGCAATTGCTGCATGGTACTTTAGCGAGGAACAGCGCGGGCTGGGGCGACAGAGATTTGTCGTGAAGTTTGGGTTCGGCGACCCCGCTGCTGTCTTCTCCTTATCCGCCAGCGAACCCCTTGAGCGACGGATTGAGGAGGTCCTTACTATGACAAAAATGCTCAAGATCACGCTGAATGGCGAGACGTTTCTCGCCGACATGCTCTGGGACAAGGCTCCCGAGGCATGCAAGCTGTTCGAATCATCCTGTCCAGTCGAGTCACGTATCTTTTCGGCCAAGATCTGCGATGCCGAGGTAACCTATCCTGTCTCGGGCCCCATCGCCAATTACGAGCACATCGAGAACCCCGTCTTTCACGAGCCAGCGGGCGCCGTGAGCTGGTATGGCGGATGGTCGTCAATCTGCATCTTCTTTGACGTGTGCGAGCCCTTTGGCACCTGCAACATGTTCGCCCGCATCTGCGAAGCCGACCGCGAGCGTTTTGCCGCCGCCTGCCGCAATGTCTGGGACAACCAGGGCATGTACATTAAAAACGAAATCGTCGAGATCGAAACGGAGGCCTAAAGATGATGGATATCAACAATCTGCTCACGCTCGACCTCGCCGAGTACACCACTGCACTTGAGGCCCTCGCCGATCAAATGATGCTCGAGGAACCGCGTGACATCGACTACATGCGCCGCCGCAAACTCGACACCGGCCGCGAATTTGCCGTCTGGAACTTCACCGTCGGTTACTGCATGAACGCCGCCGACGCCCTCTCCCTCCTGCGAGCCCAGGCCAACGAAAACGCCAACGACGGCACCGCCGACCTCGCAACGATCAAAAACAGTGCCGCACGCCTGTGCGACTGGTTCTCGGGCGCCTTCGACGTCACCGGCAAAATGGATGACACCACGGCAATCCTCGCCCACAGCCGCGACCTCTACGCCCAGGTAGAGACTCACGAACAGTTTGCAGCCCTCACCCGCGCCACCGAGCGCTATCTGGTCCAGCTCCAATTTTGGGTTGATCGCCAGATTCCCTGGCCGGCCATCAGCGACCTCGTCCACGGCTACCGCCTACGCACGGAGTCCGGCGAGACAAGGTAACCAAGCAAGCAGCACCGACAACACCCCACCATCGGGATCCAAAGTAAGAATCAGAGGGCTGGAGACGCACCCAACAGCGTCCCCAGCCCCTTCGCAAAGTAGAGCACTGTTTCAGTGGCTTTGAGGCCTATTTGAACCTTTGCTATCTCCCAATTTTTGTATATTTACGACAATATTATCTGCCAATTTTTGTATGATTTTAGGCGATTCTATCTGTTAATTTTTGTCATTTGGGGGTTTAATGCTACGCCGTAAGGTCACTGATAGGCTTTTGAGCTGGAAGAATAACTCCAATAAGGCATTACTCGTTACTGGTGCGCGTCAGATTGGCAAGAGCTATGCGATTCGCGCGTTTGGAAAAAGCAACTACGCGTCGTATTTTGAGGTCAATTTACTACTCGATGTCGAAGCAAGGAATGCACTTGTTGGCGCAAAGAACTCCGTTGACTTTATCAACCGCGTAGCCCTTCTTGCGGATGCGCCGCTTGTTGAGGGCGATACGCTTGTCTTTGTCGATGAGATTCAGGAGTATCCGCAGATCGTTACACTCATGAAGGCGTTGGTCGAGGATGGGCGCTTTAGCTATGTCTTCTCGGGGTCTATGCTTAGGACTGAGTTTAAGGGGATCTCTTCTTTTCCGGTGGGGTATGTAGAGCACATTGTTATGCGCCCGATGGATTTTGAAGAGTTTTGTTGGGCAAACAGCGTTAGCGAGAATGTGCTTGCAGGCATTCGCAGCTGCCTTGTCGAGAAACATCCTGTCGAAAACTATATTCATGAGGCGATGCTCAAGAACTATAGAGCTTATATCGTTTGTGGCGGCATGCCGGAGGTCGTTCAGAATTATATTGATTCAGGTTATTCGCTCGTGAGCACACGTGAGCTTCAAACTCAGCTGGTCGATCAGTACAAAAGCGATATCTCAAAATATGCATCGAGTCGAGCGTTTAACGTTCGGTCGATTTTCGAGCAAATTCCCGTTCAGCTTGAGGCGGAGTCTCATCGCTTTGTCGTTTCGTCTCTGGGTGAGGGAGCTCGCCTTAAAAAATATGAACAGGATTTCCTGTGGCTTGTTAACGCAGGTGTTGGATTGATGGTCGCCAGGGTGACGGAGCCACGGAGTCCTCTCAAGAGGACGGAGAAAACGACAGCCTTCAAACTATACGAGTCTGATACAGGCATGCTCGCATCGCGATACCCCGGTAGCACTGCACGCGCTGTCTATCTTGATATGAAAACTCCCAACCTTGGTGGTCTCTATGAGAACGTGGTCGCGCAGGAACTCGTTGCCCTTGGGGCGGATGCATGGTACTACCAAACGCGTGAGGTCGGTGAAGTTGACTTTGTGATCGAAGGCGTCCACGGTCATGTTGTCCCAATCGAGGTCAAATCGGGCAAGAAAGTTCGAGCGCACGCGGCCCTCGATCGTCTGATGAGTGTGGGCGAGTACAAAATTCCCGAGGCCGTTGTACTAAGCCACGAGAATCTCAGCAAAGAGGGCAAGGTTCTGTACGTTCCAATCTACATGACGTTTTGTCTCGATGAGTTTATGGAAAAGGATGACCCCAATAACGATTTCTCGTTCGCGCCCATATCTCTCTAGCCATTTGAATCTGCAATCCAGCCCCGTCCACGCATCAATGCATTTCCCAAGGTGCTGCGCGTTTCGCGGCAAAGCCGCGAAAAAGCAAAGGGATAAGAAGCCGCAACAACCCCGCCCCCCATCCATCCCCAAAGCAACGCGCCTTTCGCGGCAAAGCCGCGAAACAGCGACCGGGACAAAAGGCCCCACCAACCACGTCCTTCATTCAGCCACACAATCCAAGGGCGTAGTCGTAGCAGGATCTGAGGGCTGACCTTCGCGGACACTCCGCAGGACGAAAGAACCCCCGCCGCACGTAGTGCGCAGCGGGGGTTCTTTCATGTCCGAGGACGTCCGCGAAGGTCAGTCCTCAGATCCTGCGGTGGGAGACCTAGGCCTCGTTGTACACCGTCTTGAGCTTCAGCAGGTGAGCGTAGCGGTCCATAGCGGCCTGCTCGTTCTCCTTGAAGAGCTCCTCGGCGCGCTCGGGGAAGGAACGCGTCAGCGAAGCGTAACGGGCCTCGTTCATCAGGAACTCCTGATAACCGCCCGCGGGCTCCTTGGAATCGAGCGAGAACTTCTTGCCGGCAGCAGCCTCGGGGTTGAAGCGGAAGAGGTTCCAGTAACCGCACTCGACAGCCTTCTTCATCTCGGCCTGGCAGTTCTGCATGCCACCCTTCTTGATGGAGTGCATCTCGCAGGGGCTGTAGCCGATGATGAGGGACGGGCCATCGTAGGCCTCGGCCTCATGGATGGCCTTGAGGGTCTGAGCCGGGTTGGCGCCCATGGCGACCTGCGCCACGTAGACGTAGCCGTAGCTCATGGCGATCTCGGCCAGGGACTTCTTCTTGGTCACCTTACCGGCAGCGGCGAACTGAGCGACCTGGCCCAGGTTCGAGGCCTTGGAGGCCTGACCGCCGGTGTTGGAGTAGACCTCGGTGTCGAAGACGAAGACGTTGACGTTGTGGCCGGAAGCCAGGACGTGGTCCAGGCCACCGAAGCCGATGTCGTAGGCCCAGCCGTCGCCGCCGAAGATCCAGAAGGACTTCTTGGTGAGGTAAGCCTTGTCGGCGAGGATCGCCTTGGAAGCGTCGCAGCCGCACTTCTCGAGCTCGGCAACGTAGGCAGCAGCAGCGGTCTTGGAGGCCTCGGCGTCGTTGACGGAGTCGATCCAAGCCTGGCCGGCAGCCTTGAGCTCATCGGACGGACCATCGGCAGCGATGATGTCCTGGGTAGCGGCGATCAGCTTCTTCTGGACGGCCTCGTAACCGACGGCCATGCCCAGACCGTGCTCGGCATTGTCCTCGAACAGGGAGTTGTTCCACGCCGGACCGTGACCGTCCTTGTCCTTGCAGTAAGGAGCGGTGGCAGCGGGGTTGCCCCAAATGGAGGAGCAGCCGGTGGCGTTGGAGATGAACATGCGGTCGCCGGCAACCTGGGTCACCAGACGTGCATAGGCGGTCTCGGCGCAGCCGGCGCAGGAGCCGGAGAACTCCAGGTAGGGCTGCTTAAACT
The DNA here is from genome assembly GCA_900541795.1 of uncultured Collinsella sp. Taxonomy (GTDB): domain Bacteria; phylum Actinomycetota; class Coriobacteriia; order Coriobacteriales; family Coriobacteriaceae; genus Collinsella. Next base: position 8,069 of record UQLC01000030.1, on the reverse strand, counting down.
GGCTGCCCTTGACGTTGGCCGCGATGAGCTCCTTCTTCTCGGAGACGTTCTCGACCATATAGTCCCAAACGGGCTGCTGGTCCATCTCCTGCTCGGTGGGAACCATCTCGAGGGCGCCCTTGGGGCAGACCTTGACGCAGTTGGTGCAACCCATGCAGTCGAGCGGGGACACGGCCATGGTGAACTTCATGCCCTTGGCCTTGGGGCCCATGGCGTCGAGCGTGCGGGTAGCCTCGGGCGCGGCGGCAGCCTCGTCCTCGGTCATCGCGAACGGACGGATGGTGGCATGCGGGCACACGTAGGCGCACTGGTTGCACTGGATGCACTTGGTCTCGTCCCAGTGGGGAACGACCACGGCGACGCCGCGCTTCTCGTATGCGGAGGCGCCCAGCTCAAACTGGCCGTCGGCGCAATCGACGAAGGCGGAAACGGGCAGGCTGTCGCCGTCCATGCGGTCGATGGGCTCGAGCAGGTTCTTGACCTGCTGGGCGATAGCGGACTTAGTCTCCTCGGAGAGCTCGACGGGAGCGGCATCCTCGGCGGTTGCCCAGTCGGCCGGAACCTCGAACTTACGGAAGGCGGTAGCGCCGGCATCGATGGCCTTGTGGTTGGCGTCGACGATAGCCTGGCCCTTCTTCATGTAGGACTTGGTAGCCGCGTCCTTCATGTACTGCAGGGCGTCCTCGGCGGGCAGGACCTTGGCCAGCGCGAAGAAGGCGGACTGGAGCACCGTGTTGGTGCGCTTACCCATGCCGACCTTGGCGGCCAGGTCGATAGCGTCGATCAGGTAGACGTTGACGTTGTTGTTCGCGATGTAGCGCTTGGCCACGGCGGGCATGTGCTCGGCGAACTCCTCGTCGCTCCACTGGCAGTTGACCAGGAAGGTGCCGCCCGGCTTGACGTCGCGGACCATCTTGAAGCCCTTAACGATGTAGCTGGGGTTATGGCAGGCGACAAAGTCGGCCTTGGTCACGTAGTACGGCGAACGGATCGGGGAATCACCAAAGCGCAGGTGCGAGACGGTGACGCCGCCGGTCTTCTTGGAGTCGTACTGGAAGTAGGCCTGGACGTACCTGTCGGTGTGGTCGCCGATGATCTTGATCGAGTTCTTGTTGGCGCCGACGGTACCGTCGCCACCCAGACCCCAGAACTTGCACTCGATGGTGCCGGGGGCTGCGGTGTTGGGCGCATCCTCGGCCTCGGGCAGGCTCAGGTTGGTCACGTCATCGACAATGCCGATGGTGAACTCGCGCTTAGGCTCGTCCTTCTTGAGCTCCTCGAAGACAGCGAACGCGGACGCGGGAGGCGTGTCCTTGCTGCCCAGGCCATAACGGCCACCGACGACCTTGATGCCCGTCTTGCCGGCCTCGTAGAGAGCGGAGACGACGTCCTGGTAGAGCGGCTCGCCGATGGAACCCGGCTCCTTGGTACGGTCCATGACGGCGATCTTTTTGACGGTCTCGGGGAGAACGTCGACGAAGTGCTTGATGGAGAACGGACGGAACAGACGAACCTTGACCAGGCCGACCTTCTCGCCGTGAGCGTTGAGGTAGTCGATGACTTCCTCGAGCACGTCGCAGAAGGAGCCCATGCACACGACGACGCGATCGGCATCGGGAGCGCCGTAGTAGTTGAACAGGCCGTAATCGGTGCCGAGCTTCTCGTTGATCTTCTTCATGTAGCCCTCAACGACGGCGGGAAGCTCGTCGTAGACCTTGTTGCAGGCCTCACGGTTCTGGAAGAAGATGTCGCCGTTCTCGTGGCTACCGCGGGTGTGCGGGTGCTCAGGGTTGAGCGCGTGGTCGCGGAAAGCCTGGACGGCGTCCATGTCGCACATCTCGGCCAGATCCTTGTAGTCCCACATGGCGACCTTCTGGATCTCGTGGCTGGTGCGGAAGCCGTCGAAGAAGTTAAGGAACGGGGTCTTGCCCTCGATGGCGGCAAGGTGAGCCACCGGCGAGAGGTCCATGACCTCCTGGACGTTGCCCTCGGCGAGCATGGCGAAGCCGGTCTGGCGGCAGGCCATGACGTCGGAGTGATCACCGAAGATGTTCAGGGCGTGCGAAGCGACGCAACGCGCGGAGACGTGGAAAACGCCCGGGAGCTGCTCGCCCGCGATCTTGTACATGTTCGGGATCATCAGGAGCAGACCCTGAGAAGCCGTGTAGGTGGTGGTCAGAGCACCGGCGCCCAGCGAACCGTGAACGGTACCGGCTGCACCTGCCTCGGACTCCATCTCGACGACCTTGACCGGGGTGCCGAAGATGTTCTTGCGACCCTGGGCCGCCCACTGGTCGACATGGTCGGCCATCGGGCTGGACGGCGTAATGGGATAAATTCCCGCTACCTCGGTGTACGCATACGAAACATATGCGGCCGCCTCGTTGCCGTCCATAGACTTAAACTTACGCGCCATATACCCCTCTCCTCTCATATAGGTATACAGGCCCCGGCGATCGCCGGGATGTTGGCGTGATGGGATTTACGCTGTTGCTTCCAATCATCTGGCAGGCAGGCTCAGCAGCAGGTACGTGGCGTGGAGAGAAGACATGCCGAGGCGAGGGGCAGCTGATGCGCCCCACAGACCCGACCGCCCGTCTTGCACATGACCGAGCGCCGCAAAGGCCGCATGCCGGATGCTCCCGGGCACGCCCCGGCGATGGGAAGCGCCCGCAACGGAAATCCGCATGCGGGTTTATTGTACCCCGCCGTCAGGCCATATTTCGGCAAATATAGGTGGGCGGTAGAGGTTTACCTTAGGTGACTGCCAAGGGCCAAAATGGTCCCTCCATCCCCGGGCGACTGGCTCTGACGCGCCAAGGAGTGTCCCCAAGTACCGGCAGGAAAGGAACGTCCCTAACTGCCGGCTAGAGGGCGCCGAGCAGGATGGCGTAGGTGGTGGATTCGCCGAGTTTGAGCTCGTCGCCGGGGTTGAGCTGGGCGGAGCGGCCGGGCTCTACTTGAATACACACACTCGTGGCCCCGTTTACCACCACGGTGCCGTTAGTGGACGACAGGTCCTCGACAAACCATGCGCCAGACTCGTCGCACCAGATATGGGCATGGCGGGCCGAGACGTCGTCGGTGATGCCGCCCTCCCCCGTTGCCAGCGCGCCGATCTCAACGCCTTCCTCACTCGGCTGAATCCAGCGCGGGGCACTTACCACGTAACCGTTTTGCACGCGCAGCAGTCCCAGCGGATGCGCCGGCGCCGCCTCGTGCTCGCCCGTGACCGTCGAGGTGCTCAGCGAACGCGGCGTGGATGTGCCTCCGCCACAGGTCGCGTGCGCGTAGTCGATGGCATAGTTCACCGAGGACCGCACATCCGCCGAACAACCGACGGCGACAAACAGCACCAGCACGGCCTCGGCGCGCTCGGCGGGCATGAGTTCCGCCGCCTGGGACAGGCGATCGAGCGCGTTGCGATAGAGATTCGTGTCCTGGTGGCACTCTTCGAGCGCGCGTACCATCGGTTCACCTGCAGGACCGCACACCATATTGATCACAGCCGTGGAGTCCATGGGATTGCGCTGGCGCAGGGCCAGTTGCGACATAATACGCGCAGCCGAGGTACCGTATTCGGCAAAGTAGCGCTGCTGAAGCGTGCCGACCGGCGCGCGAACGATAAAGCGGGAAACCCAAGAGCGATCGGCGGCTCGGCTCTGCGGGCTGCGGCCGTCGGCGAGCGGACGGGACGAAAGCACCAGGCCGCACAGCTCGATATGGCTCAGATGCGCCGCGCGCTTAAAGATGTCAAACATGGCCCCGCATGGGGTGAGCTCAACTTGAGATGCCATGACCTAGGCCTCCTTGGTCGTAGAAATAGAATCGGACGATACTTCGACAGGTCCGCCAAAAGTACGGGCAGCTGCGGCTCCACCGGCAAGCGGAGTCGCCATCTGGGCTTTTGTGCGTCGCGGTGCCGAAACGGGAAGTTCAAAGGCAAAGCCCATCGCAAGCAAAAACCACGTAAGCGTATAGGTTGCAACCAGAGCGGCAACAAGGCCACCCATCACGGCGCGTTGGGAAAATACGCTACATGCAGCCACAACCAGCACCGGAACCTCGCAGGCAGAAAGCGCAAGCACACCCTGCAGGAAGCCCGAGCGCCGATCGCGCGCAAGTGCCCCCGCGGCAACGCCGGCTATGCCTGGCAGCGCCAACGCCAGTGCGGCAATAATACCCGGTAGCGACCCAGACCACACGAGCGATCCCAAAGTCGCCGTCACGCGAGCGCCCGACGCCAGCAGCGCGGCCGAAACCACGACCACAGCCCAAACCACGCCACAGACGACCGTCGCGCCGACCATCAGCGCGCGACGCACCGCGCGGCCAGACGCATCCATGGGGCACGGCGTGAGCGGCTCGCCGCGGAGCGAACGACCGACATTTTGCGCATAGTGGTCACAAAACGCCGAGAGCGCCGCCTCGACCGCCGCCGGCTCGGGACGATCTTTTTGATGGCTGGACAGACAGGCCATCACCACGTCGAACAGCTGGGCATCGACAAACGCCAGCGCATCGCGTAGCTCTTCGGAATCCGGCTCAAGCCCTAGCTGCTGGGCCTGCTCGGCCGCGGCGAGCGCCACATCGGGCTCACGACGAAGCAGTTGAGTCAAATCACAACCGGGCGCATGGGCACCAATGGGATAGTCGGGCCGTGTGTCCATTTTGAGACGGTAGGGGCTCGCGATGTCGCGCGTCCTTTTGCGCGAACCCGAGGCGCCCGAAGTGCTCGGCGCGGCTTCGTATGGCGCGACGCCGGCAATGAGCTCGTAAACCGTGCTTGCCGCGGCATAGACGTCGATCGCCGGCGACATACGCAAAGCGCGCAGGTCGGGAATATCGTCGGTGAGCATCTCGGGCGGGGCATAGGCAACCGTCGCGCGACGCAGCGTGGCATAACGCTCCGTAAACGACGCCTTGCCGCCGGTACCGGCCACGGCCGACGCAGGCTCGAGCGCCAGCGACGAGCCAAAGTCGATCAGGCACAGGTCAAAGGTGCCCTCGGCAAGCTGCCGGTCAAGCGGCAGACGCGCCGTGCGCACCATAATATTGGCGGGCGAGATATCGCGATGGACAAAGCCCTCACCCACCAGACTCATACGGCAGAGCAGATCGAACAGGTCGCGACCCAGACGCGCCGCCACAAGCGGCGACAGGCGTCCGGCATCGTCCACGGCGAGTCGTGAACGCAAGCGGGCAAGCGTCTCGCCCTCGACCCATTCCATGACAATTGCAGGCACACCGTCAACCTCGCCCCAGCCATAGAGGCGGGGAAAGCCCTTGAGGCCCGAAAGGGCGCGGTGGCATTCATATTCCTCGCGAAACGCCGCCTTGAACTTGGCGACCAGCGCCTCATGAGCGGTATCGTCGTCAAACTCATCGCGCGCCGGCAAGATGAGCTGCTTGAGTGCCACGGCCTCGCCTTGGGCGTTGACAGCACGCGTCACGCGGCCGATACCGCCACGGCGCATGGTGGCATCGTCGGCAAACAGCATCGTAAAACGACGCAGATAGGCAGGCAGTTCGTCCTGACCGAGCGCAATGGCCGGCTCAAACCCGTCGACACGCGCCAGGCGCAGGCCGACCATGGGATCGCGACCGAGCGATTGTGGTGTGGTGGATGCAAGATCGGTCATCATAGGGCAAGCGCCGCCACGTTATTGTTGAAGTTACCGAGTGCGACGTCATCATCGCCGTAATGGCCGACCCATTGGCATAGGTTGGTATAACAGCCCCACAGATTGGCATACTGCTGATACCACTTTGACCGGGGCGAGAATGTCTGACGACCGAACTCGGCTCGAATGACAAACATCTCCCCGACCAGGCTGTCGCACGGCCTGGGATCTCCCGTAGAGTTATAGGTCGAGACCACGTCATTGGCACGAGAAACATAACCGTCGAGCATGTTGTACTTGGTCACAAGCCAACTGTGAATGCTCTCTTCCTCAGCAGCGGAAAGGCCACCGGAGTTTGCATCGTTGTCAGTGTTGCCGCCCGTCGAGCCGCCGTTTCCAGACCCTCAGGTAGAGGAACCCGACCCAGAGCCGCCGCCCGAACTCGATGAATCCGAGCCGGAGCCAGAAGTATCCGAGCTACCGGGCTTTCCGGACTGCTGGGCGTCCTGCTCCTTCTGCTGCTCGACCTTATTCACCGTTGCCGCCACGCTATTGTTGGACAACCGATCGATGATCTTGGTGTTGGTGAGCACGATGGTTTTGCCATTGGCAAGCGTAACTTCGTTGTCCGGGGCCTCGGCGCCATCCGCATCGTCGGTGCCAAACACAATATGCGCGACCACACTTGCCCAAGCATATCCAGTCGTGGTGCCCAGATCACTTTTGACCTCATGCCCCACGCGCGGCTCGCGTGCGGCATGCGCCTGCATCATGGACGGCACGGTCATGCCATAGGCAGAAACGCCAGCTATGACCAGCACCAGCGAGCACGACAGCAGTGCGTACGCCCGCGGTGCCAAGCCCAGTCGGCGTCGCATGCGCACCGCGGCGCCGCGCTTTATCTGAGTGCCACCGGGCCGCATGCGTTCTCCTCCAACAAAAACACGCCGCTCGGGAGCGGCGCATTCATTCGAATCCATATTTGAGTGTATCAGCGAACCCAAAAGGTTGCGCAACGAATGGGCAAATTAAGGATGCGAGCGGAAGCATCCATGCGATAAGCGGATACGAAGCATCTTTGTTGCACAACAAACTCACAGTCGCACGGGGAAATTATGACTACCCCGTGCATCGCGAGGAAAACATACGGCAGGAGCAGGCTCGCCACCTAAATCGTGCGACGGGCCTCGATGGCGCGCCCAAGCGTAAGCTCGTCGGCATACTCCAGGTCGCCGCCCACGGGAAGGCCGCTTGCCAGACGCGATACCTCGACGCCCAGCGGCTTGATGGTACGGGCCAGATAGCTCGCCGTGGTCTCGCCCTCAATATTGGGGTTGGTGGCGATGATGACCTCGTGGATGTCCTCGTGGCCCAAGCGTGCCAGCAGCTCTCGAATGTGCAACTGCTCGGGACCAATCTTGTCCATGGGGCTGATCACGCCGCCCAATACGTGGTAGAGGCCGTGGTAGCTGCCCGTACGCTCGATCGCCTGGACGTCGCGCGGCTCGCCCACCACGCAGATGCGGGTGGTATCGCGCATCGGGTCCTGGCAGATGGAGCACTCGTCGGCCGTGGCGTAGTTAAAGCAGCGGCTGCAAAAGTGGACCTCCTGCTTGACCTCCAGGATGGCCTCGGCCAGGCGGCACGCCTCCTCGGCGTCGGCCTCCAACAGGTAATAGGCGATGCGCTGGGCCGACTTGGGACCAATGCCCGGCAGACGGCCCAGCTCATCGAGCAGTTTTTGCAGACTGTGATTTGCACTCATATTATATGCGTGTCTTAGAACGGCATGCCCGGGATGTTGAGGCCGCCGGTGATGGCGCCCATCTGCTTGTTGGCGAGCTCGTTGACGCCGCGGACGGCCTCGTTGACGGCAGCCATGATCATATCCTGCAGCATATCGACGTCCTCGGGATCGAGGGCATCGGGATCGATGGTGAGGTTGACGAGCTCCATCTCGCCGTTAACGGTCACCTTGACCATGCCGCCGCCGGCAGAGGCGTCGACGGTCTGGGACTTGAGGTTCTCCTGCGCGGCGGCAAGCTGCTCCTGCATCTTGCGAGCCTGCTTCATCATCTGCTGCATGTTCATACCGGCCATGATGGCTCCTTTACGTGCGGCCGCACGCCGAGCTGCAAGGGCAGCCGAGACGCGGCGGGACTTTCAAACTCAAAAATCGTACCACGGCGCGAGGCCAGAGAGCGGGGCGGACATGTTACCTCAGTCGATATACATGTCCTCCAATACAAACCGCACTCAAAGATTATGCAAGGTCGAATTATGCAAGGTTGCATAATATCGCACACTCAATCTAGTAGAGCCGAATCCGGCATTTCATGTGCGCCACTAAATAGGGTTGATTTCCGATCTCAGCCGAACACATTGAGCGGATAGGACGTTCCCGCAGCTACCCGAACGCCCCCGAGGCCCCTCGCGGGCCCCGGG
>UQLC01000029.1 GCA_900541795.1 uncultured Collinsella sp. | reverse complement strand
GAGCGTCCGGCTGATAACCGGGAGGTCACAAGTTCGAATCTTGTCAGGTCCACCACTTTCTTTCGCAATAAACACCCCAGCGAGAGCCGAGTCGCCGCTGGGGTGTTTATTACTCTTTCCGTGGGGGTTTAGCTCAGCTGGGAGAGCGCGGGCTTTGCAAGCCTGAGGTCAGGGGTTCGATTCCCCTAACCTCCACCATGATGGACCTGTAGCTCAGTTGGTTAGAGCGTCCGGCTGATAACCGGGAGGTCACAAGTTCGAATCTTGTCAGGTCCACCATCAAAACCGTGAAGAGCCTCGGGGCAATTGCCTCGAGGCTTTTTTCTTACCTACTGCAAGTAGTCAAAAAGGTCCCGTCCCAAATTAACTACTTTGATTTTGTGTGCTGGGCGAAAGATTGGGTAGTATAGCTATTCAATGCGGCGGTACCGCCGCATATTAACCGCTACGTACCGGAGGTGTTCCATGGTTCGTATCGACATAGAGACCATCGTCATGGCCGCCGGTCCCGTGCCATCGCTTATCGTGCTTCGCGAGCGCAGCAGCAAATCGGACTCGCTCGCGCCGCTGCGTTCCCTTTCCATTCAGACTGGTTCGTTTGAGGCCGCTGCCATCAGCCGCGGCATCGATAGCGGCCGCGCCGAACGCCCGATCACCCATGACCTGCTACTCGATACCGTCGATGCCCTGGGCGCCAAGCTCGAGCGCATCGAGATCGTGCGCGCCGAGCCGCCGGTGTTTTATGCGACGATTGTCGTGCTTGCCAATGGTGACGAACGCAAAATCGACGCCCGTCCCAGCGACGCCATTGCCCTCGCCGTGCGCAGCAATGCCCCCATGTTTGTGGAGGACGACATCATGAATCGCTTGGGTACCGTTTCTACCCACGCCGAGGAAGTCGACGACGAGCAGGAGTTCGAAAAGTTCGATGAGTTCGTCCACACACTCTCGCCCGATGATTTCTAAATGCCGGGCAACAGTGAGACGGGGCATGCACTGATGGGAAATGGCGTTTCGGCCGAAGCTGCCGCCATTGCCCGCGAGGCGCAGATGCGTTCCGAGGCCTCCGAGGCCGCCCGCATCGCCTATGTGACGCAGGCCCGCACGCTTCGCGAGCGCCGTGGCTCCTATATCAAGATGGTTGTCGTCTCCGCCCTTGTCGCGGCAATCTGCTCTCGTCTTCGTGGTACAGTTGGTGCGCTTGGGTTTTCGATTTCAACAGGCTTGGTGATCTGGGGCGTGGTCGATGCGGTAATGCTGGCCAACCAGATCAAGGTGCTCGACAAGCGCGCGATGGATATGATGCGCGCCCGCGACGCTGCCGCCAAGATCGCTGCCGAGGCGCAAGAACTGTAACGACGTCGTACTCGATGGGAAGGTCTAAAGATGGCACAGGATATGCAGGACGCCGGTAACGTCTCCGCCGAGCTCGACGCCATGGTGTGCGATCTGATTGGCGCCTTCTTGGACGACCTTGCCGCGGGCGAGAACCCGGGCGTGGTCGTGGCAATTGAGGACGCTGCTTCCAACCGCTATCTGGCGGCGCTCGACGAGGATGGCGAAGAGGCGTGCCTCGAGGCCGCCACCAACTTTATCTCCGAGCACAAGATGGGTCTTAAGGACGAGGGGCTGGGCCGCATCGCCCGCTACGCCATCGGCTATACCGGCTGCGTCGAAATTGACGGCGGCTATCACGATGCCCTGCTCGTGAGCTTCTTCGAAACCACGCTCGAGAGCGGTTTTTCGGCATATGTGCTGTATGAGGGCATGGGTGCCGGCGATGGTTTTATGTGGAGCGACCCTGAACCTGCAGGTGAGGAAACCCCTCTTATCTAAAATCGCTAAAATAAACGAGTTTTCGGTAAAAGGCTCAATATTCCCGCTAAGCGTTGTATCGCTGGGCGGGCCGCATACGCGTGCCGTTTGTATATGGATAGAAGATAGGGGAACTACATGCGCGTAGACAATCTGAGGAACATCGCCATCATCGCCCACGTCGACCACGGCAAGACGACGATGGTCGACAAGCTCCTGCGTGCCACGGACGCCTTCCGTGCCAACCAGCAGGTCGAGGACCGCGTCCTGGACTCTAACGACCAGGAGCGCGAGCGCGGCATCACGATTCTCGCCAAGAACATCTCTATCGAGTACAAGGACGTCAAGATCAACGTCATCGACACCCCGGGCCACGCCGACTTTGGCGGCGAGGTCGAGCGCGTGCTGCGTATGGCCGACGGCGCCCTGCTGCTGGTCGATGCTTTTGAGGGCCCCATGCCCCAGACCCGCTTCGTGCTGCGTCACGCTATCGACACCGGCCTCAAGATCATGATCGTCATCAACAAGATCGATCGTCCGGGTGCCAATCCCGAGAAGGCCTACAACGACTGCCTGGACCTCATGGCCGACCTGGGCGCCACCGACGACCAGCTTGAGTTCGCCATGGAGCACGTGGTCTACGCCAGCGCCATGAATGGCTTTGCCCGCCTTGACCCCAACGACGGCAACATGGACATGTATCCGCTGCTCGATATGATCATCGACGACATGCCCGCACCCGAGGTTGACGAGAACTCCCCGCTGGCCATGCAGTGCGTGACCATCGACCACTCCAACTTTGTTGGTCGTATCGGCATCGGCCGCGTGTACTCCGGTACCATCCACCAGGGCGACCAGATCTTGGTTGTCAAGAACGACGGCTCCAGCGCCACCGCTACCGTAAAACAGCTCTTTACCTTCGACTACCTGGGCCGCACCGAGTGCCAGGAAGTCGGCGCCGGTGACATCGCCGCCGTCGTGGGCATCGACCGCACCGATATCGGCGATGTCTACACCGATCCCGAGAACCCCGTTGAGCTCGAACCCATCGAGATCGACCCGCCGACCCTGTCCATCGTCTTTGAGGCTTCGACCTCCCCGCTCGTCGGCCGCGACGGCGACATCGTGGGTGCCCGTCAGCTCAAGGAGCGCCTGTTCAACGAGGCCGAGAACAACGTGACCATGAAGATCGAGGAGCTCGAGGACAAGAGCGGCGTCGAGGTCTCGGGCCGCGGCATTCTGCACCTGTCCGTCCTGATGGAGTCCATGCGTCGCGAGGGCTTTGAGTTCCAGGTCGGCCGTCCCCGCGTTCTGTTTAAGAAGGACGAGAACGGCAATAAGATGGAGCCCGTCGAGCAGGCCGTCGTCGAGTGCCCGGACGAGTATTCGGGCAAGGTCGTTGAGGTCTTCGGCACCTCCGGCGGCATCATGACGAGCATGGATACCTCGGGTATCGTGACGCACCTCGAGTTTAAGATCCCGACCCGCGGCATCATGGGTCTTAAGAACCGCATCATGAACGTCACTCACGGCGAGGGCGTGTTCTACCACACCTTCCTGGAGTACGGCCCCTATGCCGGCGAGATCGGCAACCGCCAGAACGGCGCCATGATCTCCATGACCACCGAGAAAGCCGTTGCCTACGCTCTGGGCACGCTGCAGGAGCGCGGCCAGCTGTTTGTTGAGCCGGGTACCGAATGCTACGAGGGCATGATCGTGGGCGAGCGCAGCAAGGCCGGCGACATGGTCGTCAACATCGCCCGTACCAAGAACCTGGGCAACCAGCGTTCCTCGACCTCCGATATCTCCGTCCAGCTGGTGCCGCCCCGCACCTTCTCGCTGGAGGAGGCGCTGGAGTACATCGCCGACGACGAGCTGGTGGAGATCACTCCCAAGAACATCCGCCTGCGCAAGCGTCTGCTCAATGCTACCGACCGCAAGAAGGCCGCAGTCCGCGCCGGTCAGGTCAACAAATAAGCGCCGAGCTTTATAGCGACTAACAAGAAAGGGCGCCGACCATCGCGGTCGGTGCCCTTTTTGGTGCACAGGGATTGAGTTGGTCTGCACCACCGCAAAGGTGTCTGTCCCCTTTGTGGTGGTTGACGGCTAGGCGGAAGGAAGGCCCGGAGTATTGGCGGCCTGCTGCGGCTTGAGGCGGGCGTTGCGCCAGATGATCTGGATGACGTAGCCGAGCGTAAAGACGAAGGCTACGCCGCTGACAAAGCTGCCCATAAGGGGAAGTGCCGTGAGTGCGCCCGCGGCGATACCGCCCACGGCGGCCATGGCGTAGCGGTTCTGGCTGTGTCCGATCATGCGTGCGATCGCGGTGCCCGTAAACGCCGCCGAGACCAGAGCGATACCGATCACGGCGCACATGAGAGCTCCGGCGAGTGACAGACCTGCAATCGAGATGATGAGTAACAGGACGGCGGGAACGGCGGCCACCGTGCCCAAAAGACCGCTCACCCACAGAGGGGTAGGTCGTTGACGAAGCATGCCGGCGGCGCTGGCGGTCGCGCGCGGAAAGACGAGCTCGAGGAGGATCGCGACAAAGCAAGTGGAAAGCGCCGCGGCGACGATGCCGCCGATGGTGTCGTTAATCGTTGAGGTGTTCTCGTTCTCGGTACGGTCGATCTTGAGGGCTCCGACCTGAGCGCCCTCGGCCCGCTCGGGGTCCTCGGAAACATGCGCGCTCACGGTGCCGGTGATGCGGGCGTTTTTGCCCAAGACGAGCTTATCGGCCCAAACCTCGACATCGCCCTCGACGGTGCCGTCGATGGTCACCGTATCGCCTGCAAGTGCTGCCGACTTGGTGGAGCCTCGCAGGGCAACAGTATCGCCCATCGCGTAAAAACAGTTGGCGGTGCTACCGGTGTTGAGCACGACGTGCTGACCGGCTACCGTCACGCTGCCATCGATTGCGGTTTTGGAGATATCGATGGTGCGCGCCGCCAGGCGAATGGCGCCGCCTACGGTGCAGTCGCGAATCGATAGGCTGTCGCCTGCCGCGATAATATCGCGGCCGATGGAGGCATCGTCCAGGTTAAGGCTTTGGCCAGCCCAGTACAGGTCGCCCGCGACGCCAGACGGATTTGAGTCAGCTTCGGTTGCGAGTACGTTGCCCGCGGTGTCTGTGCCGGCGAACGACGCCGTGGGAAGTACGGTCAGCGCAAGCGCAATCAGTACGAATAGGAGGGCGATGCGGGCCTGCGCTTTGCGGCGCTTGTTCGACGGTTCTAGGTTGCAAGGCATAGTGAATCCTTCGTTAGATACTCGGCATATATCTAACAGGGTACCCAACGTGCGAGCGCTCTAAAAGAACCTCTCGGTTGCATTTCGAAAGGTCGTGCCTTGCTATCTACTTTTTGCGATGTAAAAAGTGCGCGATGTCTTCTTCGGTGGGGCTTTTGATGTCAAAGCGCAGCGAGAGCCAGCGCAGACCCATGGTCACGATAACGCATACGACCAGCGCGGCGACATTGCTGACCAAGCCACTCATGACGAGGCTTACATAGCTTGCCGATCCGGCGATGGCCGCGATGGCATAAAAGTTGGTGCGTTGGAAAATGCCCGGAACCACGCCCATAAAGCCGTCGCGCAGCATGCCGCCGCCCACCGCGGTGAAAAAGCCCATCATGATGCAAACGACGGGTGCAAATCCGTAGACCAGTGCCTTGTCTGCGCCGGTTGCCGCATAGATGCCGACCGAGATGATGTCGAGCAGGGGGATGAGTTTGTCGGGCTTATCGACGATTGCCGGGAAGATGTAAATGATGGCCGCCGTGGCGATGGAGAGCGGCAGCGCCATTGGCTGGTTGAGGATGTAGACGTTGCCGACCTGGAGTGTCATGTCGCGCAAAAGACCGCCGCCCAGACCGCAGACTACCGCGAGTGCGACCGCGCCCACCAGGTCGAGCTTGTGTTCGCGCGCAACCAGCACACCCGAGATCGATGCAGCGACAACGGCGAACATCTCAAGCCAAAATGGGATAGCGACCATGGCATCCGAGGCATGTGAGGTAACGGTTATGGCGGCGACGACGGGCAAGATGGGGTCCTTTGGGTTACGGGTTTGGACAATGCCCGTACATAGTACATGTTCGGCGCCGATTGCGACCCTATTGCTCGGCAAACGGTCGGGACTGGGTGCGGTCATAGGTTTCAAGTATGTACATCAGCCTCCAAAGATGTCGAAAAATATCGTTTTTGGAGGGTGATGTACATGTTTGGGGATCTGGGTTGATGCTGAACGCGATGGGGACGTGGCTGAATAGGAGGGATGTCTAAATTTTGAGCGGCGCTCAAAATTTATCCGGTCGGCTTACGCCGACCGCGCTGCGCTAAAAACGCGCCACTGGTGCGTTTTCTTTACGCTTTGCGCCCTGGCGGGTTCGAACCCCTCCTTCTTCGCCGTATTTGCTTGTTAGGGACTCAAAACAAAAAAGCTCCCATTCCTGGGAGCTTTCTCAACCAAAATGGCGGAGGAGGAGGGATTCGAACCCTCGTGACCTTATACAGGCCAAACGGTTTTCGAGACCGCCGCATTCAACCACTCTGCCACCCCTCCGCGTGGGGTAAAAACAAAGCAGGCACTAAGGCCTGCTTTGGAATTAACTGGCGGAGAGTCAGGGATTTGAACCCTGGAGACGCTTTTGACGCCTACACGATTTCCAATCGTGCTCCTTCGGCCACTCGGACAACTCTCCGTTAAATGCGAAAGTCAGTATACACGAGGAATCGAAAAGTGCAAACAGAAAACTTGGCATTTTTTAAAGCGCTCGCTCCGCACCCGTATCCGGCATGTGCCAGATGAGTACTAAAAAAGCATCCTGACCAGCCAGATCCCGCTCGATGATCTGTTCAAAATAGGTATTCATGAATGACGCGGCAGCGAATTTAAAAATTTTGAGGCAATCGATCGAACCGGTGGTATACATTTCGTGACCACAACCCTGCAATCGGCGACCTGCGGCTTGGCTCAGCTTGTCCCCGCGGCATCGTATCTTGTCCACAAATCCGTCAAGCTTTTGGTCAGCATTTGGTTGGAATGCGCATGAAACGTCGTGCGAGTATGGGCATATGTGGAGGTCATGAGGTTGTAGCTGCATATTCTTGCAGCCTAGGAGGTTGAAAGATATTATTACCAAGTCTTTTCCTGCTTCAGGCGCACCTTCACGACCTGAAGCCACATTTGCCCAGAGGAGGTGACAATATGAAGGCTTATGAACTGCTGTTCTTTGTTGACCCGTCGCTCGACCCTGAGACTCGTCTCGCTGTTATGAAGCGTATCGATACCACGATCGCTGAGGGCGCTGGCAAGGTCGACTCCGTTGACGAGTGGGGCAAGCGCAAGCTCGCCTACGAGATCAACGACCTCACCGATGGTGACTACACCCTCATCAACTTCCACGCAGATCCTACCCAGATCGCCGAGCTTGATCGCGTCCTGCGCATCACCGACGCTGTGGTCCGCCACATGATCGTCCGTCGCGACGACCAGGAGTAAGACTGTCGTTTTGGACTGGGCTTGTGCCCCAAGAGGAAGTAGTGAGTTATGAGCATCAATCGAGTGAACATCACCGGTAACCTCACCCGCGATCCCGAGCTGCGCGCCACCGCCGGCGGAACCCAGGTTCTGTCCTTTGGCGTCGCCGTGAACGATCGTCGCCGCAACGCGCAGACTGGCGAGTGGGAGGACTATCCCAACTTTGTCGACTGCACCATGTTCGGCACCCGCGCCGAGGCCGTGAGCCGTTTCCTGGCAAAGGGAAACAAGGTCGCGATCGAGGGCAAGCTGCGCTACAGCTCTTGGGAGCGCGACGGCCAGCGCCGGAGCAAGCTTGAGGTCATCGTCGATGAGATCGAGTTTATGAGCTCCCGTGGTGGCCAGGGTGGCTACGATCAGGGCGGTTACGCCCCCGCAGCTCCCGCGCCCGCAGCACGTCCTGCCGCACCGGTGGCTACGCCGCCCGCGGTCGACGTCTACGATGAGGACATCCCGTTCTAAGGGTTGTTCACCTATTTTTGAGTGAGAGGCGGCTTCGGTTCGCCGAAGTTGCCAAACGAAAGGTATTTTGACATGGCTAATGATTTTTCTGCACGTCAGCCGCGTCGTAAGTACTGCCAGTTCTGCAAGGAGAACACTGAGTTCATCGACTATAAGGACACTCAGCTTCTCCGTAAGTACATGACCGACCGTGGCAAGATCAAGCCCCGTCGCGTCACTGGCGCTTGCACGCAGCATCAGCATGACATCGCCAACGCCATCAAGCGCGCCCGCGAGATGGCTCTCCTGCCGTACACCGTCCCCGTGGTTTCCTCTCGTGGCAACCGCGACCGCGGCTAAGAAGGGAGACGCATCATGAAGGTTATTCTTCTCGATGAGATCAAGGGCAAGGGCGGCGAGGGCGACGTCGTAGAGGTCGCTCAGGGTTACGCTGAGAACTTCCTGTTCCCCAAGAAGCTCGCTGTTGCCGCCACCAAGGGCAACCTCAAGCAGCTTGACGAGCGTCGCAACAACATCGCCAAGCGCGAGGCCGTCCGTCTGGCTACTGCCAACGAGACCAAGGCTGCCTTCGAGGGCAAGACGGTCACCGTTGACGTCAAGGTCGGCGACGAGGGCATCCTCTTTGGCTCCGTTACCGCCGCTATGATCGCTGACGCCATCAAGGCTCAGCTCGGTATGGACATCGACCGCAAGCGCGTCGAGCTCGGTAAGCCCATCAAGGTTGCCGGTGCCCACACCGTTGCCATCTCGCTGTACCGCGAGATCAAGGCCGAGGTTGTCGTTCTCGTCGGCGTTACCGCCGAGGAGCTCGCTGCCGAGGCTGAGGTCGAGGAGGCCGCTGAGGTCGCCGAGGCCGAGACCGCCGAGGTCGAGACTGAGGCTGCTGCCGAGTAGCATTTGCTACAACGCAACAATCTTGTTCTAAGAAGGGCGCTCTGGGAAACCAGGGCGCCCTTTTGTTTTTTGCGCTGAGTGAGTGTCATGGTGAACGTTGCGTCGAAGTCCTATATACAGGACCGTTCATCCGTTTGGTTCGGTGATGATTGGCGGCGCGCGGCGCGTTTTGGGACCGTGGCTGATACTATGGATGCTCGCAAGCGATATGAATGAGGATGCTCATGGCATATGACGATAGGGAGACGGGGCTGACGGTCGAGGACCGCGGCTCAAAGTTGGGTCTTCCACAAAACCAAGATGCAGAGGCCAATGTACTGGCCGCTATGCTGCTATCGCCCGAGGTGGTCGAAGAGGCCCAGGTCGAGCTGCAGCCCGATGATTTCTACCGGCCCATTCATAAGACCATCTACACCGCGATGGTCGATATGTACAACAGCCGCATTCCCATCGACTCCATCTCGCTGATCGATTACCTGCGAAGCATCAACAAGCTCGATGCCGTGGGCGGCGAGGCCTACATTTTGGAGCTGATGGGTCAGACTCTGTCGCTCGTGAACTGGCAGCACCATGCCGCCATCGTTCGTCGCGATTCGATGCTGCGCGAGCTGATCGGCGCCACCAACGAGATCAACGCGCTGGCATATAACGCCCCCACCGACACCAAAGAGGTCGTGGAGCTAGCCGAGAGCAAGCTGCTCAAGGTCACGGCACGCGAGGTCAAGTCGAGCTACAAGACGCTGACCGAGTTTATGGTTGAGGCCTATAACGAGGCCGAGGAAGTGTGTCAGGCCGGTGGCCAGGCTGCGGGCGTGCCCACGGGCTTCCCGTCACTCGACCGCATGCTCATGGGCTTCCGCGAGGGCCAGCTCATCATTATCGGCGCCCGCCCTGCTGTGGGTAAGACGTCGTTCGCCCTGAATCTGGCGCTCAACGCTGCCGCTGCCGGTTATACCGTCGGCTTCTTCTCGCTGGAGATGTCGGGCAAAGAAATTGCCCAGCGTCTGATTTGCGCCTACGCCATGATCTCGATCAGTGACTTCCGCATGGGCCGCATTAGCCCCGAGCAGTGGGCCAATATCAACGAGGCCACGCAGACCTTGTCCAAGCTCGATATTCTGATTGACGATACGCCCGGCACCACAGTGACCGAGATTCGCGCCAAGAGCCGCCGCATGCTCCATAACAAGGAGAAGGCAATCATCATCCTGGACTACCTGCAGCTGGTGAGTCCTCCGCCGGGACGCCGCTCCGAGAGCCGTACCGTCGAGGTTTCGGAGATGTCGCGTGGTCTGAAGATCATGGCCAAGGAGCTCAAGATCCCGCTCATCGCGCTGTCGCAGCTCTCGCGTCAGGTCGAATCCCGTACCGGCAAGCGCCCGCAGCTTTCCGACCTTCGTGAATCGGGCTCCATCGAGCAGGACGCCGATATCGTTATGTTCTTGGACCGCTCCGCCGACGAGGCCGAGGCCTCGCGCGACGATCGACCCGACGAGGGCGTTACGCGTATCGTCGTGGCCAAGAACCGTTCGGGCCCGATCGGCGACGTCGATCTGATGTTCCTGCCGGCATCCACCAAGTTCTATGAGCTTGATGGGGCACATGCCGAGGAGTAGGACAGGCGCCCGTTGCACGGGTATACTGGGAATGTTTTGTGCTTCTGCGTGCCGGCGTGGCGCGTAGACAGTCCATGAATGTAAGGAGTAAACATGCCGTCAACCGTTTTGGTCGGTGCCCAGTGGGGCGATGAGGGCAAAGGTAAGATTTGCGACCTGGTCGCCGGCGACTTCGATGCCGTCGTGCGCTACTCGGGAGGCAACAACGCCGGCCACACCATCGTCGTCAACGGCAAGAAGTACGGCCTGCACCAGGTGCCCTCCGGCATCATGTATTCCGACCACGTGTCGGTGATCGGTAACGGCTGCGTCGTCAACCCCAAGGTTGTCCTTGAGGAGATCGACATGTTCGAGGCCGACGGCATCACCACCAAGAATCTCAAGATTAGCGGCAACGCGCATGTCATCATGCCGTACCACATCGATCTGGATGGCGCCTTTGAGCAGAAGCTCGGCAAGAAGAACATCGGTACCACCAAGCGTGGCATCGGTCCGTGCTATCAGGACAAGATGGCCCGCATTGGCCTGCGCATGCAGGACATGCTGGACGAGGCGCTGTTCCGCGACAAGCTGGAGACCGCTCTCGCCCGCGTGAACCCCGAGCTCGAGCTCATCTACAACCTGCCCACCTACACCGTGGACCAGATTTGCGACGAGTACCTGCCGATGGCCGAGCGCCTGCGTCCCTACATCACCGAGACGAGCCTGCTGCTCAACAACATGATCGATGAGGGCAAGAACCTGCTGTTTGAGGGCGCCCAGGCGACGCTGCTCGACATCGACCACGGCACCTATCCGTACGTGACGTCTTCCAACTGCACCGCCGGCGGTGCCATCACCGGCTCTGGCGTGGGCATGAAGAACGTCGACCGCGTGCTGGGCGTCATGAAGGCCTATATCACCCGCGTCGGTTCGGGCCCCATGCCCACCGAGCTTTCCTATGAGTCCGAGGCCGGCCACACGCTGACCGAGGAGGGCTATGAGTACGGCGTGACCACCGGTCGCCGTCGTCGTTGCGGCTGGTTTGACGGCCCTATCGCCAACTATGCCTCGCGCGTCAACGGCCTCACCGACATCGCCGTGACCAAGCTCGACGTGCTTTCGGCTTTCGACACCATCAAGGTGTGCGTTGCCTACGACGTCGATGGCGAGCGTTACACGAGCGTGCCCGAACACCAGGTGCGCTTTGAGCATGCCAAGCCCATCTACGAGGAGCTCCCTGGCTGGAAGTGCGATATCACCGGTTGCCGCAGCTTTGAGGAGCTGCCGCAGGAGGCTCAGGACTACGTGGCGTTTATCGAGGATCTGGCACACACCCGCGTGACGTTCATTGGCGTTGGCGCCGGTCGCGAGCAGATCATCAACCGATTCTGGAAGTAATCGGGACTATTTGGTTATTGCGATATACCCCTTTGCAGCCCGGACGGGCGGCCGAGGGGTATATTTGCTTGCAAAGGGCTCGCGCGGAGCGGGCCGTTCATCCATAGAGGAGGCACCCTTGAAGGCGGACACTCAAACCATCGACATCCTGTTGTTGGGCAGCGGCGGCCGTGAGCATGCTTTGGCAGCCAAGCTCGCAGCATCACCGCGCGCCGGCAAGCTCTACATTGCGCCGGGCAACGGCGGCACCGCGAGCTGCGGCGAGAACGTTGTTCTCGACGACTGCGATCCTGCGGCCGTGGCGGCGTTTGCGCAGAGCCACGGATGCGGACTTGTGGTAATTGGCCCCGAGGCTCCGCTCGTGGCGGGCGTGGCCGACGCCGTGCGCGCGGCGGGTATTCCCTGCTTTGGCCCGGGTGCCGAGGGCGCCCAGATGGAGGGCTCCAAGCTGTTCTCCAAGCAGCTCATGGAGCGCGCCGGTATCCCGACGGCGGCCTACGGCTCGTTTACCGACGAGGCTTCGGCTCTTGCCTACGTGCGCGAGCAGGGCGCCCCGCTGGTCGTCAAGGCCGACGGCCTTGCCGCGGGCAAGGGCGTTATCGTGGCGACCGAACTTGAGCAGGCCGAGGAGGCCGTGCGTGAGTGTTTTGGCGGCACCTTTGGCGATGCCGGCAACACCGTGGTTATCGAGGAGATGCTCGTTGGCCCCGAGTGCTCGCTGCTGGCCTTTACCGACGGCAAGACCGTTCGCCCCATGGCCACCTCGCAGGACCACAAGCGCGCGCTCGAGGGCGACAAGGGCCCCAACACCGGTGGCATGGGCGTCTACAGCCCGGTGCCCATCGTGACTGACGAGGAGCACGCCACGATGGTGAAGGTCATGGAGCAGACCGTGGCCGAGCTCGCTGTCGAGGGTATCGACTACCGCGGCTGCCTGTACGGCGGCTTTATGCTCACGCCTGCCGGCCCCAAGGTGCTGGAGTTCAATGCCCGCTTTGGCGACCCCGAGACGCAGGTCGTGCTGCCGCGCCTTAAGAACGACTTGGTCGAGGTCATGCTGGCTTGTGCCAACTGCGAGCTCGATCAGATTGAGCTCGACTGGCGTGACGAGTGGGCCGTGGCCGTTGTCCTGACGAGCGCGGGCTATCCCGGCAGCTACGAGAAGGGCAAGGTCATCACCGGTATCGCCGATGCCGAGGCCATGGAGAACGTGACCGTGTACCACGCGGGCACCGCCGTGGTGGACGGCCAGCTCGTGACCAATGGTGGCCGTGTGCTTGCCGTGACCGCTCTGGGCGACACGTTCGAGAACGCTCGCAACCTTGCCTACGAGGCCTGCGAGAAGATTGATTTTGAGGGCAAGACCCTGCGTCACGACATCGGCCTGCGCGCGCTGCGCGGCCGCGACGCCTGGGATGCCTAAAATCCGAGAGGAATGAGACGGATGGACGAGAAGAACGAAGAACTCTTGGACGCGCAGATCGTCGAAGAGGACAGCCGCATGTATGGGCACGCCGAGGGCGAGCCTGGTGGCGAGGTCGCTGACGAGCCGGCACTGGTGCTGGGCGACGACGACCCGCACGATGCCGAGCTGCACGAGAAGATTCTTTCGGAGGAGTGCGCCTGGAAGGGCAAGATTCTCGACGTCCACCGTCTTGAGGTTGAGCTGCCCAACGGTCACCGCAGCGCCCGCGATATCGTTCGCCATCCGGGTGCGGCGGCCGTTGTGGCACTGACCGAGAGCGGCAAGATCGTACTGGTGCGTCAGTACCGCACCGCCATCGACCGCGTGACGGTCGAGATTCCCGCCGGCAAGCTCGATCCAGGCGAGGACCCGCTCGATTGCGCCAAGCGCGAACTGCATGAGGAGACCGGCTTTAGGGCTGGTCGTATTCGCTTTTTGACGTCGATTGTCACGTCCTGCGGTTTTTGCGATGAGATCATCCACATCTACTTGGCTACCAAGCTCGAGTTTGATGCGCCCAACCCCGATGATGACGAGTTTGTCAACGTGGACCTGGTGCCGCTGCACGAGCTGATCGACGCCGTGCTCGACGGCAAGATCGAAGACGCCAAGACCGTCGTAGGCGCGCTTGCCTGCGACAGCATCGCGCACCGACTAGGCGGGGCCGAGCTTTAACGAGCGGGGATGATCCCGCAGGTTTGTGTAAGTCAGCGAAAGTGCTCCATTTGAGACAAGGTGGCCTAAAAGAGGAGGGAAGCGTATGGATATACGCGACCGACGATTGAAGGCCAGATTGTCCAAATGGAGCACTTGCAGCGTCGAGACGAAACGCGGTTTGGTAAAACCGCGTAAGGTGATTATGCTGAAGAGGTTTTTGTCTTATTACAAGCCCCAGATGGGGCTTTTTGTTGCTGATACTGTTTGTGCTCTGGTGCTTGCCGCCATTGACCTGGCGTTCCCCATTATCCTGCGCAATTTGACCGGTGGGCTATTTGCTCAGGGTCAGGCTGCCATTATGCAGGCGCTCGGCATGATCGCGGTGGGCTTGGTGCTGATGTATGCCGTCCGCTGCGCCTGCCGCTACTTTGTGAGCTATTGGGGTCACGTGATGGGTGCGCGCATGGAGTCCAAAATGCGCGAGGACCTGTTCGACCAGTATGAGCGCTTTAGCTTTGCGTACTTCGACCGCAACAGCTCGGGCGACATGATGAGCCGCGTAGTCAACGACCTGTTCGATATCTGCGAGGCGGCGCACCACGTGCCCGAGTGGATCATCATCTGCGGCATCGAGATTATCGGCTCGTTTGTGATCCTCTTTACCATCGCCCCGGTGCTGGCGCTCGCCATGGCCGTGGTGACGGCGGCGTTTGCGGTCATCATGTTTTGGCAAAACATGCGTATGCGCGAGGTCTTTAGCGACAACCGCAAAAAGATCAGCGGCATCAATGCGCAGCTGCAGGATTCGCTGGCGGGCATGCGCGTGGTCAAGAGCTTTGCCAACGAGGAGACCGAACGCTTCAAGTTCCGCGCCTCCAACAATCGCTATCTTTCGTCCAAGGAGAACATGTATCACGCCATGGGCGTCTATACCGCGACGTATGGCCTGCTCTCGGGCGTGCTCTATGTGATCGTGGTGCTGCTGGGCGGCTGGCTGGTCGCCCAGGGACAGCTGCAGGCGGTCGATATGGCGACCTTTGCACTCTATATTTCGCTGTTCTGCACGCCGCTTGAGACGCTCGTCAATTCGGCCGAAACGTATCAGAAGGCTATCGCCGGCTTTAAGCGTATGGACGAGGTGCTCTCGACGGCGCCGGATATCCAGGACAAGCCGGGCGCCACTGATCTGCAGGTGACTGCCGGCGCCGTGGAGTATCACGACGTGTGCTTTAACTACGAGGACGTTGAGCTGGTCGAGGGCTATGCCGACGAGCGACCCGTTATCGACCATATGGACCTGTCCATCAAGCCCGGGCAGACCATCGCTTTGGTTGGCCCTTCGGGCGGCGGCAAGTCCACGACCTGTTCGCTGCTGCCGCGCTTTTATGACGTGGCTACCGGATCCATTAGCATCGACGGTCAGGACGTGCGCGATGTGACGCAGCAGAGCCTGCGCCGCGCCATCGGCCTGGTGCAGCAGGATGTCTACCTGTTTGACGGTACGATTGGCGAGAACATCGCCTACGGCAAGCCGGGTGCTACGGCAGAAGAGATCGCCGAGGCGGCCCGCCGCGCCAATATCGATACCTTTATCGAATCGCTTCCGCAGGGCTACGACACCGTGGTGGGCGAGCGCGGCAGCCGTCTTTCGGGCGGACAGAAGCAGCGCGTTGCCATCGCGCGCGTGTTTCTCAAGAACCCCAAGATCCTGATTTTGGACGAGGCGACGAGTGCTTTGGATAACGAGAGCGAGGAGGCGGTGCAGGAGTCACTCGAAGAGCTGGCACGCGGCCGCACCACGATTATTATCGCCCACCGTATTTCGACCATTAAGCATGCCGATGAGATTGCGACCGTTGAGCATGGTCGCGTTGTGGAGCGTGGCACGCACGAGGAGCTTCTCGCCCGTGGCGGCACCTATGCCCGTTACTATCGAATGCAGTTCGAAGGTGCGCGTGCGCACGAGCTCGACTGATTGATATGACAGGAAGTTTATGGCTGACAAGAACCCTTTGACTCCGGAAGAAGTGACGGAGTTATTCTCCGAAATCGATGCATCCGGCGTCTTGGATCCCACGCTCGCCAAAAAGCGTACCGAGCGCATGCGTGAGAAGGAGGCTGCGGCCAAGCGCGGTGACAAAGCGGCGCTAGCGCAGCTGCGCAGCGAGGACCGCGCGAGCCAGGCAAAACATATCGACCCGCTGTCCGAGGACGATCCTTCGGGCTCGCAGGTGAGCCATACCATTACGAAGACCGCGATGGCCGTGGTCATCGGTATTTTGGTGCTGATCGTGGGCATGCAGATTGGCTACGGCGTGATGCGTCGTCTGAACACCGCCAACCTGTCCGAGAGCGTTTCGGTCGATACCGTTTCGACCGCGCTCAAGGGTGGACTTGAATGGGGCAACGGCTTTACGCAGTTCCCGCTCGACTTCACCGTCGATGAAGCCGATGAACGCACGGGCACGGTCGAGGTGACGGTGTTGGACACATCGTCTGCCAACGAGCTCGAGCTGCTGTCCAACGGGCAGATTCAGGCCGCGGCGCTTGCGACCAACGCGTTGCTCAACGATAAGATCGACCGCGTGGTGTATAACGTTCACGCCTATATCGACGAGGATAGCAACATTCAGCACGATTCCTTCTTTGGCATGTTCCCCGCGCGCGGCCACCAGAGCGCCATTTTGACGTTCGTGTGGACCAAGAGCTCATCCAACGCCACGAGTATCGACTGGAAGATGCGCATCGTGAGTATGGATGACACCATCGCCGAGCGCATTCAGAAGCAGGTGAACTCGGTGTCGTCGTTGATTGAGGACCCGGTGGTGAGCCAGACCAAGATTGACGAGGAAAAAGCCGAGCGCGATCTGGAGCATCGTCTGCATGGCCGCGAGATTTTCCGTGGCGGCAAGCCCGATCGCACACCGTCCGAACTGCTGGAGCAGGACAAGAAAAAATAAGACGCCATCATCCCGCGTGAGCCACAAGCCCCGCGGGATGATTTTTCTGGGACGGGGATTAAAAAACATTATGCATAGAAAGTCATAATTATCATTTCGTAAACATTTCGATGAAATTAACGCCATGAGGCATGCTTGCGGTTACAATACCGCGAGGCCTAACTACACACCTTTAAGCCGGTCCTGTGAGACCGGGAAGGAGAATTATGGCGAACAACCATACCGCGGGCGCTGCCGCCCGCACCTTCGCGCCCAGCGAGCTTTGCCAGCGTATGCTGGCCAAAACCAGCAAGGGCACCTGCGGTCCCTGCATCCTGTATCTTGAGGATGGGACCATTTTTTATGGACGTGCATGCGGCGCCGAGGGCACCGCGACCGGCGAAGTTTGCTTCAACACCTCGCTCGAGGGCTACTTTGAGGTCATGACCGACCCGAGTTATGCCGGCCAAATCGTAACCATGACCTATCCGCAGATCGGCAACTACGGTATCGACGAGACCGACGTCCAGTCGGCCTTCCCCGGCGACGCCGTGTGCCCTGCGAGCGCTCCGGCCATGCGCGGCATGATCGTTCGCGACATGTGCGCCACGCCTTCTAACTGGCGCTCGGCCGTGAGCGTGCCGGAGTACCTGCGCGCTCACGGCATCGTCGCTATCGAGGGTGTCGACACTCGCGCCCTGGTGCGCCACCTGCGCGACAATGGTTCCAAGATGGGCATTATTTCGACCGAGATCTTCGACGTCGACGAGCTTGCCGAGCGTCTGGCCGCAGCGCCCACGCTGGTAGGCGAGAACCTGGTCAAGACCGTAAGTTGCCCCGTACCTCACGAGTTTGTGGCCGCCGACCTGCCTGCCACGCATGACTTTGCGCTTACGGCTGCCGCTCCTGCCCGTCACAAAGTGGTCGCCTACGACTGCGGTGTGAAGCGCGGCATTCTGGAGGGTCTGGTCCGCGCCGGCTGCGACCTTACCGTCGTGCCGTGGGATACGCCCGCGAGTGAGGTGCTCGACATGAATCCCGACGGCGTCTTTTTGTCCAATGGCCCCGGCGACCCCGACGCCGTGGTGGAGACCTACGAGCAGGTGCAGCAGCTGATCGGCAAGGTGCCGGTCTTTGGTATTTGTCTTGGTCACCAGATGATCAGCCTGGCCTGCGGCGCCCAGATGGAAAAGCTTAAGTTCGGTCACCGCGGTGGCAACCAGCCGGTTATGAACCTGGTAAGCCGCCGTGTGGAGATCACCGCGCAAAACCATGGCTTTGGCCTGCTGTTCCCCAGCTTGGGCAAGCTTGTCCCCGAGCTTTCCGGCGGCGAGACCGAGCATGCGGCCGATGGAGATCTGCGCGTCTGGGTGCGCCGCGGAATCGCGCCGGTCGTGATGAACGAGCGCTTTGGTCGCATTCGCCTGACACATGTGAACCTCAACGACGGCACCGCCGAGGGCATCCAGCTGCTCGACGCACCGTGCTTCTCGGTCCAGTACCACCCCGAGGCCTCGCCTGGCCCCACCGATGCCCACTATCTCTTTACCGCCTTTACGCGACTCATGGACGGCGAGGAGAACTACCTGGACATCGACACCGCGAAGGACCGCCTTGCCGGCTGGAACTTTGCTGAGTCCGAGACCGCTGAGACCGAGGAGAACTAATATGCCTAAACGTACTGACATCAAGCGCATCCTCGTCATTGGCTCGGGCCCCATTGTCATTGGCCAGGCCTGTGAGTTCGACTACTCCGGTGCCCAGGCCTGCAAGGTGCTCAAGGAGGATGGCTTTGAGGTCATCCTGGTTAACTCCAACCCGGCGACCATCATGACCGACCCAGGTCTTGCCGACCGCACCTATGTCGAGCCCATCACCGCCGAATTTATCGAGCGCGTAATCAAGAAAGAGCGCCCGGACGCGCTGTTGCCCACGCTGGGCGGCCAGACCGGTCTGAACGCCGCTGTCGAGCTGGCGAAAGACGGTACGCTCGACAAATACGGCGTCGAGATGATCGGCTGCGACCTGGCCGCTATCGAGCGCGGCGAGGACCGCAAGCTCTTTAACGAGGCCATGGCCGAGATTGGCCTGGAGGTCGCGCGCTCGGGCTATGCCTACAGCGTGGCCGACGCCGAGGCCATCGCCGAGCGCGTGGGCTATCCCTGCGTACTGCGCCCGAGCTTTACCCTCGGCGGCGCCGGTGGCGGCATCGCTCATACCCACGAGGAGCTCGTCTCCATCGTGAGCCAGGGCCTTGAGCTCTCGCCTGCCCATGAGGTACTGGTCGAGGAGTCCATCGAGGGTTGGAAAGAGTACGAGATGGAGGTCATGCGTGACCACGCCGGCAACGGCATCGTCGTGTGCTCTATCGAGAACCTCGACCCCATGGGCGTGCATACCGGCGACTCCATCACCGTGGCGCCGGCGCAGACGCTCTCCGACCTTGAGTATCAGCGCATGCGTGTCGCCTCGCTCGCCATCTTGGAGAAGATCGGCGTCGAGACCGGCGGCTCCAACGTGCAGTTTGCCGTGAACCCCAACACCGGCCGCCTGATCGTCATCGAGATGAACCCGCGCGTGAGCCGTTCGTCCGCGCTGGCCTCCAAGGCCACGGGTTTCCCCATCGCCAAGGCCGCCGCGCGCCTTGCCGTGGGCTACACGCTCGACGAGATCGTCAACGACATTACCAAGGCAACGCCTGCCTGCTTTGAGCCCACGATTGACTACTGCGTGGTCAAGGTGCCGCGCTTTGCCTTCGAGAAGTTCAAGGGTACCGATCCCACGCTCACCACGCGCATGAAGGCCGTGGGCGAGATCATGGCGATCGGCCGCACCTTTGAGGAGGCCTTTGGCAAGGCCATGCGTTCGCTGGAGGATGGCCACCAGGGCATTTGCGCCGGTGGCAAAGAGGGTGCCGAT
Organism: uncultured Collinsella sp.; assembly: GCA_900541795.1. Lineage (GTDB taxonomy): Bacteria > Actinomycetota > Coriobacteriia > Coriobacteriales > Coriobacteriaceae > Collinsella. Next base: position 2,710 of record UQLC01000029.1, on the reverse strand, counting down.
AAGCTGAGCGACGATGAGCTTGCTCAGGCTGTGGCAACCCCGACCGAGCACCGCATCTTCTTTGTGGTCGAGGCCCTGCGCCGTGGCTGGGACATCGCTCGCATCCATGCCACCTGCGGCATCGACCCGTGGTACCTCAACCGCATCAACGACATGGTGCAGGTTCAGGAGAGCATCCGCGGCCTGCGTGTGGAGGATATCGACGCCGACGCGATGCGCCTGCTCAAGCAGTACGGCACGAGCGACGCCGAGATTGCCGCGCTGACCGGCTCGGACGAGCGCTTTGTGCGCGCCTATCGCAAGGGCCTGGGCGTGGTTCCCAGCATGAAGACGGTTGATACCTGCGCTGCGGAGTTCTCGAGCGCCACGGAGTACCACTACAAGACGTACGAGAACATCTACCGCACGAGCCCGGATGCCAAGAAGTGCGTGGCTCCCGACGAGACCACGCCGGCGGACAAGCCCAAGGCGATGATCCTGGGCGCCGGCCCCAACCGCATTGGCCAGGGTATCGAGTTCGATTACTGCTGTGTGCACGCGAGCTACGCGCTGGCAGCCCGCGGCTTCGAGACCATCATGGTCAACTGCAATCCCGAGACTGTCTCGACCGACTACGACACGTCCGACCGCCTGTACTTTGAGCCGCTCACCTACGAGGACGTCATGGACGTTATCGATGTTGAGCGACCCGACGGCGTCGTGGTGACGCTCGGCGGCCAGACTCCGCTTAAGCTGGCGCGCATGCTCGAGGAGAGTGGTGTCAACATCATGGGCACCAAGCCCGATGCCATCGACTTTGCCGAGGACCGCGAGCGCTTCGCCGCTCTGCTCGACAAGCTGGGCATCATGTACCCGCCGGCGGGTCAGGCAACCTCGTTTGAGGAGGCCGAGGCCGTGGCCGCGCATATCGGCTACCCGCTGCTGGTGCGTCCGAGCTACGTGCTGGGCGGCCGCGGCATGATGATCGCCTACGATGCCGAGCATCTGCGCGATTACATGGCCGAGGCCGCGCGCATTAGCCCCGACTACCCGGTGTATCTGGACCGTTTCTTGGAGGGTGCGATTGAGTCCGATGTCGACGCCCTGTGCGATGGCGAAGAGGTCTACATCGGCGGCATTCTGGAGCATATCGAGGAGGCCGGTATTCACTCCGGCGACTCTGCGACCTGCATTCCGCCGTTCAGTTTTAGCGAGAGCCTGCAGACAAAGCTTCGCGAGACCACCCGTCGCATCGCGATGGCGCTGGGAGTCCGCGGTCTGGTCAACGTGCAGTATGCCATCAAGGGCGAGACCGTTTACGTGATCGAGGCCAACCCGCGTGCCAGCCGTACCGTGCCGTTCATCTCCAAGGCCACCGGCGTGCCGCTGGCCAAGTGCGCGGCGCGTATCATGGCGGGCGATTCCATCGCGAGCCTGGGCCTGCCGAGCGACGAGCGCCAGCTGGACTGGTTCTGCATGAAGGAAGCCGTTATGCCCTGGGGTCGTTTCCCGGGCGCTGACGTTATCCTGGGGCCCGAGATGAAGTCGACGGGCGAGGTCATGGGTATCGCCAAGAGCTATCCCGAGGCATACGCCAAGACGCAGCTGGCGATCGACTACAAGCTGCCCGACCCGAGCGCCGGCAAGGTGTTCATTAGCGTGTGCGACCGCGACAAGCGCCATATCCTTTCGGTCGCCCGTATCCTGCGCTATCTGGGCTTTGACATCTGCTCTACCGAGGGTACGGCACGCGTGCTGCGCGGCGGCAACGTGACGTGCGAGGTCGTGGAGAAGATTAGCGGCCCGCACGACGGCGAGCGTCCCAACATCGGCGACCTCATCGCCGATGGCAAGATTGCGGTGATCATCAATACGCCGTACGGTCCGGGCTCGCGTGGCGATGGCTACCTGCTACGTACCGAGGCCGTGCGTCGCGGCGTGACCTGCGTGACCGCGATGTCTGCGGCCAACACGTACGTGAGTGCCATCGAGGCCGTGCGCGAGGACCAGCAGGGTCACGGCAGCGCCAACGACATGGGCATGGACGTCATCGCCCTGCAGGACCTGCCGCAGCACACGGTTTAGGTCGAGCTGCCCGGCCGGGGCGGGAGGGGCCGAGATTTCCCCCTTTCGCTCCGGCTGCAAGCAGAGTCGCTCAGGAGGAAACTCGGCCCCTCTCGCCCCGACGCACTGTGTCTAGACGGACTGCACCTCCTGTTTTTAGAGATAAATACCATTTAGCGGTGTTATTCAACCGTTCAAGATATTATGTAATGGCATATTACGTCATATGACGTAATATGCCATTAGCAGTCAAGGATGATTGTCTGTATTCAAGTCGAGAAAGGGGCAAAATGATTAAACTGTGTCGCGTCGATAGCCGGTTAGTGCATGGGCAGACCGTGTTCTCTTGGTATCCAACGCTTGAAGCGAACGCTATTCTTGTGGTTTCAGATGAGTACGCCGCAAGCAAAGAGCGAATTCAAGCGCTGCGAATTGCAAAACCCGCTGATGCCAAATTGGTTGTCAAAAGTGTAGAAGATTCCATCGTGGCCCTTAACGGAAGCGCGGTGGATAAATACGAGCTAATTGTTGTTGCGGGAAATGTACATGACGCCTGTGAAGTTGCGCGTGCGTGTCCAAAAATAACGTCTGTGAATTTAGGCGGCGCTCGACTGAGTCCTAGGCCCTTTCGACACCACCTATATTGCGAATCAGCACCGCCGCCCAC
>UQLC01000028.1 GCA_900541795.1 uncultured Collinsella sp. | reverse complement strand
GGCGGGAGCCACATGGCGGCCCGCCCCTTTCTTTGTTACTCAGCCTCGCTCAAATCGCTGAGCATAAACTCGTAAATATCCTGACGCACGGGCGTATTGAGCTCATATTCGATTTCGACGGCGTTGTCGCCGCTCTTAGTTTTAATAGCTTCGAACTCGCCGGTCGGGCGCATTTCGCCTAAGAAATAGAACTCCTTGCCACCCTTATCGTCCTTGTTTTTTCGCATAAACAAATACGTCTTCAGGCCGTTTTCTGGCCATGTCTTCAGGCGCAGAATCTCGGGAGAGTTGAGAGTACGGTTGCCCTTGGAGATTGCGATAAGCTTGCTCGGCGAAACAAAGCGGTCTTCATACTGAATAGACTCGCTAATGTCGGGCGCCTTGTCATAGTTAATAAACACGGGGAATGTATTGGTCTTTTCATCGTAGAAGTATCCGCCAAGGTTTTGGCCGTTAATGTTCTTTTGCCAGTTCATCAGACGGCAAACCTCCTCGTACGTGTACTTGGCGTTGAGAACGAAATTTGTGTTTTCGTACGTCTCGGCATAGTCGAGTCGGTTGCGCTCAATACCAAAATCCAGCACCTCGAGAATCTGACGCTTGAACTCTGCGTTGCGCAGGGCGGTCGCGAACGCTTCGGTCAGACGAGGTCCGGTTCCATCGTCAATAAGCAGGGAAACGAAATCCTTAGGAGTGGCAAAGTCGCCCTTAAGGACTGCGATTGCCGACCTAACGGCGCTGTCCTTAAGCTGTGCGCGGTAGTTCCTAAGCGCAGCCTCGCGCATATGCCAGTAGCCCTCGTGTCCGGCTTCGACGAGCGTTTGAAGCAAATAGAGGTCTTCGAATCGCTTGCCCGCGGCAAGTTTTTGAGAAATAAATTTGAGAATCTTGGTCTGATCAGAGGTAAATTGAACCGTGTAGTCCGGCTCGTATTTGGAAAGAAATGCGTGGTAGGAGCCCAGGCCGCTATTCTTGAAGATAAGCAGCGGATCGATGGAGCCGTTACGATCAAATTCGAGCAGCGAGGGGATCTTGCCGAGTTTTTGGCGCAAGTCGAGATATTCGTTTTTCAAAAACCTGACGGAGGTGAAATCGCCGCCGTCGATGGCCTTGTAAATGCGTGCCTCGGAAATACGATCGAAGCTTACGGTCGAGCATCCGGGGATCGCCGAATCGCCCTCTTGGACAAGACGGCGCAGGCGGTCTTTGTTATACGTCTTGTCACCCGAAAGCGCGATGGGCACCAAGAAGTTGCTCTGGTAGTTGCCAATAAAGTCGAGCACCAGTGCGTATTCCTTGCCATCATTCAGGCGCAAACCTCGTCCGAGCTGTTGAATAAAGATGATTGCGGAGTCGGTGCGTCGAAGCATGATGATCTGATTGAGCGAGGGGATGTCGACGCCTTCGTTCATGATATCGACCGAGAAAATGTACTCGAGCTCGCCGGCTTCAAGTCGGCTGATCGCGGCATCGCGGACCTCATCGGAATCTTGACCGCTAATTGCAGCCGTTCGATATCCGAGAGCGTTGAATTTGCGCGACAGTTCTTCGGCCTCGGCGTTTCGATTGCAGAAAATTAAGCCCCTGCGGTTGCTTTTGGTGACGCTATACTCTTCGATTTTCTCGGTGATGTGACGCACGCGCTCATCGGACGTCAAGCGCCCGAACAGGGCGGTATCTTCGATTGTCTCATCGTCAATCTCCAGATCGTGAATGCCAAAATAATGGAAGGGGGCTAGCATCTCCTCGGCCAAAGCGTCCTGCAGCGTGATCTGGAACGCGATGACGTGATTGAAAAGGGCAAAGACGTCATAGCCGTCGGTGCGATTGGGTGTAGCGGTCATGCCCAGATAAAACCGAGGCGTAAAGTGCGACATGATGGATTGGTAACCCTGGGATCCCGTGCGGTGGGCCTCGTCGATGACGATGTAGTCGAACTCATCGGGACGGAAATCGCTCAGATGTTTGGCGACCGAAGAACACATGGCAAACACGCAGGTAGCATTGCTTATATTCTTGCCAGTTTGATAGGTGTCGAACGTATAGGTACTACCTAAGAGGCGTTCGTAGCTTGCACGGGAGGCGTCGATAATGCGCCGGCGGTGCGCAAGAAAGAGGACGCGCCGGGGTTTAGTTGCGAGCACGTCGAACGCCGAAAGGAAGGTCTTGCCGGTGCCGGTTGCCGAGACCAACAGGGCGCGGGTCTCGCCCTTGCGGTGGATTACATCGAGCGCCTCAAGGGCGCGCTGCTGCATTTTATTGGGCTTGATTTCTTCGAGGTCGTTCGTGGTTGGGCTAACAGCCGCCTGGAACGTCGGTTTCGATTTGGGCTTTGACGGACGTGCCGATCGATATGCGGCATAGTTCTCAATCCAGTCTTGGGAAAGCAAAACGGTTGAGGTGTCGTTCCACAACGAATTGAACTCGCCCCTCAGTTCGCCGAGTAGGCGGCTGTTCTCGACAGTCTGGTACAGCACGTTCCATTCTTTATTACAGGTGAGGGCGGTCTGCGTCATGTTCGAGCTGCCGACGATGACCGTGCTGGTTTCGCCCTTATCAAAAATGTATCCCTTGGCATGCAAATTACCCTGGAATACGCGAACTTCCATGTTGTCGTATTCCAGGAGCTTGCGAAAGACATCGGGTGAGTTGAAGTTGAGATAGGTGGACGTGAGCAGCCTGCCCTCAATGCCACGCTGTTTGAGCTCCTGGAACGCCTCGACCAGGATTTGAAGGCCGCCGTCTGCAACAAACGCTACGCAAAAGTCAAAGGAGCTGCAGACTGAGAGCTGCTCCTTGATAACGGATAGTAGTGTTCCGCCTGTCGCCTTCGAGTTGGCAATGAGCTTGGGTGAATTGTTCTCGCGTGCAAGCGAGTCGAATTCAATATCAATCTGGTGTTGCGTAGCCATCCCGGCCAAACCTTTCGAAAGACTATGTTGGCGCCAGGATAGCAGATCGATCGTTCGTGTTTTGGGCGTATGTGATTTTTAGACTATCGGCCACTCAAGTTTGTGGCTGCGGCCTTGGCGTCGTGTCTTGCTGGGCTTCTCTCTGTCTATGTGTATGTGTTTTTGCCTTATAGGCTGCTGGGAGAAGTTCTGCCTCCAAGATTCCGTGCATGCCATGGCTCCGTGTCTGCCATGTGGCAAGCTGCTTGTCATGGCCTCGCCGGAATCCGACTGCAAATGGCCACGGACGGATATGCAGGTTCTGGTCGCTACATGACAAAAACTTGCAGAATTCGCAAGTTTTTGTCATGTTCTAAGAAAAACTTGCAGATTGGGGCGAGCGATGAGCAACCGGATGGTCTCTAGAAATCGATATCTCGAAAAATTGATTGCCTTTCGTGACGCGGATGTCATCAAGGTCGTGACGGGCATGCGCCGTTGTGGCAAGTCGACGCTTCTGGACATGATGCGGAAACATTTGGAGGATAACGGCGTTCCATCCGAGTGCCTTTTGACCTTTAAGATGGAGTCGTTTGAGCTGGAGGGCGTGCGTGATTGGCGAGAGCTTTACCATCACGTCGACGGCCTAATGCCTGCGGGCAAGAGGTGCTATCTCTTCTTCGACGAGCTTCAGGAGGTTGCCGGATGGGAGAAGGCGATTAACGCACTTCGTGTCGACCGGGACTGCGATATATATGTTACGGGTTCGAATGCTTTTCTCCTCTCGTCAGAGATTGCGACCTTAATCTCGGGCAGGTATGTCGAGATTCGGATGCATCCGCTCGCTTTTTCGGAATATGTCAACTTTCTTGGTCCGACTGACGTCACGAATAAGCTTGCTGTTTTTGGCCGGGAGGATATTGTTGCACTCGACGATCTTCTTGACCGCTATCTGACGTTTGGAGGCCTGCCGTTTCTCGCTGCATCAAAGCTGCCGGAGCAGGAAATGAAGGACTATATCTGGAGCACGTACCAAACAATCGTTGGGCGCGACATTTTGGCTCGCGAGGCGCGCCGGGGTAGACGGTCGGTGACGAGCAGGAGTGTGCTCGACCGCGTCACTTCCTACTTGGCTGATAACATTTCAAACCCGACATCAATTAATAAGATCGTTGGCACGCTGGCGGAGAACGGGGCGAAATCCTCGCACGGCGTCGTGGACACTTGTGTCTCCGCCCTTGAGGAGACCTATATCTTTTCGCACGCGCGCCGATTTGATATTAAGGGTCGGGATATTTTGAAGACCGGCGGCAAGTTCTACATTGAGGATCTGGGACTTCGAGCCTTCTTGGATGGGTATCGCGGCAGCGACAGCGGACGTGTTCTCGAAAATGCCGTTTACAATCGCCTTGTCTATGACGGATACCAGGTCTTCACAGGTCATCTTCGAGATGCTGAAATCGACTTTGTTGCGATCGGCGACGGCTCGGATCGTAAGTTTATTCAGGTCACAGAGTCGATTGACGAGGAGGCGACGCGTAAGCGCGAGCTGCGTCCATTTGAGCTCAGATCGCTCGAGAAGATTACCGGCGGTTACGAGAAGATCATCGTCGTTCGTCAGGGGAGCCATCCGACCGACATCGACGGTATCAAAATCGTTTCTGCAGTCGATTTCTTAATGGGTAGGTTGGGGGCTTAGGGCGTTTGGCGCGCGTCTGCCTCCTATGCCTAGCGACATTTCCGCAGCTCGTGACGCCGCCGGCTCCTTCCTCTCCGTCAAGCGGCACCAACTCAGCTGATCCGTTGGGGACGGAGGAAAGCGGATCATTTTCGGTGCGCCGCAGGTGATACGAATCCTGCGGCGCGCTGTTTTTTTGCGCGGGGGCTTTCAGCTGTGTCCGCACGGCATGTGACACTTACCCTGCTGCCCTGCTCTGCCGCGGCGGCATGAAGCTGAACAACGACTCTCTAAGGAGCTCGATACCAATGAGTGGCAACGCAAAGCATCTCGCAAAGAAGTGCGTCAAGGACGCGGGGCCGTGCCTCGCGCTGTGCGTAGCCGGCGCAGCGGTCGCGCTGCTGGCTGTTCTGGGGCCATTCGACGTGCTTCGAAGTGTCAGTTCTCTGCACGTTTGCATTGCCCTTGCCGGCGCCATGATGACCGGCGGCGTGCTCGATCTGGTTTTTTGGGTGCTCGACCCGTTTGGATGGAAGAACGAAGGGTAAGCCCTAAGGGATGGAAGGGCTGGAACGGTTGGCTTAGTGATCGTGCAGAATGTGGGCTGGCGACTTACAGGGAAGTGGTGATTCGATGACGATCTATGTGACGGGCGATATTCACGGCGGCGTCGACATGCAAAAGCTGCGCGACTGGGATCTTGGGGATAGTCTGACGAGTGACGACTATCTAATCGTCGCGGGCGACTTTGGCTTTCCGTGGGATTTCTCTGCCGAGGAGTGCGCCGATATCGCTTGGCTGGAGTCGCGTCCCTATACCGTGCTGTTTGTTGACGGCAACCACGAGCGTTTTGATCACTGGGCGGAGCGACCCATGGAGCTGTGGCACGGTGGGCTGACGCAGCGTCTGTCGGATACCTCCCCCATACGGCGCCTGACGCGCGGCGAGTTTTTTGAGCTTGACGGCTCAACGATCTTTACCATGGGCGGCGCCACGAGTGTGGACAAGGAATACCGCATTCCCTATTCCAGCTGGTGGCCGCAGGAGTTGCCGGACGAGCGCAACTTTGAGGAGGCGCGGGCAAAGCTCGACAGCGTGGGCTGGAAGGTCGACTACGTAATCACCCACACCTGCTCTACGCGCATGCTTTCGCCCACGCTCTATCCGGCACCCGGCTGGAATTGCCCCGCCATTGATCGGCTTACGGCATTTTTCGATGAACTGGAAGATCGCTTGGACTTCAAGCGCTGGTACTACGGCCATTTTCATCGCGACGCCAACCCGGCCGAGCGCCACACCGTGCTCTACGACTGCATCGTTCGCCTGGGCGACGAACTCCAGCCCTGGGATGTTGCGTAGGGGCGAGGCGTTTGGCTACTCGGCAGTTACAGTGATGTTCTCGCGATGCGCACGGATGACGTCCCAGCTAAAGTGTTCGACCAGCTGCTTGGCAGAGCGCGGTGTGGTGTCCGGTGCGATGCCCGTTTGCCCGGCGAGCCAGCCCAGCAATGCCTCGGGTGTGCCAAAGCGGGCGCGGAGCTCGCCCAGGTCCAGATCGCGATCGCGCTTGGAAAGGCGGCGGCCGTCCGGCGACATGAGCAGCGGAATATGCGCGTAGTGCGGCGTGGGAAGTCCCAGCAGATGCTGCAGGTAGATTTGGCGCGGCGTGGAGCCCAGCAGGTCGCATCCGCGCACGACCTCGGTAACACCCATGGCGGCGTCGTCGACCACCACGGCCAGCTGGTAGGCAAACACGCCGTCGCTGCGGCGCACCAAAAAGTCGCCGCATTCGGTGGCGAGTGCTTCGCATTGAGCACCATACGTGCGGTCCACGAATTCGATCACATCGTCTGCGAGGTCGTCGACGGCGGGCACGCGCAGGCGCGTGGCCGGGGCGCGCAGGGCACTGCGGCGGACGACCTCTTCGGCAGAAAGGTCTCGGCAGGCGCCGCGGTAGATGGGCGTGCCGTCGCTGGCGTGCGGCGCGCTTGCGGTGTGGAGCTCGGCGCGCGTGCAAAAGCAGGGATAGGTGAGGCCGGCGTCTTGCAGTTGGCGCAAGGCGTCCTTGTACAGATCCAGGCGATCGTGCTGGTAGTAGGGGCCTTCGTCCCACTCGAGTCCCAACCAGGCCAGGTCGTCAATCAGTTGAGCGGCAAGTTCCGGGCGCTTGCAGCGATCGTCCAGATCCTCAATGCGCAGTACGATGCTGCCGCCCTGGCTGCGGGCCGAAAGCCACGCGCACAGGCAGCTGAACACGTTGCCCAGGTGCATGCGGCCCGATGGCGACGGGGCAAAGCGGCCCACGACGGGCGCGAGGGCGGGGGCGAGCTTGCTGTTGGGCGCCGTCGATGTGGCCACAGCGGGCGTTGTTATGTTGCGTGCGTTGATATCCATGCGGACGAGTATAGCGCGGGGCGCGGTGGGGGAGACGCTGCCGTGGCCTGCAAGTTGCCGAGGCCGCGCGTTGCGCGTGCCGGACCACCGGCTCGACAGCTCGATCGCCACCCGCCAGCCCAACCCCTCAAACGACAGAAACCCCGGCAGCTCTTCGCAACTGCCGGGGTTTCCGCGGAAAAGGGGGACATGATCCTCAAGCGAACGGCAAAGGGGCAAACCGTTTTCGCTCAACTGCTTTATGCCCCTCGCTCGCCAGCTTAATCGGCTTACGCCGCGGCAACACAAAGCCGCTACACCTGTGACGGAGCTATGAAGTGGTATCTATTGCCGGAGCGGGCTATGCCAAGGAGTGTTCCAGATTGCCGGCAGATAAGGAATGTCCCCAGGTGCCGGCCGCGGGCGTGACTTTCATCCCGTTTGGCGCTCCGGTCGCCTAGATGTTCGTCATGCGTACCCGCAAACGTGGGACAATGGCGCTGTTGGTTTTACAGACAAAGGATGTGCCTATGAACACCCTCGCCGCCAAAGTCAGCCGGCAGCGCCGCCTGTTTGCGCGATTTGCTTCTGTCTGCGCACTCGTCGCGCTTGCATTGCTGCTACTGCCCGCCGCCGCACACGCCGACGGTTATTCCATGACCCAAACCTACATCAGCGCCACGGTCGAAGCCGACGGATCGCTGACCGTTGTCGAGGGACGCCAGTTTGATTTCGACGACGACATCAACGGCGTGTTTTGGGAGATCAATACGGGCTCCAACCAGCAGGGCGGCACGGCGGGCGTCGACGTGCTGAGTGTCGAGGAAGAGGACACCGCGTTTAACAAAGTCGATAACGCGAACAAGGGCGACTCTGGCGTCTACACGGTCGAGCAGACCGGTGACGGCGTAAGGATTAAGGTGTTCAGCCCTCACGAGAGCGGCGACAGCGCAATCTACTACGTGAGCTACACCATGACCGGTGCGGTCATGAACTGGGCCGATACCGCCGAGCTCTACTGGAAGTTCGTGGGCGACGGCTGGTCTGCGGATTCCGACGATGTCGAGATGGAAGTGCGCTTCGCAAATGCCGCTGCCGGGACGGCGGCCGTCAAAGGCGATAACTTCCGCGCATGGGGCCACGGTCCGCTGACGGGCGACGTGTCGCTCGATGAGGACGAGCCCATGGTCACCTATACCATTCCCTGCGTGCATCAGGGCGAATTCGCCGAGGCACGCATCGCCTTCCCCAGCGACTGGGTGCCGCAGCTTGCCGCCTCGGGCGAAGAGCGCATGTCAACGATCCTGAGCGAAGAGAAGGAATGGGCCGACGAAGCTAACGCCCGCCGCGCTCACGCTCGCATGATTGCCAATGCACTTGCCGTGCTAAGTGTTGTTGCGGCGGTGGCCTTTACCGGCACAATCGTTATGCTCAAGCTGCGCCGCCGCAAGCCCAAGCCGCTTTTCCAGGACGAATATTTCCGCGATGTGCCTTCGGCCGACCATCCCGCCGTGCTTTCGGCCCTCATGAGCTGGAACGAGGTGCCCGATCAGGCATATATCGCCACGCTCATGAAGCTCACTGACGACCGTGTGATCAAGCTGGAGCAGGCAACCGTGACCAAGGCCAAGAAAGGCCTGTTGGGGCGTGAAAAAGAAGAGCAGACGTATCGCGTGACGGTGAGTGATGCGGGCTGGAAGTCGGCCAAGGGCATTGACCGCATGGTGCTCAAGGTCTTCTTTGCCGGTGCTAAGCCCGACGAGAACGGCGATCGCTCGCGCACGTTTGACGAGCTGCAGCACTACGTCAAGCAGCACGCTACGCCCGTGGGCGACAAGCTCGAGGACTATCAGAACACCGTTAAGGGCAAGCTGGCCGATAGCGAGTACGTTGCCTCGGACGGCATTGTCGCAATGGTGTTTTGCCTGGTTCTTGGTATTCTGATCGCCTGTGTTCCCGCGGGATCCATCTTCTTTACCGACGGCGCGCAGGCGAACATTGTCGCCGCGGTTGTCTCGGTGCCGATTGTGCTGGTGGGTATTGGCGTGGGCCTTACGTTCCGCCGCTTTACGCCGGAGGGCGCCGAGGTGGCGGCTCGCTGCAAGGCGCTCAAGCATTGGCTCGAGGACTTCACGCGTCTAAAGGAAGCCGTCCCCGGCGATCTGGTCCTGTGGAATAAACTTCTGGTGATGGGTGCGGCGCTGGGAGTTTCGAAGGAAGTCCTGCGTCAGCTTGCCGAGGCTGTTCCTCCCGAGGTGCGCGAGGCCGACGGTTTCTACGACAATTACCCCTGCTACTGGTGGTACTACCATCACTACGGAAACCAGTCCCCGCTCGATTCATTCGATGACGTGTATCACGAGAGCATCCGTGAGCTGGCTTCGAGTTCCGATAGCTCGAGCGGCGGTGGTGGCGGCGGCTTCTCGGGCGGCGGAGGCGGCGGCGTCGGCGGAGGCGGCGGCGGAACGTTCTAACGGTCCTAAATTACGGATGGGCTTTTCTCGACAGCCGTTGGGGAAAGCCCATCCCATTTTTATGCGTTACCTACGAGGACTGTCCCCAACGACTAGTCACTGGGGACAGTCCTAAATGACTAGGTATGGCTGCTGGGCCTAGGCTGTTAGGTCGAGTTCGTAGAGGAAGCTTTCGCGCGGCATGTCGTGACGGCGCTCTTCGCGGTTGGCGCGGTGCGTGGCCGCGCGCTTAAAGCCGTGCAGCTCGTAGAACTTCCACGAGCAGTTGGAGTCGGTGTACAGGTGCGCCCTCGTCGCCCCGCGCGAGGACAGGTACGAGACCGCGGCATCGAGCAAAACCGAGCCAACGCCCAGTCCGTGGACATCGCGATCCACGGCAAGCAGCGTGACCTCGTTGTCGTGTGGCAACGGGCTGCTTTCGAGCAGGCGGTTGTTGGCTCGGATGGTTGCGCGCACAAACGAGAGATACTCGGCGCAGGCATCGGGCTCCAGCTCACGCATCTGCGATAGCAGCGCGCGTTCGGTATCCATCCAATGTTCCTTAACGGTGGCGCCGGAGCTCTGTCCCGCACGCGCGAGCGAAATGCCGCGCGCCTGACCGTCGATTACGGCAACCTGCGAAAATGTCGACGAGGAAAGGCAATAGGCGAGGTCGCACGCGGCCTCAAGGCGGTTGTACTCATCGTTATCCGAATTGTTATGCCAAAGCTGCTGCAGAATCAGCGCGATGGCGTCGAAGTCTTCGGTATCAAACGGTCGGTAGAGAACCCGCGAGACCATGGTGCCTCTTTCTTTTGCGGATGCATATCGAGCACAGTTCTACCACGCCATTGGCATCTAATTATGGTGCCCCTGTGTTCCATGAACTCACCGTGCCCGGTGCCATGCCCATCCCCTCCGTTCGCAAACTTTTTCTGCACATGCGCCCGTTGCGGGGTGCATCGATGCGCTCGATGCGCTACATTAAATCAGTATTTTCAATGCCGCTGCGCGAGCGCTGCAGATCGACGTATCACCGACTCACAGAGCACGGCGGCGTACCAGACAGGAGGACTGCATGGGATCTGATGTGAAGATCGCACGCGCGTTGATCTCGGTTACCGATAAGACGGGCGTCGTCGATTTCGCACGGACGCTGGTTGACGACTTTGGCGTCGAGATCATCTCTACGGGCGGCACGGCTCGTGCCATCGAGGACGCGGGCATTCCCGTAACCCCCATCGAGGAGTTCACGGGCTATCCCGAGATGATGGACGGCCGCGTTAAGACCCTGCACCCCAAGGTTCATGGCGCGCTGCTGGCCCGCCGCGATTCCGAGCAGCACATGCAGGAGGCGGCTCAGCACGGCATTAAGCTGATCGACCTGGTCGTCGTCAACCTGTACGAGTTCGAGAAGACCGTCGCCAACCCCGAGGTCACCTTCGCGGACGCCATCGAGCACATCGACATCGGTGGCCCCTCCATGCTGCGCTCTGCCGCCAAGAACGCCACGAGCGTTACCGTCATCTCTGACCCGGCCGACTATGATGCCGTCCTGGCCGAGATGCACGAGACCGGTGGTTGCACCACGCTTTCCACCCGTCGTCGCCTGCAGGTGAAGGTCTACCAGACCACCGCCGCCTACGACACGGCTATCTCCCGTTGGCTTGCCGCCCAGGCAAGCGACGTGGCGGACACTTCTGCCAAGCTCGAGATCTCGCTGGAGAAGGTCGACGACCTGCGCTATGGCGAGAACCCGCAGCAAAAGGCCACGGTCTATCGCTTTGCCGAGGGCTGCGAGAATACCGCGAGCTCGCAGTTCCCGCTCGTGGGCTCCGAGCAGATCCAGGGCAAGCCGCTCAGCTACAACAACTATCTGGATGCCGACGCCGCTTGGAACCTGGTCCGCGAGTTCGACGAGCCGGCCTGCGTGATCCTCAAGCATCAGAACCCCTGCGGCTCCGCCGTGGCCGAGGACATCACGGCCGCCTACGACCGCGCCTTCGCCTGCGATCCCAAGAGCGCCTTCGGCGGCATCATCGCCTGCAACCGCGAGGTTCCCTATGAGCTGGTTGAGCACTTTGCCGATCAGAACAAGCAGTTCGTCGAGGTTATCATCGCTCCGAGCTACACTGCCGAGGCGCTCGAGCGCATGGCCAAGCGCCCCAACTTGCGCGTGCTGGCCACCGGCGGCGTGGACCACGGCGCCCAGGTGGAGCTGCGCTCCGTCGACGGCGGCATGCTGGTGCAGGAGGTCGACCACGTGACCGAGGATCCTGCGACCTTTACGTTCCCCACCGACCGCAAGCCCACCGACGCCGAGATGGCCGAGCTCGAGTTTGCCTGGAAGGTCTGCAAGGGCGTCAAGTCCAACGCCATCCTGGTCTCCAAGGGTAAGGCCGGCATTGGCATGGGCCCGGGTCAGCCCAACCGCGTTGACTCTGCACTGCTTGCCTGCGAGCGCGCCGAGGACTTCTGCGAGCGCGAGGGCGTGGAGAAGGGCGGCTTTGCCTGTGCAAGCGACGCGTTCTTCCCGTTCCGCGACAACGTCGACGTGCTTGCCGCGCACGGCGTGACCTGCATCATCCAGCCCGGCGGCTCCAAGCGCGACGACGAGAGCGTCCAGGCCTGCAACGAGCATGGCATTGCTATGGTCTTCACGGGGGCCAGGCATTTTAGGCACTAGAGGCTTTCCCAAGCACCCGACCTTGCCCCTCAAACCGTCGCTTGCGTACATTTAGTACGCGGCGCTCCTCTTTCGGGGCAATCTCGGGCACTTGGAAAACCCTTAATGGGATGTTGTTCTATCCCATTAAGCCGATCGGTCGCCTGACCGTATCGTCAAAATAATCTCTGCAAAAGACGGCTGCTCCGTTTGGAGGGCCGTCTTTTTGGTATAAGAGGACGGAATGACTAACACGAAAGGTATGACCATGCCCCAGATTGATGATGCCGAGCTGTTTGGCAATGCCGAGGATCAGCGTGCGTACGAGGACTTTTGCGCCAATCAGGAGGCGGTCGAGAAGTTCACGCTCGACAAGCCCGCGCTTGTCTGCCGTTGGCGCATGTCCAACAAAAAGGTGCCCATGCTCAACCGCCACATTCGCGCGCTGTCCGAGCGCCTGGTGCAGGGCGAGCCGCTTACCCATAACATGCTCAGCTGGGCCAAACAGCACGTTGAGTGGTCGCTTGCCGAGGGCGATTACACTGCGCGCGACGGCGTGCTCATGCTGGTGATCGACATCAACGGCAACGCCGCCATGACGGTGGGGGAGTACGAGCCGCTCGCCGATACGTCGGCCAAGGCGCTGCGTGCCCGCTCCGCCGAGGCTCGCTCCGAGGCCGACGAGACCGGCGTGGCGCCCGAGCTGCTCGCCGCCGTCAACAACGGCGAGCTTGCCTTTGTGGCGCCGGCGGACGAGTTCCTGTGCGGCACGGCGACGCTCATCGAGCAACTGGCCCAGACCAAGGGCATCCCGGTCACGCGCGTAGACATTCCCGCGCAGCTTAAGGGCGCGCTGTTCCTGGTGAGCGACGAGCACGGCGTGGTCCCCGCAACCGAGGCCGACGCCGCCGAGGCCGACGCCGCGACGGTCGCCTTCTTCGCCGAAGGCTACGAAAAGCTCCGTGCCCGTCGCTAAACGATTTTTCTGGGACGGGGATTAAAGAATCATTTTGGTCCCCGCCACCGCTGCGAGTGCGAGGCGGACAAAACGCCCCCGCTCGCGAACAGTTCTGTCACCTGGCACCGCGCGAGGCGTGTACCTGCGACGCCGTGGGCATAATGGTGTGGAAAGTGCAAGTTACGCGAAATGGGAGGACACATGGCGCTGATTTATGTCGTTGAGGACGACGAGCCCATTCGTCGTGAGCTTATCGACATCCTTGCCCGCGCCGGGTTTGAAATTGAGGCCTGCGAATCGTTTGAGCATGTCTCGCGCGATATTCTCGCCGCCGCGCCCGACCTGGTGCTGCTCGACCTCACGCTTCCCGTCAAGGACGGCCAGCATATCTGCCATGAGGTCCGTCGCGAATCCGAGGTCCCCATCATCGTTCTCACGTCGTGCACGACCGAGATCGACGAGGTCATGGCCATGACGCTCGGCGCGGACGACTTTGTTCCCAAGCCCTACAGCGCGCGCGTGCTTGTGGCGCGCATCAACGCACTGCTGCGTCGCACCGCGGCGGCAGGCGAGCGCAGTACACTTGTCCACAAGGGGCTGGAGCTCGACCTCGCCCGCTCAATGGTCACCAACACGCAAACCGGCACCAGCACCGAGCTCACCAAAAACGAACTGCGTATCCTCTCACTGCTTCTGAGTCGCGCGGGCAAGATCGTTTCGCGCTCGGCCATCATGCAGGACCTGTGGGACTCCGATGCCTTCGTGGACGACAACACGCTCACCGTCAACATCAACCGCCTGCGCACCACGCTCGAAAAAATCGGCATCAAGGGGTATTTGACGACGCACCGCGGCCAGGGCTATTCGGTCTAGGGGACGGCTATGTCGTTTGCCAAGTTCTTTAAAGACGCGCTGCTTCCCGTCGCCGTGTGGGCGTGCGGCGTGCTGCTGAGCTGCTTTGTGCTGACGGTCGCTGGTGCTTCGACATCTATCGTGGTCGTGGCGGTCGGCGTGTCCTTTATCTTTGGTATGCTCGGCATCGTGATCGAGTACGCGCGCCGTCGTCGTTTTCTGCGCCAGCTGGAGCGTGCGGCAGAGGAGCTCGAGAGTCCCGCATGGGTGCAGGAGATGGTGCAATGCCCGACCTATGCCGAGGGCGAGCTCGAGTACGAGGTCTTGCGCCGGGTGGGCAAAGCCGCCTGCGACGAGGTTGCCGAAGGCCGGCGTCAGACCGATGACTATCGCGACTATATCGAGAGCTGGGTCCACGAGGCCAAGCTGCCTCTGGCGGCGGCTCACCTGATTTTGGAAAACCTTGATGGCAGCGAAGACGACCTGTCGCGTGTGGATGACCTGGGCCGCGAGCTGGCTCGCGTGGAGCGCTATATCGACCAGGCGCTGTACTACGCGCGCTCGGAAGTCGTGGAGCGCGACTACCTGATTCGCCGCTGGGGTCTCAAGACCTTGGTGACGGGCGCGATTAAAGCCAACGCGCGTGAGCTCATCGCGGCGCACGTGGCGCCGGTGTGCGGGAACCTTGACTTTGAGGTCTTTACCGACGAGAAGTGGCTCGAGTTTATTCTGGGGCAGCTCATCCAGAACAGCATTAAATACGCGCGCGAGGACGGCGCGAAGATCGTGTTTTCGGGCGCGTTGCTGGACGAGGGCCTGGCAAGCGAGCGCATCGAGCTTACCGTTGCGGACAACGGCTGCGGCGTGAGCGCGGCAGACCTGCCGCGCGTGTTCGAGAAGGGCTTTACCGGCGACAACGGCCGCGCCACCAAGCGCGCAACGGGCATCGGCCTCTACCTGGTGGCACGCCTGTGCTCCAAGATGGGCATTGACGTCACCGCGGCATCCGAGCCCGGCGAAGGCTTCGTCGTCACGTTTGCCTTCTCGACCAACAAGTTTCAATACTTTGAGTAGTCGTCGCGGTGTAACGTCCCGGAGCGTCATTCACGTTAAGACAATTATCCCAAACGGGATAATTCCATCATGATGTGCTATGATTATCCCGTTTGGGATAATCATAGGGGATTAGCATGCAAGACTGGAATGAGCGAACGATTTTTGACCCAGCTGAACTCGGTGCATATTTGCGTGAGCGCCGGAAGAAGCTCGGTTATACCCAACGCGATGTGGCTGATTTCAACCAGTGCAGTTTGCGCTTTGTGAGCGAGCTTGAGCGTGGAAAGGCGGGTGCCAATCTTCGCCAAACCCTTCAAATCGCTAACAGCTTGGGGGTCGATTTGATCCTGAGGGAGAGGGGCGACGGCTCATGGCATTAAAGGTTTATCGTGAGTATCGGGGAACGTTTGAGCTGGTCGGAGAATTTGAGAGGGCCGACCCCGTAAACGAGACGTTTGCATATGATGAGGGATATCTTGAACGCGACGATGCTGCCGCACTCTCAGCTTCTCTTCCCTTGCGACATGAGCCATATGCCAGCAATGAGTTTTCGGCCTTCTTTTCGGGCATGCTTCCCGAGGGCCCGGTTCGGCATGAGCTGTCGATGCGTTTTCAAATCCCCCAGTCAGACTATTTATCGATGCTCGAGCGTTTGGGCGATGAGTGCGTTGGTGCCTTGAGGTTTCTCGGCGATGAGAAATCGAGCTACGATCCGGGCTATCGTCCTCTGCAAGACGAGGATTTTGAGGCACTTTCTAAGGCGGAAGTGTTTGAGATTGCAAATGATATGCAGGATTCGAGGCTGTCGTTGGCGGGCGCTCAGTCTAAAACCGGTTGGTTTTTACCGCGCGGTAAAGATGCAAAAAAGGCCGGGTCGGGGGATTGGATGCTGCCGCTCGGCTCTGCCCCCTCGACTCACATAGTCAAGATTGCTTCAACTAAACATCCGGATTTGCCGTTCAACGAATTAATTTGCATGACGGCAGCGTCTGCTGCTGGGCTTGAAATTGCCCGTTCAGAAGCTTCGGATACGATTCCTGGTGCGTTCTTTTCCGAGCGTTATGACAGAATCTGGAGCAATGAGCCGCCCTCGATGAGCGGATTCGATGTGCCTCTGAGGCTGCATCAGGAGGATTTTTGCCAAGCGGTTGGCTGGCCTTCGTATATGAAATACGAGACGCGTCCCGATAGCTGCTATATGGCTCTTTGCGGCCGATTGATAAGAGAGCAATCGTCTAACGTAATTGCTGATACTCAAATGTTCGCTCGTCAGGTAATGGTCGATTATGCGTTGGGGAATTGCGACTCGCATCTCAAGAACCATTCGTTTCTTTATAGTCCGAGTTGGCGGGAAAAGAGGTTGGCCCCTGCATACGATATTGTTTGCACGACGATAATGGGATACGACCATAATCTTGGGATTGATATTGGGGATCACCGGGTGATCGATGGGGTGACTCCTGAAGATTTCGAATTCATGTCTCAAGATTTGCATCTGCCACTCAAGATGATCAAGAACATCGCGGCGGAAGTGGCTGAAGAGGTGTCTGCCCAGCTTGCAGAACTTGCCTCTGCAACCGGAGATTTGGGTCGGGTCGCTCTGAAAATTCAGACGGATTCCGTTGAGAGAATGAGGGTTCTGGAGCAATTCTCAGCCTAAAGCAAAGCGGGGCCACCGTAATGGTGGTCCCGCTCTTGGAAGACTTGGGCACGTGGGCTTGCGCTCCGCGATGCGTTAGGCGTACGTTTGCTACTTCACGACCAAGATGTCGCAGTCGGTGTTGCGCAGCAGGAACGTCGAAATTGAACCCAGGAGTGCATACTTGATCGAGGACAGGCCACGAGCGCCGCAGAGCACCAGGTCGGGCTTGACCACGTCGAGCATCTCGTCTTTGAGCGTCTCGCGAATGCGGCCGGCGCGAATCATGACCTCGACCTCGGGAATGTCGGGATTGGCCTTGGCCTCTTCGAGCTGCTTGGCGATGGAGTTCTTAAATGCCTCCTCTAGGCCGTTGACCAGATCGACCGGATAGGAACCGGCGCTCTCGAGTGCCGTGGAATCGATAACGTGGCCGATAATCAGCTTGGCGCCGTTGTTCGCGGCGACCTTGATGGCGCGTGCGAGCACAAAATCCTGCTGCTCAGTACCGTCGAGTGAAACAAATACCTTGGTGTAGCCCTCGTTCATGGTTTCCTCCTTGGTCTATCGCACGGGCGTGGGGCTCGTGCATCGGGCGGGCGCGGATGCGTGGCCGCTGGACACTTTATCTTGTTGCAGTTATACCCAAGGATTTGGGTTTGACCGCTCGCAATTCTGTGAACGGGCGAGTTTTTTGGTAAGGGTGGGCGCGGTCGCGGCCGAACGGTTGATAATGGGACATCGCCCGCAACCGTCCGCAGAACAATATCGGCGGGTGTCTAACGAGGGGGTCCCTTTGGATATCATTGAGCTTCTAAAATCTGCCTTCATGGGCCTGGTCGAGGGCATCACCGAATGGCTGCCTGTTTCGTCGACCGGTCACATGATCTTGGTGGACGAGTTCGTCAAGATGAACGTGAGCGAGACGTTCTGGAATATGTTCCTGGTCGTGATTCAGCTTGGCGCCATTTTGGCCGTCTGCGTCCTGTTCTTTTACGACCTCAACCCGTTTTCTCCCAGCAAAGGCAAGGAGGGTCGTCGCGACACCTGGGTGCTGTGGGGCAAGATTGTGCTCGGCTGCATTCCCGCCGCGGCGATCGGTCTGCCGCTTAACGACTGGATGGAGGAGCATTTCTACAATGCTCCCGTCGTGGCGCTGGCGCTCATTGTGTACGGCGTGCTGTTTATCGTGATCGAGAACTGGCGCGCGAACAAGCGCGACCAGGCCGCTCTTGCCGGTTCGTTTGGTTCGCGTGCCGTGGTGGCGGGCGGACGCCCCGCTGGTGCGCATTTTGCCACTCCCGCTGCGGCTGCCGCTTCAGACGATGACGATAACCTGGACTTTGGCTCCATCACTACGCTCGAGGATCTGAGCTGGAAGACCGCGCTGGGTATCGGTTGCTTCCAGGTGCTTTCGCTGATTCCGGGCACATCGCGCTCCGGCTCCACGATCATCGGCGGCCTGCTGCTGGGCTGCACGCGCTCGGTGGCGTCTAAGTTCACGTTCTTCCTGGCTATTCCCGTTATGTTTGGCGCGAGCGCGCTCAAGCTGGTCAAGTACTTTATTAAGGGCGGCACGTTCGGCACCAACGAAATCGCCATCCTGGGCGTGGGCTGCGTCGTCGCCTTTGTGGTGTCGCTCATTGCCATCAAGTGGCTTATGGGCTTCGTGCGCCGTCACGACTTTAAGTGCTTCGGCGTCTACCGCATCATCCTGGGCATCGTGGTGCTCGCGTACTTCTTTGTCCTGGAGCCTATGCTCGGCCTGTAACTTGGTCGACGCTGCGCGGCGGCCGGGGCGACAACTTGTCATTCAAAGGGGGCGGCATGACCAGAAGGTCTATGCCGCCCCTTTTCATGCCAATTTGTTCGCCCTGGCCACCGCTCGCTGCTGCTGCCATGACATCGGCGGTTTCGTGATTGTCAATTGATTGGTGCAGACCAACCTGACCCCATTGCGCCAAATTCGCTGGGGCGGCCTGACGGTGACGCACGGAGTCGTGGTGTGATTTGCGTCGGTGTCCGCGCGGCTCGGTATACTGGTACGGCTCAAACTATGGCGCCGCCCGCAGGCGCGCCGTCCGTCAGATGAGGAGTCGCCCATGACCCAGCCCTTGCCCTGGGAAAAGAACGCCGCGGTATCCGTGCCGCCCGCGCCGGAACCCGTGCCGCTCGATGCATACACCGCTCCTGCTGCGCCGGAGCCCGAGCTCGTCCCGCTCGACATTTACGACGCTCCCGCGCCGGCGCCCAAGCCCGCCAAGCCGCTCGTCGACATTGACAGCCTTAATCCCGCCCAGCGCGAGGCTGTCCTGTCCACCGAGGGCCCGTTGCTGGTGCTCGCCGGCGCCGGCTCGGGCAAGACCCGCGTCTTGACCTTCCGCATCGCACATATGCTCGGCGACCTGGGTGTTAAACCTTGGCAGGTTCTTGCCATCACGTTTACCAACAAGGCCGCGGCAGAGATGCGCGAGCGTCTGGCGGCACTCATTCCCAGCGGCACCCGT
Source organism: uncultured Collinsella sp. (assembly GCA_900541795.1). GTDB lineage: Bacteria > Actinomycetota > Coriobacteriia > Coriobacteriales > Coriobacteriaceae > Collinsella. Next base: position 4,718 of record UQLC01000028.1, on the reverse strand, counting down.
GGCATGTGGGTGTGCACCTTCCATGCCATGTGCGTGCGCATGCTGCGCGAGGACGCCGACCTGTTGGGCTACACCGGTCAGTTCACCATCTACGATGACGATGACTCAAAGCGCATGGTGCGCGACATTATGCAGGCGCTCGGCATCGAGCAAAAGCAGTTCCCCATCAACATGATCCGCAGCAAGATTAGCTCGGCCAAAAACGCCATGATCGGCCCCGAGGACATGCTCAAATCCGCCGACAGCCCCAATGACAAAAAGGCCGCGCAAGTCTACCTGGAGCTGGAGCGCCGCCTGCGCGCCGCCAACGCGATGGACTTCGACGACCTGCTCGTGCGCACGCTCGAGCTGCTGCGCACCCGCCCCGAGGTGCTCGACAAGTATCAGGAGCGCTTCCGCTACATTAGCGTCGACGAGTATCAGGACACCAACCACGTCCAGTACGAGATCGCCAACCTGCTGGCCGCCAAGTACCAAAACCTCATGGTCGTGGGCGACGACGATCAGTCCATTTATAGCTGGCGTGGCGCCGACATCACCAATATCCTGGACTTTGAGAAGGACTTTAAAGACTGCAAGACCGTCAAGCTGGAGCAGAACTACCGCTCTACGGGTCATATCCTGAACGCCGCCAACGCCGTGGTACGTCACAACTCGCAGCGCAAGGACAAGCGCCTGTTTACGGCCGAGGGCGACGGCGAGAAGATTCAGGCCTTCCAGGCAAGCGATGAGCGCGACGAGGGTCGCTGGATTGCCGGCGAGATCGAAAAGCTGCATGCCAAGGGCACGAGTTACGACGACATCGCCGTGTTCTACCGCACCAACGCCCAGTCGCGTATTCTCGAAGATATGTTTCTGCGCGCGGGCGTGCCCTACAAGATCGTGGGCGGCACGCGATTCTTCGACCGTGCCGAGATCCGCGACGTCATGGCCTACCTTAAGATGATCGTGAACCCGGCCGACGAGATGAGCGTCAAGCGCGTCATCAACACGCCGCGCCGCGGCATCGGCTCCACCTCGATCCAAAAGATCGAGCAGCTGGCGCGCGACAACCGTTGCTCGTTCTTCCAGGCTTGCGAGATCGCGTGCGCCGAGACGGGCATGTTTAGTGCCAAGGTGCGCAACGGCCTGTCGAGCTTTGTGTCGCTGGTGCGCGAGGGCCGCCGCATGGACGGCGAGCTCAAGGACGTTGTCGAGATGATCGTCGATAAGACGGGCTTGCTGCAGGCGTTTCGCGCCGAGGGCACCATGGAGTCCGAGAGCCGCGCCGAGAACATTCAGGAATTCCTGGGCGTCGCCGCCGAATTTGAGGAGACGCACGAGGATATCGAGGGTACGCTCGAGAGCTTGGAAGAGCTGCGCGCAGCCGGCGTTGCCGACGTGCCTGCCGAGCCTGAGTCCGAGCCCGTTGTGGTGAGCGCGCCTGCGCCCGAACCGGGGCCATCTGCCCCGGCATCCTCGTTTGAGGCACTCGTCGGCGCGCGCGATGCTGCAGGTTCCAATCCGCTCGATAGACTAGCCGCCCCGGCGCTCTCACCGCAGGATGCCCTGGCCGCCGCCATCGCGGGCAACGCGTATGCCGCGCCGACGGAGATGCCGGCGGGTGCCGTGCATGCCGACGAGATTGAGCGCACCTACGGTCCGCTCACCTGTAAGGCGCTGCCGGCACTCATGGAGTGGCTGGCCCTGCGCTCCGACTTGGATTCCCTGGCCGGCGAGACGCATGCCATCACCATGATGACCATCCACTCCGCCAAGGGCCTGGAGTTCCCTGCGGTGTTCGTGGCCGGCATGGAGGAGGGCATCTTCCCGCACGTGCACGACTTTGGCGGCAGCGATGACCCGGGCAAGCTCGAGGAGGAGCGTCGCCTGGCCTACGTTGCCATCACGCGCGCCCGCAAGCGCCTGTTCCTGACCTATGCGGCCACGCGTCGCACCTACGGCTCGACCTCTGCCAACCCACGCTCGCGCTTTCTCAATGAGATTCCGTTTGAGGATATCGAGTTTAGCGGTATCGGTTCTGCCGGTTTTGAAGGCACGGGCTGGGAGAAGCGCGGCGACCGTCACGGCACCTTTGGCTCGGGCATGGGTTCGGATATGTATGGCGGCAAGGTGTTTGGCTCGCATACGCGCTCGACCGGCGGTTCCGGTTCGCGCGGCGGATCGAGCTTTGACGATTTCTTTGGCGGTAGCAGCTACGGGACCGAGCGCCATCGTGGGGTCTCGCCCGACGCCGGCCGTGTTGCCTCGACCTTTGGTTCGGGTGCGCCGCGAGCCAAAAAGCCGTCGTCCAAGGTGTCTCCGACGGTGGAGCGCAAGGTCGATCGTGCCAGCGCGTCGCAGGACTTTGCCGCAGGCGATACCGTGAGCCACAAGACCTTTGGCACGGGTACCGTGATCTCGGTCGCCGGAGACATGATCGAGGTTCAATTCGAAAAGACCGGCCAGACCAAAAAGCTGATGAAGGGCTTTGCGCCGATCGTCAAGCTGTCGTGATCCCGGCGGACCTGGGCGGGCGTATGGGGCAACATCGCCTGCTCGAGCAGTCCTGCGCAAGACGGAGGCCACATTAAGTGGCCTCCTTTGCGTGCGGAACTCGCGATCGATGTTGCCCCATACGCCCGCCCAGGTCCTTAGATAACGTTGCTTGCTGGCGTCGCCTTGCTCGTCCGCTTTTTGATCTGGAGAGCCGGGTGGGCTGATAGAAAAATAGATGTGAGTAGGGGCTCTCCCATTTGATGAGCGGGGGAGCCTCTTTATTGCGTTTGGATTGTTTCTTATGACTTTAGGGATTGAGCGTTTTATACGATTCAGTATAATTTCAGATAGATACCAAAATGTAACTGAAATGAAAAGGGTGATTGGACATGCTGCTAAATTGTCTCCCAAAAAGACTCTTCTCTTTAGAGCTCGCCATCGACCCGGAGCCAGTTGAGATGCAGATTCCTCGCATGTATCTTGAGCGGTATTCGCTTCGCTTGGCACGGCTCGGCATGTCTGAGCAGGGCCGTTTTATTGTTGCGGAACCTAAAGAACCGCCCAGTGTCATTTCGGCGCGAAATCTCGTCAATGCAGTGCGTACGTTAGATGCTCGTCCGGTGGCAATTTGCTGGGATGCTATGGATTTAGGTTTTATGCGCGCGCTTTCTTCGGAGGGAATCGCATATATCCGAGATGAGCGAAATGCGTTCCTGCCGTTTATCGGAGCCGTTATTTCCGATGAAGTGCTGGGTGCTTCTCCCGCTGCTCCGCTTTCGTCCCAATCTCAACGAATCGTCCTAAATCTCATTGCGGGACGATGGGTTGACTGCTCCGCCGGCGACCTAGCGCGTCTGTGTGGCAAAAGCGCGGCTAGCGTCAGCGGCTATCTTTCGGAAATCGCCGCTATAGCTCCTGGGTTGATTATGCGGGACGGCAAAAAGCGTATATTGTGTGACGCCGGGCTGTCGACCGAGACGTTGCTAGATGGGTTTGAGGACTATCTTCGCACGCCAGTTTTAGAGCGAATCCGGCTCAAGAAGGTTATCGAGAGAACAGAGCTACGTGCCGTTGATGCGCTGCTTTCCGGTGTGTCTGCCCTTAGCTATATGTCCGACCTTGCTCATGAAGACTCTGCTCCAACCATTGCTCTCGAAAAATATCAGCTAGAGGCCTTGAAAGAGCATATGGGCGACAGATGGCTGGAGGCTCAGTGGTACGAACCGGCGGCAGTTGTGATTGAGGTCTGGTCGTATCCCGTGGACGCGCCGTCCGATATTAGTTTTGACGCGACGGGTTTGCAGTGTGTCGACCCGTTTTCCTTATACGTTGCTTGCGCAAAAGCAGATTACAAAGAAGATCGTCTGCACGACGCGGTCGAACAGCTCAGGAGGACGATATGTCAAAAGTGAGGGGAATAGAGCGATTTGCCGATGCCATGAGCGGCTGTAAAGGCGGTTACGTCCTTATTGGTGGAGGGGCCTGCAGCGTTCTATTTGACAATGAGGGCGATTCGTTTAGAGCTACTGAAGACTTGGATGTCGTCGTAATTGTTGATGGGAAAGGCGTTGAATTCGCCACTGCATTGTGGGCATTTATCAAAGCTGCCGGATATGAGACTGGAAAGGTCGGCGATGGAAAGTGCACTTACTATCGGTTCTGCTTGCCCAAAGGATCAAAGCGGGCCCTAGACTATCCCGGTCAAATCGAGTTGTTTGCCCGACATCCTGAGTTTGTGCTCGAAGACGAAATGAGCGAGGTGGCTCCTCTTTCCTTTGACGGGGCGATATCGAGTCTTTCCGCCATTATTCTCGATGATGGTTACTATGAGTTTATTCGTGATAACGCAACGAATATCGGGGGCATCACGTTGCTCGATGCGCTCCATATCATCCCCCTCAAGATGCGTGCACACATTGATATCAATAGGAGCCATGAAGAAGGGCGCCATTGCAACGATAAAGATCGACGAAAGCATCGCTCGGATATTGTTCGACTTGCGGGTTTGTTGCCGCCTTCGGCTCGCTTGGAGCTAATAGAGCAAATGAGGGCTGACGCCGGAGACTTCTTTGCGGACTTTTCTTCTTATGTAAATCGGCAGACTGATCGTAAAGAGAGAGCGCGTCTTCAGGACACATTATCGTTTCTCGAAAAGGTCTACCTATAGGCACCTTGATTTGTTATGTATGGTGAGGGGCTCCCCCGTTAAAGAACGGGGGAGCCCCTTGTTGCGTTTTGAT
>UQLC01000027.1 GCA_900541795.1 uncultured Collinsella sp. | reverse complement strand
ACCGAGCCGTACGCTTGAACTGAGAAGGGGGAGGCCTCGCGGCCTCCCCCTTTTTTGCGTTTACCGGGCGTAAATGACTCATTTACACCAGACGATCTTATCGTTTTTGGTATTGAGCTTTTATTTAAAGAAAATAAATCGAATAACAAGGGCAACTGCTATGACCGCAATGATCAAAAGCAGGATTGTCAGTCGATGCTGCTTGCGTCGTTTACTTGTCGAAACGAAGATTGATTTTTCCTGTTTTGGCGTTTCGAGATAGCGAGCCGAATGCGTCAAGGTTTGCTTTGGTCGAGGACCTCTTTGTCGATGAGTGGCGGATGCTTTCATCGGCTCATCACTAGCTGCGCTGTTTTTAGATAATGGTGCGTCTTTCAGATATACAGGGTCTCCCGAGGCGACGCCCATATGCTTACGTCCCGTTTGGGCATCCTCGAGCGTTTGATATCGATTTCTCGTCACATATTCGGGCTCTGCATCATTAATGGGCTCTTGCGAGATGTGGGGGCGACGGAACCGTGGCGGCTGCGTGGAAATATCTTCCCCCTGCGTCGGCATAAACATATTGTTCTGGTTTTGGTCGTCCATGATGCCCTTTAGCTCGTTACCAACAACGTGTACGCGCTCATTGTAAGCCCCTTGTTATTTGTAGCTGTGGACATACTCGTTATTTAAGCTCTGGTTCAAAGAACCTTAACCTTCCAAAAACCTGAGTCTTACTCACTTAGATATGCTTATAGTACTGGACTCAAAAAACTTTATAGTCGGTGTATATATGAGCACCGGGTGGGCATATATAAGAACGTCAAAAGAAGTCCCAGTCACCTAGAAGATGACTCGGCAGTCCTATAAAGGAGTGGTAAACATGGCAAGCATGGTTCCTTATCGTTCGGTTTTTGGCGTTCGTCCCTCTGCTAGCTCGCTGTTCGATCTGTTTGATGATATGAGTGACCTGGCGAACAGCTCTATTGCCTCCAAGGCGTTTCCCGTTGACGTTGAGGATAAGGGCGATGGCTATGAGGTCAAGGCTTATCTGACCGGCGTCGCCAAGGACGATATCGATGTCGAGCTTAATGAGGGCCGTCTGTCCATTAGCGTGAATGTCGAGGAAGACGAGGAGAACGAGGGCAAGAACTTCCTGCAGAAGGAGTTCAGCTCGTACAGCGCGACGCGTGGCGTATATCTGAAGGACGCTTCGAGCGAGGGTCTCTCTGCTAAGTATGCTGACGGCATCCTGACCGTTACGGTTCCCAAGATCGTCGAGAAGAAGAACGTTACGAAGATCTCCATCGACTAACGTTTCCGATGGTCAGAGCTTTTGAGCCAAGATAAAGGGGCTGGGATTTGATTCCCGGCCCCTTTTGTTTTATTGAGCGGTCTATACAATGGTTGTCGGTTGATACTGACTTGCAGGGCGTATCGAGAGTTTTCGCGATCCTTGGAGAAGGGTGGCGGAGCTACCGACCTCGTCATCCAGGGTTGCGGCTAGAGCTTTGGCATAGCTTTTGACGGTAAGGCTCGGACGATTGTTATCTTGGCTGATATGCATGGCAATGAGCTGTTCGGTGCGATCGGTAACAAGTTCGCGCGCGGCTTCGGCGGCTTGGTCGTTGGAGAGGTGTCCCCTTGCAGACAGGATGCGCTCCTGAAGAAAGCGGGGATATTCTCCCTCGCGCAGCATAGTCACATCGTGGTTGCTTTCGAGCGCGAGGACTCGACAATCTTTGAGGGTGTTCATGGCTTGGCTCGATAGCTCTCCGGTGTCGGTGGCAATGCCGATGGAATCATCGAGGGCATCGAATCGATAGCCGACTGGATTGATGACATCGTGTGATGTTGAGTAGGTTTGCACGTGGATGCCGGTAATGGATAGGGTGTCACCGGGATCGAATTCCTCGACAGGCAGATGCGAAAGATTTTCTTTGCTCGAAAGTGTGCCCCTGCTGGCAAAGAGGGGGCCGTGCCAGTGCTTGCACCAGACATCGAGACCCTTGATGTGATCGCTATGCTCATGAGTAATGAGAAGAGCCGAGACGTTGTCTGCCGAGAGCCCCAGTTCTGCCATGCGCTTTAATGTCTCGCGGCGAGAAAGACCGTCGTCAATCATGATGAGCCCCCGGGGGCCTTCGATGAGCGCGCAGTTGCCTTTTGAGCCGCTGCCAAGGATATGAAGGTGCAGACGAGACATAAGATTCCAAAGGATACAATGGGTGCGAACGAATAGAGGAGGAAGCAAATGCCAACGGTATCTCAGCATTATGGACACCATGCTGCATCGTGGGCTGATGATAAAGCTCTGGCAACGCGGCAGACGGCTGCCCCCGTGGTGCTCATGGTATCAGGTGGTGCGGACTCGACGGCACTGCTTCTTATGGCGTGCACATCAAAGTTGGATATTCAGGATGGGCGTGGTGTAGCTCCCATCGCGCGCGAGCGACTGCACGTGCTGCATGTAAACCATCATCTGCGCGGCAAGGCGTCCGATGGCGACGAGGCCTTTGTGCGTGAGCTCTGCGCGCAATATGGTTTACCGCTGTGTGTGGAGCACGCTTATTTTGATGGGGAGTCGGGCAATATTGAGGCCGCGGCCCGCGAGGTGCGCTATGCCGCGGCGCGGAGGTATGTTCGCGAACTCTGCGCCCAGACGGGGGCACCGCGAACGGCGGCTCGTATCTGCACCGCGCACACGTCTTCGGATCGCGCGGAAACGTTTTTGATGAACGCGATTAAGGGTTCGGGGCCCGCTGGTCTATCGAGCATTCCTCGCCGGAGGAATATCGTGGTGCGTCCCTTGCTCGACCTAACTCATGGCGAGCTTGTGGGCTATCTACAGGTACATGGTCAGCCGTGGCGTGAAGACGAGAGCAATGAGGATATCTCGTATCTGCGAAACTACGTGCGCCATCGGGTAATGCCAGTGGTGGCACAGCGTAATGCGAGCGTGTGCAAGACGATTGGCGCCGCCTGTGAGATCTTGGGTGACGAAGACGCGTTTCTATCCCAGCTGTCGGCGCAGGCGTTTCGAAGCTGCCTGCGCAAGGAGGCGGCGGGCGCGCTAGTGCTCGATGCCAGACGCCTTGCTGCGGCCGAGGTGGTAATCGCGCGGCGCATCGTGCGACTGGCGATTAAGCGCATCGATCCGGACGCTCGTCCAGAGATGCGACATGTGGAGCGAGTCCTTTCCTGCGTTGCCGAGGGCGCCGGCTCGGTCACGCTTCCGGCGGGGATTGACGCACGCATTGAGTTTGGCATGCTGGCGTTTAAGGCGCCGGCGGCTCGCGAGGGCCTGGTCGCGGACTGGGTTACCGTACCCGGTCGTTTGCCGTTGGGCGGGGGACGTATGCTGGTCACAGAACCGATGGCCGTTGAGCCGGGATGCGATATCGTGCGTCGCGCCCGTGAGCTTGCGGCTGCCGGGGAAGTGACAGCTTTGGTAGACGCGGCTGCCCTGGGTTTTGCCGACAGCGATAGTGAGCGGATCCTGGCGGGCTCGCGTGGCAAGATCCCTGTCGAGGCGCGATTGGCGCGCCTGTGGGTGGACGGTCCCGCACCGGGAGACGTGATGTGCCCGTTAGGGATGAGTGGCCGAAGCAAGAAAGTATCCGACTTGCTAGGCGAGGCTCGCATTCCCGTTTCCGAGCGCGCCGGCGTGCCCATGGTGAGGACGGCGCCGGGAGGTGCCGTGGTGTGGGTCGCCGGAGTTCGCGCGGACGAGCGTTTTAAGTGCACGGCCGCAACGCGCGTGGCATATCTGCTTCGTGTGGTCGATGCGGAATAGCGTCCTACGCCAGCTATTCTGTGCGGCGTTGACGGTATTCCCGCGCTGATGGTGCGCGGGCTGGAAAATATACCCCGTGCGCTGCTAGAATGTGTAGTTCGCGTCCATACGGCGGTGTGTGGGCGATTAAGCACAAGAAAGGGTTGTCATGGCTTCTCAACATCCGGATATCGAGAAGGTTCTGTTTACGCAGGAGGATATCGACGGCATTGTTTCTCGCCTGGGCGAGGAGATCACTCGCGACTACGCGGGTAAGGATCTGGTGCTGATCGCGGTTCTGCGCGGTGCCGTTGTCTTTATGGGCGACCTGATGCGCAAGATTGAGCTACCGACCAACATCGATTTCATGGCTGTTTCGAGCTATGGCGACGGTGTGAAGTCTTCGGGCATCGTGCGTATCATTAAGGATCTGGATATCGACATCCGTGGTCGCGACGTGCTGATCGTCGAGGACATTCTGGACTCGGGCCTGACCCTCAAGTACCTGATGAAGAACCTCGAGAGCCGCAAGCCCGCTTCGCTGGAGGTCGCTGCCTTCCTGTGGAAGGACGTTGAGGACCGCACCTCGGCCATCACGCCCAAGTATGTTGGAACCCATTGCCCCGATGCCTTTGTGGTGGGCTACGGCCTCGACTATGCCGAGCGCTATCGTAACCTTCCGTATCTGGGCATTTTGAAACCGGAGGTTTATTCGTAAGATGCCCGACGACCATAACGATAACAATTCCCAGACTCCCCGGGAGCCTAAGATCCCGGGGATGCCCGGAGGCAAGAAGCCCACGCGTACGGGCTGGCTGTATTTTCTTTTGGCTTGCGCGCTTCTGGGCTATGCCTTCTTTAATATGGGTTCCGGCTTTGCCAGCTCCAGCAATACCGTTAAGCTCGCGACGAGCGAGATGGTCAGCGCCATCAAGCAGGATTGCGTCGAAGATCTGACCTATACGGTTCAAGACGGAAGCGTGACGGGTCATTACTGGAAGACAAAAAAGGACAAGGGCGATACGAGCGAGCTCAAGAGCTTCTCTTCGACCTATGTCGGCTCCGATTCGCTTGCCGAGCTCATGGCGGAGCACCCCGATACCAAGTACATCGTCAACACCAACGATCCCGATTTTTGGGGCGACTTGGCGATGAGTGTGCTTCCGACGATCGCCCTTATCGCCATCATGTTCTACTTTATGCGCCAGATGATGGGCGCCAACAACAGGAACATGCAGTTTGGCAAGACCAACGCCAAGACCAACGAGGCCACACGCCCCAAGGTCAAGTTTGAAGACGTTGCCGGAGTGGACGAGGCAGTCGAGGAGCTCGAGGAGATCCGTGACTTTTTGAGCGATCCGGATCGCTATCGCAAGCTGGGCGCCAAGATCCCGCGTGGCGTGTTGCTGGTTGGCCCTCCGGGCACCGGTAAAACGCTGCTGGCCAAGGCCGTTGCCGGCGAGGCGGGCGTGCCGTTCTTTAGCATCTCGGGTTCCGACTTTGTCGAGATGTTCGTAGGTGTCGGCGCCAGCCGTGTGCGTGACCTCTTTAAGGAGGCCAAGTCCCAGGCCCCGTCGATCATCTTCATCGATGAGATCGATGCCGTGGGACGTCAGCGCGGAGCTGGCTTGGGCGGCGGTCACGACGAGCGCGAGCAGACGCTCAACCAGCTGCTGGTCGAGATGGACGGCTTTGAGGAAAGCGAGTCGGTCATCCTGATCGCCGCCACCAACCGCCCCGACATTCTGGATCCGGCGCTGCTGCGTCCCGGTCGTTTTGACCGTCAGGTTACGGTCGACCGTCCGGATGTGAAGGGCCGCGAGCAGATCTTGCGCGTGCATGCCGAGAACAAGCCGATGGACGAGGACGTTAAGTTTGAGAAGCTCGCCCAGATGACCGTTGGCTTCACTGGTGCCGATCTGGCAAATCTGCTCAACGAGTCTGCGCTGTTGGCTGCCCGCCGCCATCGTTCCGCGATCTCGATGGACGAGGTCGAGGAATCGATGGAGCGCGTGATTGCCGGACCGCAGCGCAAGGGTCGCGTGATGACCGAGGCCGAGCGCACCACGATTGCCTACCACGAGAGCGGTCACGCCCTGGTGGGTCACATCCTGGAGCACTCCGATCCGGTCCACAAGATCTCGATCGTCAGCCGCGGCCAGGCGCTGGGCTACACGCTGCAGCTTCCGCAGGAGGACCACTTCCTCAAGACCAAGAACGAGATGCTCGACGAGCTCGCCGTGTTTTTGGGCGGTCGCGTTGCCGAGGAGCTCATGTGCGATGACATCACGTCGGGCGCGAGCAACGATCTGGAGCGCGCAACCAAGATGGCGCGCGAGATGGTCACGCGCCTGGGCATGAGCGAGGAGCTGGGCACGCAAGTGTTTGGCGAGGCGCAACATCAGGTGTTCCTTGGTCGCGATTACGCCGATCACCAGGATTACTCCGAGGAGACGGCGCGCCGCATCGATATCGAGGTCCAGCGCATTATGCGTGAGGCCCATCGTCGTGCGGTCGAGATTCTGGACGCCCGTCGCGATCAGCTCGATCTGATGGCGAAGGTGCTGCTTGAGCGCGAGACCGTCGAGGGCGACGCCGTGAACGCCCTGCTCGACAACGAGTGGAATGCCTACCTTGAGCGCGAGGGCGATATCCTGGCGGCCAAGGAGGAGCGCAATGCCAAGGCGGCCGGCATGCCGACCAAGAAGCGCGTGCCTCGAATGAGCGAGGAGGAGCTGGCGGCTGATGCCGCGGCCTTTGCGCAGGCGGCCATGCAGGAGGATGCCGAAGCCGCATCCGATGATGCTGACGATGACCATGCCGTCGTCGATGCCGACACCGACGCCGACAAATAGTCTTTGTGGCGAAAGCCTCCGCGGGGAAACCTGCGGAGGCTTTTTCTTTTGAGCGATATGGGGCCGTCTGTTGATTGGGGACAGACTTAAATGAGCGTTTTCACGCATTTAAGTCTGTCCCCAATCAACATTGCTGCGGCACTTTGCTCGGCTAAAGCGTACAATAGCGCCTATGCGAAAGGGGAACAGATGATCAACGAAACTATGTATGCTCGCGGTGCGGAAAGCTCCATCATCCGTGAGATTTTTAGCTATGGCCTTGAGCGCAAGGCGCAGATCGGTGCGGAAAACGTATTCGATTTTTCGCTGGGCAATCCGAGCGTTCCGGCACCCGCTGCTGTGGCGGAGTCCATTAAGAAGGCCCTGGAGCTGCCGAGCGACCAGCTGCACGGCTACACGCCCGCACCGGGCCTGCCGCAATGTCGTGCCGCTGTGGCCGAATCGCTCAACCGCCGCTTTGGCACGAGCTATGAGGGCAAAGACGTCTTTATGACGGTGGGTGCCGCGGCTTCGCTCACCTGCGCGCTCAACGCCGTTACGAATCCGGGCGACGAGGTTATTGTTATCGCCCCGTACTTTCCGGAGTATCGCGTTTGGATTGAGAAGGCCGGCTGCACGTGTGTCGAGGCGCTTGCCAACGAGGACACATTCCAGCTGAGCGTGGATAACGTATTCAAGGCGATCACCGACAAGACGGCAGCCGTCATTATCGACTCGCCCAACAACCCGACCGGTGCCGTATATACGCGCGACACGCTGACGCGACTGGCCAATGTTCTGCGCGAGGCCAACGCTCAGCGCGATCCCGAGAATCCGATTATGCTCATCTCGGATGAGCCGTACCGCGAGATCGTGTACGGTGCCGAGGTGCCTTGGGTGCCCTCGATCTACGAGCACACCATCGTGTGCTACTCGTATTCCAAGTCGCTGTCGCTGCCGGGTGAGCGCGTGGGGTGGATCTTGGTTCCCAACACCAATCCGCAGGCTGCCCGTCTGATGCCGGCCGTTGCCGGTGCCGCCCGTACGCTGGGCTTCGTGTGCGCGCCGGCGCTCTTTCAGCGCGTAATTATCGACTGCATCGATGAGCCGAGTGACGTTGAGGCCTATGCACGCAACCGCACCGCGCTTACCGACGCACTAGCGGAGTATGGCTACACCTATGTTGAGCCGGATGGCGCGTTCTACCTATGGGTGAAAGCATTGGAGCCCGATGCGAATGCGTTTTGCGAGCGCGCAAAGAAGTATGAGTTGCTTGCGGTTCCCTCGGACAGCTTTGGTATGCCGGGTTGGTTCCGACTGGGCTATTGCGTGAGCTACGAAACGATTGTCAATTCGCTACCCGCTTGGAAACAGTTGGCGGACGAGTATCGTTAAAAGTAAAGCGCTCTGCCTACAATGTTTTACGTGAAACGGGGTTTGGTGTTAAGCCGGACCCCGTTGTCATGGACGTTGTGTCTTTGGGATGGAGTGGTTTTACGACTATCGAAGGCTATGCGTACAATGAATATAAGCGACGGCCGTGCCAGATAAGGAGACCTGATGCCCTACCTGCTTTCTTGTGACATTCATACCCATACGATGTTCTCTGCGCATGCATATTCGACCATTGAGGAGAATGTGTACTGGGCGGCAGAGCGTGGTCTGCAGGTGCTCGGATCTGCCGACCATTTGAGCTCTATGGTTACGGCTTGCCCCAATGACCTGCGCAGTTACCAGTTCTTTATCAACCAGGATATCTGGCCGCGCATTTGGAGCGGCGTGCTGGTGCTGCGTGGTGCCGAGGCCGATATCGTTTCGCTGGACGGAAGCCTGTTTGGCGAGGACACTCCTGTCACGCTCGATATCGCCGGCGATTCGTACAGCCGTCAGCATTCACTGTTCGATTTGGTTACGCGTAATTTGGATTATTTGGTTGCAAGCGTGCATAATCCGCAGATTGCTGAGGGCGCGACGCTGGCCCAGACGACCGAGATGTATATCAATGCCCTGGAGCACCCCAAGGTGTTCATGCTGGGTCACACGGGGCGTTCGGGCGTGCCGTTCGATATCGACGAAGTGCTGTTGGCAGCTAAGGCCAAGCACAAGATTATCGAGATCAACAACCATAGTCTTGAACACGGTGTCGACACTGAGCATTGGGCCGTATGCCGCAAGATTGCCGAGCGCTGCGCCGAGCTGGGCGTGGGCATTGGCGTTTCGACCGATGCGCACATTGGCATGGCAATTGGTAAGCTCGATTACGCTCGCAAGATGCTCGACGAGATTCACTTCCCGTTGGATCTGATCGTGACGCGCGATCGCGAGACGCTGCTGCGCGAGATGGCGGCAGCCGGCGTGTGCGATCTGCGCAATGGGATGTAGCGGAGTTTATAAACCAAGCGAAGGGGGCGGCCCAGGCGGGTCGCCCCCTTTCTTGTCCCAAAAATCTACTGAGGTTGGTTAGCGGCGTTCGAGGACCGCTACGGTTTCGGTGTGGTCGGTGTGAGGGAACATGTCGACGGGCGTGATCTTGAGCAGGCGATAGCCTCCGTCGAGGAGCTGATGCAGGTCGCGCTCTTGAGTCACGGGGTTGCAGCTGATATAGGTGATGCGGCGCGGCTTAAGCGCGCAGGCAGCTTCGAGGAACTCGGGGGTAGAGCCGGCGCGCGGCGGATCGATGGAAAGGACATCGACCCGCTCGTTGTTGTCGGCGGCATCTAGGATGTAGTCGGTGGCATCGTCGGCCATAAACCAAGCGCTGCGGGTGAGGCCGTTGAGCTCGGCATTACGACGTGCGTCGGCAATGCCGGCGTGGTTGCGCTCCACGCCAAGCAGCATAATACCGATGCCCTTGTTCTGGGCATCTTTAGCTGCGCAAAGACCGATGGTACCGCTGCCACAGTAGGCATCCATGAGCACATCGCCCTGCTGCAGGTCCATGCCGTCAATCGCGAGCTGATAGAGCAGCTCGGTCTGCTGCGGGTTGGTCTGGTAGAACGCGGTGGGGGAGATATCGAACTCGCAGCCGAGCAGCTGGTCGCGCATGCACTCGGCGCCATATACAATGCGGGTTTCCTCGCCGAGGATGGTGTTGCCGGGACGTCCGTTGATGTTTTGGGCGACGGTGACGATGTGCGGATTGAGTGCGGCGACAGCCTCAAAGAACTCCTGCGCATGCGGCAAGTCGCGCTGAGCGGTCACGAGCGTGACCATGACCTGGTCGGTACGCCAGCCGCAGCGGACGACGGCATAGCGAAGCAAACCAAGATGCTTGTCCTCATTAAAGGCGGGAATATGCAGCCGCTCAGCTTCGCGTGCGATGCCGTTGAGAATCTGACGGGCACCCGGTGCCTCGACAGGACACTCGGGTACGGCAACGATCTTGTGCGTGCCGCGCTCAAAGAAACCGCAACGGACAGCACCCTCCTTACCGGGAGCAAAGGGAGTGGCGGCCTTATGGCGAAAACCGCGCGGCGCAGGATATTTGCCCGGGTCGCCCAGGGTGACGCCCATACCGCGAATGGGGTCGACGCTAATGCCCTCGCGCTCGCAAAGGGTAGCAAAAAGCTCCTCCATGGCGGCCTGCTTGGCTGCCAACTGCTTCTTATAAGGACGATTGAGCGCCGTACACCCACCGCAAGCTTTCATGATGGAACAAGGAGACTTGGGATCAACGGCCTTGCGCGCAGACGGAACCGGATTCTTATACGGGCGCTTGGAGCGAGTCTGAGATGCCTTATCGTCGTTCCGACGAGAGCCGGGACGCTTGGCCTTAGCCTTGCCCTTGGCCGACTTACCCTTCGCGTCCTGAGACGACTTGGATTTCTTAGAAGATTTTTTCTCCTCTGACCCCTCAGCCGCCTCGATCAAAGCACGACGAGCCTTACGCTCCGCACGAGATTCTGCCATGAATTAACCCCACTAATTTACAAATTGAAAGCTGAAAGCATTGTACCGTGCCAAGCTAGCGGACGATATACAAGCGCCTATTTCATGTCAGTGATAAGTCCAACGATGTTTGCCCGGCGTGGGCGGGAAGCGGCGCGTAATTAAGTTTATCGCGAGTTCCGCACGCAAAGGAAAGCACTTAATGTGCTTTCCGTCTTGCGCAGGACTGTAGAGCAGGAAACTTAATTACGCGCCGCTCCCCGCCCACGCCGGGCAAACCCTCCCTTGTACTCCATCTCACTAAAGTGTATGATTCTGGACGTTACACGAATCACTTTACTTAACTAAAGTGCCATCAAGGGGGATACCATGAACACCGATATGTCTCGTCGTCAGTTTGTTGGTCTAGCCGGCTCGCTCGCTACGGTGCTTGGCCTTGGTCTTGTCGGTTGCGGCGGTGGTGCCGGCAAGGGCTCCGCTGCTGGCTCTGCCGCGGCCAAGGATGTGAAGGGCGCTGCGGAGTCCAAGAAGCTCGTGGTGGGCTTTGATAAGTCCTATCCTCCGTACGGCTTTGTGGGCGACGATGGCGAGTACACCGGCTTTGATCTCGATCTGGCCAAGGCTGTTGCCGATAAGCAGGGCTGGGAGGTCAAATACGAGGCCATCGACTGGGACGCCAAGGATACGCTGCTTAACTCGGGCGCCATCAACTGCATCTGGAACGGCTTTACCATGGAGGGCCGTGAGGACGACTACACGTTCTCCGAGCCGTACATGCTCAACGAGCAGGTGCTGGTGGTCAAGAAGGATGCGGGCATCAAGGGCTGGGACGATCTTGCCGGCAAGACTGTGATTACCCAGACTGATTCCGCTGCGCAGGACGTGCTTGAGGGTGACCAGAAGGATCTGGCAGCGACGTTTGCCACGCTCGACACGATCGGCGAGTACAACACGGCCTTTATGCAGCTCGAGAGCGGCGCGGTCGATGCCGTGGCGTGCGACCTTTCGATTGCCCAGTATCAGCTTGCCGCCAAGCCCGATGCCTATACGCAGCTTGATGAGCCGCTGTCCAGCGAGCACTACGCCGTTGGCTTTAAGAAGGGCGACACCAAGTCGGCCGATGCTGTAGCCGAGTCGCTCAAGGCGCTCTACGAGGACGGCACGGTCAAGGACCTCTGCGATAAATATTCAAGCTATGGTTTGTCTTTCGATAATTGGGTGCTCAAGTAATGTCTATTCAGGTCATGATGCAGATGCTTGGCCAGGGGTTCTTGGTCAGTTTGCAGCTGTTTGTGTTGACGCTGCTCGGGTCGATTCCGCTGGGAATTCCCGTGGCGTTTATGCGCATGAGCAAAATCGCGCCGCTTCGCTGGATTGCGCGCATCTATATCTCGGTCATGCGCGGCACGCCGCTCATGCTGCAGATGTTTGCCATCTACTTTGCCCCGTATTACGTGTTTGGCATTTCGCTCACGCCCGATTCCAAGTGGACGGCGTGCGTCGTGGCGTTCATCATCAACTACGCCGGTTACTTTGCCGAGATCTATCGCTCGGGCTTGCAGTCCATTCCGCGCGGTCAATACGAGGCTGCCGAGGTGCTGGGCTATTCGCGCGTGCAGACGTTTCTGTATATCGTGATGCCGCAGGTCGCCAAGCGTATTCTGCCGGCGATGGGCAACGAGATCATCACGCTGGTCAAGGACACGTCGCTGGCGTTTGCCATTGGCGTGGGTGAGATGTTCTCGACGGCCAAGGCGCTGGTCGCCTCGCAGGTGAGCATGGTGCCGTTTGCGATTGCGGCGCTGATTTACTGGGTCTTTAATTTCGTTGTCGAGATGCTGCTGGGCGCCGCCGAGAAAAAATTGGATTACTACCATGATTAATTCGGTAATGAATATATCGAACGCTCGCAAGGCGTTTGGCGGCAATGAGGTGCTCAAGGATATCTCGCTCGAGGTAAAGCGTGGAGAGGTCGTGGCGATTATCGGGCCTTCGGGTGGCGGCAAGTCCACGCTGCTGCGGTGTGCCACGCTGCTCGAGACGCTCGACGGAGGCTCGCTCTCGTTTGGCGACCTTGCCGTTGCGACGGATGCGGGTTCGGGCGCGGTCTATGCGAAGGGCGATGTGCCCAGGCAGGCGCGCTCGCGATTTGGCCTGGTGTTTCAGAACTACAATCTGTTCCCGCACTATACCGTGATGAAAAACATCACCGATGCGCCGATCCGCGTTCTTAAGCGCCCGCGCGAGCAGGCGGAAGCTCGTGCGCATGAATTGATTGCTCAGATGGGGCTTGTGGGCAACGAGAACAAGGTTCCGTGTGAGCTTTCGGGCGGTCAGCAACAGCGCGTGAGTATCGCCCGCGCCTTGGCGCTCGACCCGGAAATCTTGTTCTTTGACGAGCCGACCTCGGCGCTCGATCCCGAGCTAACGGCCGAGGTGCTGCGTGTCATTAAAGACCTTGCCGCGCAGAATATGACGATGGTGATCGTGACCCACGCGATGCAGTTTGCGCGCGATGTTGCCGATCGCGTGGTCTTTATGGACGGAGGCCGCATTGTCGAGGAGGGTCCGGCCGAGCAGGTTATCGACCATCCGCGCGAGCAGCGCACGCGTGAGTTTTTGAGCCGTATCGAGGGATAGGCTCAGGTATTTGCTCAACTATTAATTGAGGCGAAGCCGCCGCAGGTCTTACGGTCTGTGGCGGCTTTTTGTTTGCATCGGCGGGGTTCAATAATCGCCTCACAAGCTTGTCTCTTCCTCTCGCCGCCTGTATCCATACGTGTGCCGAAAGGTGTGCATGGACGGTCGCCCGTGAGGGTAGGGTGGTGACATAGGACATTTGGAGGGTGAGTCGGCTCGGCTGCCGACCATGCTGCTCCCGGGATGGCACCGACCGCGAACTCTCCCCGTTGGCGTCGCGCAATGCGCGCGGCCCTGCAAGGAGGTCATCATGGGTGCTCCCAAGACCGGCAATGTAAGGAACGTGGTGCTCGTAGGCCAAGGCGGGGTGGGCAAGACTTCACTCGCCGAGGCCATGCTCCACCTTTCTGGCAGGACCGCCCGCCTGGGCGGCCACGACGGCACCAAGCCCACGCTCGACTATGACCCCGAAGAGGTCAAGCGTGCATTTTCCATCTCGACGACCATTGCACCGATCGACTGGAAGGGCGCGCGCATCAATGTGCTCGATGCCCCGTGTTACCCCGATTTTATCGGCGACGCCTTTGCCGCGATGAGCGTCTGCGAGACGGCTCTGTTTGTGGTCGACGCCGAGGCCGGCCCGCAGCCTACGACGGTTAAGCTCTGGTATGCCGCCGAGGACCTGCGCTTGGCGCGTGCGGTGTTCGTAAACCGCCTGTCGCGCTCCGAGGCCAGCTTTGCGACCACGATGGACCTGCTGCAGGAGCGCTTTGGCACGCGATTGGGCGCCGTGACCCTTCCCTGGGGCGAGGGAGAGGACTTTGACGGCATTATCGACCTGGTGCGCATGAAGGCGCGCCATTGCAACGGCACCGAAGCCGTTGAGTCGGAGATTCCCGAGGAGTATCGTGCCCAGGCCGAGGAGGCCCATGACCATCTGTGCGAGTTGGTGGCCGAGGCCGACGATGAGCTGATGATGAAGTACCTGGAAGGCGAGGAGACGCTGACGCAGGAGGAGCTTGAGGGCTTGCTGTCGAAGGCGATTGCCGAGCGCATCTTTGTGCCGGTCTTTGCGGGCGATTGCATCAAGGAGCAGGGCGTCAACTCGCTGATGGACGACATCGCGACGTACTTCCCGGCGCCGACCGACTACGGTGAGATGCCGCTTATCGACGGCGATTCGCTTAAGATCTCGAGTGACGATGACCGTCCGGTGGCGTTTGTGTTTAAGACCTTGGCCGATCCGCAGCAGGGTCGCATCAGCTTTATCAAGGTGCTGACGGGTACGCTTGAGCCGGGTCTTGAGCTGATCAACGCGCGTACCCGCAAGGGCGACCGTCTGGCTCACCTGTATGTGATGTGCGGCCGCGACATGACCGAGGTCGGTCACGCCTATGCCGGCGACATTATCGTGGCACCCAAGCTGGCGGCCGAGACGGGCGATACGCTCTCGATTACCGGCAAGGTCGAGGCTGCGGCGTTTAAGTTCCCCAACTCGCAGTACCGCATTGCCATCGAGGCCGAGAATCGCGGCGACGAAGAGAAGCTCTACACGTTTATCGAGAAGGCCTGCAAGGCCGATCCGACCATGAGCATCGACCGCGACGAGGAGACCGGCCAGACCATTATCTCCGCCGTTGGTGAGGCGCAGGTTTCGGTGCTGCTCAACCGTCTGGAGGACCGCACCAAGGTCGTTGCCAAGAGCGTGCCGATCCGCATCCCGTATCGCGAGACCATCCGCCGCACGGCGAGCGCTCAGGGCCGCCACAAGAAGCAGACCGGTGGCGCCGGTCAGTATGGCGACTGCTGGCTGCGCGTTGAGCCGCTCATTGGGCCCGACGGCACGAGCGATGGCTATGAGTTTGTGGACGAGGTCGTAGGTGGCCGTATTCCGCGCTCGCTGATCCCCGCCGTGGACAAGGGTGTCCAGGAGACCATGAAGGACGGTATTATTGCCGGCTATCCGCTCACGGGCATTCGCGTGGCTGTGTACGACGGCTCGTATCACAGCGTCGACTCCAACGAGATGGCGTTCCGCGCGGCGGCTCGCATCGGCCTGCGCAAGGCATGCGCCGATGCCGATCCGGTGGTGCTGGAGCCCATCGAGGAAATCACGGTGACTATTCCCGAAAGCTACGCCGGCGCTGTGATGGGCGACATCTCGGCATCGCGCGGTCGCGTGACGGGTATGGAGACCGATGAGCGCGGCGACACCGTGGTCATTGCCCAGGCGCCGCTGGCAGAGCTGACGGATTATTCGACGCGCCTGCGCTCTATCACGCGCGGCACGGGTGACTTTACCATGAAGCCCGCTGGCTACGAGCAGGTTCCCTACGATGTTCAGGCCAAGCTGGTCGAGCGCTATGAGGAGGGCCGCGCCAAGTAGCGTGTGGTTTTGCCTGCAATGTGGACGCTGACGAAAAGGCCGCCCTGGGTAATCCAGGGCGGCCTTTTTTGATCCCATGGGGACGGAGGAAAACGAATCATTTTTGGGTTACGGGCGGTGCGGTCGGCACTAGTCTCCGGATGCCTGGTTGCGGCCGGTGGCGTAGTCGATCTGCACGTGCGGCTGCAGGTTGTAGCAGTACACGTGGAAGCAGAGGGTCTTGCCGTGGTCCTCGACCGATTGCGCCTCAAGGCGCACGCCGCGGCAGACAAGTTCCTCTTCGTTATACATGGGTGTGACGCGATAGAGCACGTGGTTGCCCGTCTCGCGGATGTAGCCGAGAATCTGCTCCTCAAACGGCAGCATGCCTGTCTCGTTGAGATAACGCGTGCCGGTGAGGAGATTCTTGCGGTTGGCGTTTTCGCCGCAGAGCGACCAGGCGATGAGATGGCAGCGGTTGTAGAGGCTCTGGCCCGGAATAAAGTCGTAGCGCTGCTGGCGCCATCCAGCGGGATGGATACGCGAGATATCGCCGCGCTCGCCTTGACCGAGTGATTCGGGGCCCACGCAGGCGAGCGCTTTGCGGGTGCGGCCCAGGCTGTCAAGCTTGGAGAACTTCTTAAAGCAACCCTCTTCTGTAGCGCGCTCGTATTCATCGAGCGTGAATGATGGTGTGCCGAGCGGGTGCGTGCTGTCGGCGCGCAGGGCAACGTAGGGGTTGCCGGCGTAGTCGGGAATGCTGCTGAGATAAACACCGCGGGCGCGGTTGAGGTCGGGGTTTTCGACCTCGTCGATGGGGGTGGCGGCGCTGTCCGCGGAAGCGCCGTCGCCGGTGTCGGTTGTGGCGGAATCGGAGCCATCGCCAGAGTCCTGGCTGTTTTGAGGGTCCGGGGAGCTCGCCGTTCCTGATTCGAGCCGATCGACCAGGTCCGCCTCGTCGTCGGTGCGGCTGGGACTTTCGTTTTGTTTTTCGGCCAGAGCCGCCGCCTGCTCATCGCCTTGCGGCGACAGCAACTTGGGCGCTCCGTCGAGCGATCCCGTAAACAGCGCAAACCCCAGCACCACGGCGGTGCCGATGGAAAGTGCTTGCTTGTAGGCGGGCTTGCGCGACATTGAGGCTCCTGGATGGACGGTTGGGAATCTACCAGTCTAGCAGGAGCCGGCAAGGGCCGTTCTGTCGAACAAATACTTAAGATTTGAGACAAACGCTACTGATTCATTTGTCCCGCGGTCTAGATCGAGGTGGAGTCGAGCCAGTTGAGCTTGCACTCGAGAATGCGCTGCTCGCCGGGTTCGCTGCTTCCGTCAAGTAGGGCGAGCAGCATCTCGGCTGCTTCGCGACCTTCTTGGTCGACGGGCTCGATGATGGTGGAGACGGTCGGTGTGGTGAGATTAGTCCAGTCTTCGCAGTTGAGTCCCAAAAGGCCGATTTGCTGCGGAAGCAGATGGGCCATGGGCTGGAGGGCCTTGTAGACACGGGGAAGTGCCCACTGATTTTGCACGAAGATAAGGGTTCGCTTGGCGGGATTGAACTTGAATTTAAAGTATTCAGTGAGCTCGTTGATTGACGGCTTGTTGTGATCGATGGGAATCGCTTTGTAGAGCTGCCCGTTCGCTGCCAGCGCCTCGGCATACCCCTGAAAACGCTCCATGCGGGTGCGCATTTCGGTCATGTTGGCGGCAATGGAAAAGAAATCTTCGTAGCCGGCGTCGAGGAGTGCCTGTGTGGCGTTGTACACGCCGTCGTAAAGGTTGGTTTTGATCCAGCTGGTACCTGGGCTATAGATGGCCGCATCGAAAAAGACGACCGGCTTGCCGGCGCGTCTAATGCGGTCATGCACGGCTTTGAAGTTTGCCGTGGGCTGGATGATAAAGCCATCGACGCCCAGCGAGAGCATCTTGTCGACGTACATGAGCTCGGTCTCGGGGTTAAAGTTGCTCGTGCAAACGACCGTCTGGTAGCCCGCGGGGAGCATGACCTGCTCCATGCCATTGAGAACGAGCCCCGCCCATTTGTTGGTGTTATCCAAAATGATGATGGCAATGACGTGGGTTTGCTTGCCGGTGAGCGTCTGCGCTTGGGCGTTGGGAACGTATCCGAGTTCCTTAATGACGCGCGCGATTTTGTTCTGCGTCTTCTCGCTAAGCTTTTCTCGTTTGTCGTTGAGGTAATACGAGACGCTTGCCGTCGAGGTTCCCGCCTCTCGAGCGACGTCTGCGATCGTAACGCGCTGTTTT
This sequence comes from uncultured Collinsella sp., assembly GCA_900541795.1. GTDB lineage: Bacteria > Actinomycetota > Coriobacteriia > Coriobacteriales > Coriobacteriaceae > Collinsella. The sequence continues at coordinate 6,787 of UQLC01000027.1, read as the reverse complement.
GCCACAGCGACTCCTTCCGACAGATGAGCATTTTCCAACATGATGACTTTGAGTCTTGGTGAAGGATACGCTTCGGTGAGCGGCTTTTTCCTTTCATATGAGTATGCAACAAATGCGGCATACGGGTGGGGTCGAAATTTGTGACCGGCATGCGCATCTGCCGTCTACCGAGAAAATCAAATACTTCTTGACTTTTGAAATCGAGGGCAAAATCGCAGGATTCATTTTTGGTTAAACGCATAACTAAATCGCATAACCAACGCTCTGACCTGCGCGTTTACCGAAATAAGCTGGCATTAAGAAAAACGAGCACCTATATTGTTCTTGTCGAAAAGACAGCAAGTCCAAACGGCAGGGGATGCTCCGGAGGCCTCCGCAAACGGTGTCTTGCGCACGCAACTCTATGAAAAGAGGGAAGCAATGAAGATCGTAGGCGTTGCCGCCTGTACTGTGGGTATCGCCCACACGTATATGGCCCAGAAGGCGATTCAGGATGAATGCGCCGCCCGTGGCATCGAGTGCAAGGTCGAGGCTCAGGGTGGCCTGGGTATCGAGAATGAGCTCACGCAGGAAGACGTGGACTCCGCCGACCTGGTCCTGGAGTCCGTCGACGTGGGTGTCGAGAACGAGGACCGTTTTGAGCAGAAGATGGCCGAGGGCAAGTTCCTGAAGGTCGGCACCTCTGATGTAATCGCCGATCCGGTAAAGATCATCGACCAGGCCATTGAGATCATCAAGGCGACGGGTGGCGCCGTTGACGCGCCCAAGGCCGAGGCCAAGGCAGAGAAGAAGGCCGTCTCCGCTGCCCCGCAGGCCCCGACACCGGCGTCCAAGCAGTCTATCTTTGCCGATCCTGGCAAGACGCTGCTCAATGCATTCAATACCGGCGTTTCCTATTTTATCCCCATCGTCGTTATCGGCGGCGTGTTTCTTGCCTTCTCGCTGGCATCCGGTACCGCCGGCGCCAACGGCATGGAGGTTACGAACCCGCTGATGGTGAGCCTTAACACCATCGGCATGGCCGGCATCTCCATGATGATCCCGGTGCTTGCGGCATACATCTCCTACTCGATGGCCGGCAAGCCCGCGCTCGCCCCCGGTTTTGTCCTGGGCTACCTGGTCAATAACGCAGTCGTTACCCCTAACGGCAACAGCGTTTCGACCGGCTTCTTGGGCGCCATGATCATGGCGGTCATCTGCGGCTACTTTGTCCGCTGGATGAAGACCTGGAAGGTCAACAACACCATCCAGACCATCATGCCCATCCTGATCATCCCGATTCTGACCTCGCTTGTCCTGGGCATGGCCTATATCTACATCCTGGCCACGCCGCTTGGCTTTGTGATGGACTGGCTCACCGGCGTGCTCGGCAGCCTGCAGGGCGGTTCCGCAGTTGTCCTGGGTCTGGTCATTGGCGTTATGACCGCCTTCGATATGGGTGGCCCCATCAACAAGACCGCCTCGACCTTCACCATGGCCATCATGGCCTCCGGTATCTACGGTCCTAACGGTATGTTCCGCGTCGCCGTCGCCGTTCCCCCGATCGCCTGTGGCCTCGCTGCGCTCATCGCCAAGAACAAGTTCGATGACGCTGACCGCCAGATGGGCATCTCCGCGCTGTTCATGGGCTGCATCGGTATTACCGAGGGCGCTATCCCCTTCGCGGTCAAGGACCTCGGTCACACCCTGCCCGGCATTTGCATCGGCTCTGCCGTGGGTGCGGCACTTGCCGCCTTCCAGGGCATCGACTGCTACGTCCCGCACGGTGGCTTTATCGTCGCCCTTGCCACCAACAACGTCGCGCTGTTCTGCCTGGACATCGTGATTGGCGCCGTGGTCGCCGCTGCAATCCTGATTGCCATGAAGCCCACGCTCGATAAGCAGGCCAAGTAAACCTTTAAGGACTCCGGTTGTGCGGAGGGATGGATTTGACTCCGCACAACCGCCCCTACACAACAAAATCCATCCGTACTGATAGGGCCCACATCTGGGTCCCAGGGAACTTTTGTCAAAAATCCTCTGGAGAAGGAGAACAAAATGTCCAACCTCACCATCCGTCAGGCCGTTCAGGGCATGCTCAAGCTGCAGGATAGCGGCGATCACGCAACCATGGTCGGCATTGGCCCCATGAGCCCCAACCTGATTCAGGCCGTGTTCGAGCTTGCCAAGGACGAGGATTTCCCGCCCATGTTTATCGCCAGCCGCAACCAGGTCGATATGGACGAGATGGGCGCCGGCTACGTCAACGGTTGGGACCAGACGCGCTTTGCCGCCGACATCAAGAAGGTTGCCGACGAGGTGGGTTACACCGGTCCGTACTACCTGTGCCGCGATCACGGCGGTCCGTGGCAGCGCGACGAGGAGCGTAACGCCCACCTGCCCGAGGACGAGGCCATGGAGCTCGCCCGCAAGTCCTTCGTCGCCGACATGGAGGCGGGCTTTGACCTGCTGATGGTCGACCCCACCAAGGACCCCTATCAGATCGGCAAGGTTATTCCGCTCGACGTGGTGCTTCGCCGCACGATCGATCTTATCGACTACCTTGAGCAGTACCGTCGCGAGCATAACCTGCCCGAGGTCGCCTATGAGGTCGGTACCGAGGAGACCAATGGCGGCTTGACCTCTACCGATAAGTACGAGGAGTTCATTTCTCAGCTGCAGCCCGAGCTCGAGAAGCGCGGCTGCCCCATGCCCACCTTTATCGTCGGCCAGACCGGCACCCTTACCCGCTGGACGGAGCAGGTCGGTCACTACAACTTCAAGAACGCCCGCGAGCTTGCCGATATGGCCAAGCGCTATGGCGTGGGCCTGAAGGAGCATAACGCCGACTATCTGGACGACGCGACGCTGCTCGAGCACATCCCGGCACACGTGACCGCCTCCAACGTCGCTCCGCAGTATGGCACCGAGGAGACCCGCGCCTACCTCAAGCTCTGCGCCACCGAGCAGATCCTGGTCGACAACGGTCTGTGCGATGACCCCTCCGACCTGTATCACACGCTGCTGGTCAAGGCTATCAAGACCGAGCGCTGGCGCAAGTGGATGACTGGCGACGACGTCAACCTGCAGGTCGATGACATCCTTGCCGACGATGAGCTCAGCCTGAAGATCCTGGATGTCTCCGGCCACTATGCGTTCAACGATCCCGAGGTCAAGGAGCAGGTCGAGAAGCTCTATCGCAACCTCGCTGCCCAGGACATCGACGGCAAGCGCTTTGTGATCGAGCACATCAAGCGCCCGATCAAGCAGTACGTCGTCGGTCTTAACCTCAAGGGCGTCACGAGCCGCATCGAGAAGGCTCTCGAGGACTAAGTAGCTTTTCCTACACGACGCCGGGCCTGGGGCATGTCCCAGCCGCAGGCCCGGCACATAGGACAAAGGGACATCCCCTTTGTCCTATTTTTTGAGTTTTGGATTCCTTCGAAGGAGTTTGCACCATGAAGTTCTTTATCGATACTGCCAATCTGGACGAGATCGCCGAGGCCAAGAGCTGGGGCTGCCTGGCCGGTGTTACCACCAACCCGTCCCTGTACGCCAAGACCGGCGGCAAGCTTGCCGACTTTGAGCCGCATATGCTCAAGATTGCCGAGCTCTGCGAGGGCCTGCCCGTTTCCGCCGAGTCTACCGCTACCACTGCCGAGGGTATGATCGAGGAGGGCAAGCGCCTTGCCGCCCTCGCCCCCAACATCGTGGTCAAGCTTCCCGTGTGCGAGGCCGGCCTTGCCGCCTGCCGTGCACTGGCCGATGCTGGCGTGCGCGTCAACATGACGCTCGTCTTCTCGCCGACGCAGGCCCTTATGGCCGCCAATGCCGGTGCTCGCTACATCAGCCCGTTTGTCGGTCGTTTCGATGACATCGCCGAGGACGGTATCTCGCAGCTCGACAACGTCGTGACCTGCATTAAGAACTACGACTGGACGGGCAAGAACGTCGACGACACCGTCGAGATCATCACCGCCTCGGTTCGTACGCCCAACCACGTGACCCAGGCCGCGCTACTCGGTGCCGATATTGCGACCGTGCCCATGGCCGCTCTCAAGAAGTGCCTGCATCATCCGCTGACCGACCAGGGCCTCGCCTCTTTTGAGGCTGACTGGCAGAAGGTCGTCGCTCAGGCTTAACGAGTGGATTGCCCCGGCATCGCGTCATCCGGTGCCGGGGTTGTTCTCAAGAGAGGAATTCGTATGACCAACCAGGAGCTGGCGAAGGTCGCCAATGAGGTCAGGAAGGGTGTCGTGACTGCGGTTCACGCGGCCAAGTCGGGACACCCGGGTGGATCGCTCGGTGCTGCCGACATCATGACGTATCTGTACTTTGAGGAAATGAATATCGATCCTGCCGACCCTCACAAGGCCGATCGCGATCGCTTTGTGCTCTCCAAGGGTCACGCGGCGCCGGGCCTGTATTCGGTGTTGGCAAATCGCGGCTATTTTCCCGTCGAAGAGCTCGAGACGCTCCGTCATATTGGCAGCCGACTGCAGGGCCATCCCAACATGAACGACGCCCCTGGCATCGATATGTCCACCGGATCGCTCGGTCAGGGCATCTCTGCTGCAGCTGGAATGGCGCTTGCCGCTAAGCACTGGGGCGACGGCTACCGTGTCTACACGTTGCTGGGCGACGGTGAGTGCGAGGAAGGCCAGGTGTGGGAGGCGGCCATGTTCGCCGGCAACCATGCGCTCGACAATCTTGTTGCCGTCGTCGACCACAACGGCTTGCAGATTGACGGCACGATCGATGAAGTCAACTCGGCCATGCCGCTCGCTGACAAGTTCCGCGCCTTTAAGTGGCATGTGATCGAGCTCGCCGACGGTAACGACATGGCGCAGATTGCCGCCGCCTTTGCCGAGGCCCGCAAAGTGAGCGACTCGCCCGTGGCCATTATCGCCGAGACGGTGAAGGGCAAGGGCGTCTCCTTTATGGAAAACCAGGTGGGCTGGCACGGCAAGGCACCCAACGATGAACAGTTTGAGCAGGCCATGGCCGAGCTCGCAGCAGCAGGGGAGGAGCTCTAATGGCAGACGTCAAGAAAGTCGCCACGCGCGTTAGCTATGGCGAGGCACTTGTCGAGCTGGGCAATGAGCGCGATGACTTTGTGGTTCTCGATGCCGACCTGGCCGCCGCCACGCAGACCGGTAAGTTTAAGGCTGCGCACCCTGAGCGCTTCTACGACGCCGGCATTGCCGAGAGCAACCTGATGGGTCTTGCCGCCGGCATCGCGACCACGGGCCGCGTTGCTTTTGCGAGCACCTTTGCGATGTTTGCCGCCGGTCGCGCCTACGAGCAGGTCCGCAATTCCATCGGCTACCCGCACCTCAACGTCAAGATTGGCGCTACTCATGCCGGCATTTCGGTGGGCGAGGACGGCGCCACGCACCAGTGCTGCGAGGATATCGCACTCATGCGCACGATTCCGGGTATGACGGTGGTCGTTCCCGCCGACGACGTCGAGGCTCGTGCCTGTGTGCGCGCCGCCTATGAGTTTGAGGGCCCGGTTTACATGCGCTTCGGCCGCCTGGCAACACCGGTCATCAACGACTGCGAGGACTATGAGTTCAAGATTGGTCGCGGCGTGGTCGTGCGCGAGGGGTCCGATGTGACCACCATCGCTTGTGGCCTTATGGTCGCCGAGGCGCTTGAGGCTGCCGAGGCGCTCGCTGCCGATGGCATCGATGCCGAGGTCATCAACATGCATACGATCAAGCCGCCCGACGAACGCCTGGTTGTAGCCAGCGCCAAGAAGACCGGTCGCGTGGTCACTGCCGAGGAGCATTCGATTATCGGCGGTCTTGGCGAGGCCGTTGCCTCGGTGCTAGCGGAGCAGCATCCGGTGCCGATGCGTCGCGTCGGCGTGCGCGATGTGTATGGCGAGTCCGGCCCTGCGGTCGATTTGCTGCACAAGTACGGTTTGGACGCCGACGGCATCGAAGCTGCGGTCAGGTCTGTGTTGTAAGGAAGGTTTCCATGGGATTTGTATCTGCCAACCAAGTGACGATAGGGTATACCGCCGCCTCGCGCGAGGATGCCCTGCATTATTTGTCCGATCAGGCCGTCGAGCTCGGCTTTGCTGACGACGCATCTGCCGTAGAGACTGCCTTCATGGCTCGCGAGAACGAGGCCGAGACTGGCCTTGTCGCCGGTTTTGCCGTTCCACATGCCAAAAGCGATGCTATCCACACGCCGGGCGTTGCCGTGCTTAAGCTGGTCGAGCCCGTTGAATGGCCGAGCTTCGATGGTGTGCCCGTCGATGTTGCGCTCGCGCTGTACGTGCCTGCCGGCGAGGCAGGAACCACGCACCTGCGCTTGCTCTCCAAGGCTGCCGTGATGCTGATGGACGCCGGCTTCCGTGACAAGGTGCGCGCGAGCACCGATCCCGTTGAGATTGCGGAGCTCATCAATAGCGGACTCGAAGACTAGAACGGTCATCCCGTTCAATCAATTGATCCTTCTCCAAGGAAAAGGGCCGCGACGCCGTATGGGTGTCACGGCCCTATTTGCGTTTCCCCAGATAAAACCTGCCAAAATAAACCTGTCCCTTTTTGGCAGGTTAATCGGGGACTATTTCACCGCAACTTAGGGCACGGTTAGGAAGTGTGCACCTTAAAGAGTGGAGCCCATGATTAGAGAGGTCGCGCTCATCTCGCTAAATGTCTCTCTAAAGAGAAGGTTGGTTAGAGAGATAGCATTAGGCAATCTAGCAGCGAATTCGATACATCTCTCTTAATGTCTCTCTAAAACAAGGCGCTCATCTCTCTAAAGTTAGAGAGATGAGCGCCTTGTTTTAGAG
>UQLC01000026.1 GCA_900541795.1 uncultured Collinsella sp. | reverse complement strand
AAGCTGACCGTCAAGGGCCTGAACCTGGGCGAGTACGACTACACGCTCAAGGAGGAGAAGGCCGGCCAGTCCGTCGACGGCGTGGCCTACGACGCCAAGGAAGTCAAGGTCCATGTCAAGGTAGAGCAGAACCAGGACGACAACAACAAGACGAAGGTGACCGTCACCTATGACGGTACCGCTACGGCTCCCACCTTCAACAACACCTACACCGCAAAGGGATCCGTGGAGCTGACGGCGACCAAGACCATCAAGGTTGCGGACGGCTTCGATCACACGACGAAGCCTGCGGACGGCGAGTTCACCTTCGACCTGAAGGACGCTGCCGGCAACGTGCTCGACACCGCGAAGAACGATGCAAACGGCAAGGTCAGCTTCACGCGCGAGTTCCAGCTCTCCGACTTGGACGGCGCCGCGAGCAAGGACTTCACCTACACCATCGTGGAGCAGCCGGGCGCGGAGCCGGGCATGGTCTATGACAGCCATCCCCTCACCTATACGGTGACGGTCACGGACGGCGGGAACGGAGCACTGAATGCGAAGGCGATCGTGACGAGCGCATCCGGCTCGGATACCTTCACCAACACCTACCAGCCGGCCGCGACCGGCCTGGTCCTCGGTGCGCAGAAGAGCTATGTGAAGAAGGACGACAACACGCCGATCGTCCCCAAGTGCGGCGAGTTCACCTTCGATGTGTACGAGGGCAACCTGACGGCTGAGCAGCTTGCCGGGGCCAAGCCCGTCCGGACCGCGACCAACGGCGCGGACGGAAGTGTTAACTTCGACGCCTTCTCCTACGCGAAGCCGGGCACGCACGAGTACACCATCGTGGAGCGGAAGGGTGATCTGGCCTACGTGACCTACGACGCCGCGGTGCACCATGCCGTGGTGACGGTTGCGGACAATGCCGGCACGCTGCAGGCGAGCGTCGCCTACGACGGCACGAATGTCACGAAGCCCAGCTTCACCAACACCTACGAGGCACAGGCGACGGACTCCGGCGCGATCGCCCTCACCAAGAGCGTTGACGTGCACGACGGCAGCTATCAGCTAAAGGCGGGAGACTTCGCCTTCGAGCTGGTGGGGTCTGACGGCTCGGTGATCCAGACCCAGAAGAACGATGCGCACGGCAAGGTTGCCTTCGACAAGCTGACCTTCGACCATGCGGGCACCTTTACCTACACGGTCCGCGAGGTGCAGCCGACGGGGGACGCGCCGGGCGTGCCGGGCGTGACCTACACCGGCAAGACGTACACCCTGACCTACGTGGTGAAGGACAACAACGACGGCAAGCTGGCGGTAGAGAGCTCCACGGCGAAGCCGAGCAAGGGCACCGAGAACGGCGTCACCCCCAACACCATGACGTTTGCGAACAGCTACCAGCCGGGCGCGACCTCCTACCAGATCTCCGGCATCAAGGTGCTTGAGAATACCGATTCGGCCACCATGCGGACGCCCGCCGATGGCGAGTTCACGTTCGCGCTGATTGACGCGGCCACCGGGCAGGAGATTGACCGGACCACGAACGCGGGTATCGCGTTTACCTTCAAGGCCATCTCGTACACTGCGACTGGTTCGCATACGTACCAGGTGAAGGAGGTTGCGGGCCAAGATGGCACCATCACTTACAGCGATGCGGTGTTGGATGTGACGGTGAGCGTGACCGACGACGGCAGCGGCCAGCTGACCGCGACGGCGAACAAGACGGCCGCGGATCTGACCTTCACCAACACCTACACGCCGACGGCAACGACGGCGACGATTATCGGAACGAAGGCCCTGACCGGCCGCGACCTGGCCGAGGGCGAGTTTTCCTTCGACCTGAAGGACGCCGCCGGCAACGTGGTCCAGACGGTGCAGAACGGCGTCGACGGCACGTTCGGCTTCGCGCCGCTGCAGCTGGACAAGGTGGGGACGTACGTCTACACCGTGTCCGAGCGGGCAGGGGCGACGGCGAACGGCGTCACCTACGACACGACGGTCTTTACCGCGACGGCGACGGTGACGGAGAATGCGGAGACGCACGCGCTGGAGGCGCAGGTTGCCTACAGCAAGGGCGGCAAGGCTGCGGATGCGGTGGCGTTCAGCAACAGTTACGCGCCGGCCGCGACTGAGGTGAAGCTGGGGGCCTCCAAGGTGCTGAGCGGCGAGGACCTGAAGGAAGGGCAGTTCTCCTTCCAGCTGAAGGATGCCGACGGCAAGGTGCTGCAGACCGCAAAGAACGCGGCGGACGGCACGGTGGGCTTCGAGGCGATCTCGTACGACAAGCCCGGAACGTACGCCTACAGCATCTCCGAGGTGGACGACGGTCAGAAGAACGTGACGTACGACGCGGCCGAGCACCGGGTAACGGTGACGGTGACGGACGACGGTGCGGGCCATCTGGTGGCGACGGTAACCTATGACGGCGCCGTGGCGCCGGTGTTCAAGAACACGTACACGCCGCCGACCACCCCGCCGACGGAGCCGCCCACCAATCCGCCGAGCAAGTCACCGGTGCCGAAGGAGGAGAAGCCGGGTCTGCCGTATACGGGCGATACCAGCTTGTCGCCGATGGCCCTGGGTGGCATCGCGGGCGGCGCGGTGGTGCTGATCGCCGCAGGCGTTATCCTGCGGCGCCGGAACCGGTAGCTACGGCGGCCGAGAAGGGCTTTGATTGAGGGCGGGTGGTCGCAGGGCGCGGCCGCTCGCCCTTTTTGGTGAAAGGCTATGTTAACCCGCCGTTTGCACGTCCGGCTCCAGATGGAACTCGTACTCCGGCTCCATCATCTTCTTCCGGATCTTTTCGTAGCGCCCGTCGTCGAGCTGCTCGCGCATGAGCGACGTCCTGTCCCCGACGCGTGCGGCCTCGCGCAGCCATCTGAACCACATCAGGCAGCTGTGGAGCCTGCGGGTCGATACGCCCTTGAACCTCTCGAGGAAGTGGCCGAGCGAACCCTGCGCTTCAGCATCCTCTGGACCGTGTCCCGCTCGTACCCGGTGAGCCTGCCGTGGGTCCTCGGGACCGCCCTCGCGGCGCCCTTCCCGCCCTTTCCGGACATGGCGTCCTCCGATCTCCCGGGGCCGGCCGATCCGGCCCTCAGGGTATCGGATTCCCAAATTTATCCGTATATGTGCGGATGAATGCGGGAGGCGTTCGGATGAAGTTGTATTCAAGGAAAGAGACTGACCCTTTGTCGCATTCCGTGCGGGTTATATGCAGGTATGCCTGCGCACGCTATCATGTATGGGTTAGACCGCAACTATGTACCTCATACGCGAAGGGATGCGCATGTATCTGAAGATCGACATGTTCTAGCCGGGCTTACCCCCGCAGTGGCGCCGCGCGCCCCATCAACTCTGCCGATTTTCACCTTCACGCATATAAAGGAGTCCCGCCATGCGCGACAAGCTCGAAAAGATTATCAAGGCCTACGAGGAGCTCGAGAAGAAGCTCTCCGACCCGGCCGTCGCCTCCGACATCAAGGAGTTCACGCGTCTCAACAAGGAGTACGCACACCAGTCCGACCTCATCGCTGCCTCGCGCGAGTACATCGGCGCGCTCGATGACATCGAGGCCGCCAAGGAGATGCTCCGCGACACCAGCGATGCGGACGAGAAGGAGATGCTCCAGATGGACATCTCCGAGAACGAGGAAAAGCTTCCCCAGCTCGAGGAAGACATCAAGTACATGCTCATCCCGAGTGACCCCAACGACGACAAGAACACCATCGTCGAGATTCGCTCCGCCGCCGGTGGCGACGAGGCGGCCATCTTCGCCGGCGACCTGTACAAGATGTATCAGCGCTTTTGCGAGTCGCGTGGCTGGAAGACCACCGTGCTCGATTCCAGCCCCAGCGAGGCCGGCGGCTTCAAGTCCATCGAGTTCAAGGTCGAGGGCGACCGCGTCTACTCCGTTATGAAGTACGAGTCCGGCGTGCACCGTGTCCAGCGCGTCCCCAAGACCGAGTCCCAGGGCCGCATTCAGACCTCCACGGCTACCGTCGCCGTACTTCCCGAGGCCGAGGAGATCGACGTCCAGATCAACCAGTCCGACCTGCGCATCGACACCTACTGCGCCTCCGGCCCTGGCGGTCAGTGCGTTAACACTACCTACTCCGCTGTGCGAATCACCCACCTGCCCACCAACACCGTGGTGCAGTCACAGGAGCAGCGTTCCCAGATCCAGAACCGCGAGGTCTGCATGCAGATGCTGCGTGCCCGTCTGTACGAGATGGAGCTCGAGAAACAGCAGGCAGAGCTCGGTGCCGAGCGCCAAAGCCAGATCGGCCACGGCAACCGTTCCGAGAAGATCCGTACCTACAACCAGCCCCAGGACCGCGTGACCGATCACCGTATCGGCTTCAACTCTACCTACAACGGCGTCCTTCTGGGCGATCAGCTCGGTACCGTCATCGAGGCGCTCGCTGCCGCCGAGCGAGCCGAGAAGCTGGCACAGGCTGTGTAGGTTCCGCCGTTCTACCGAACGGCGGACCAGCCGACGCTGCGCGGGCCGCATTTGGACAATCTGACGTTCAACTTCAAGGGCGCGACCAGAAGGTCAGCGCCCTTTCGTTTCACGTCACCTTGTCTCAAATGCGACCCGCTCGCTGGCATTGTCAAGACATCGGCGTTATCTTGGTTGGCACTTGAATGATCCCTTGGGGACGGAGGAAAACGGATCATTCTGCATCGATGCGGTGCCAGTGATCCGTTTTCCTCCGTCCCCTACGGATCATTTTGGGAAATTGCTATGTTGGTTTATTTGGGCTGACTTGGTAGCCTATGGGCCATTTACCTGCTTAAAGCGTCGGTCGATTACCAAAATAATGCTCGAAAAAGCGTCCGAGAAGTCGCGGGACGGTTTTTGAGGGGTCGTTCGTCAAGCAATGTGGCAAGTTCTTGGTTAGATATTGGTCAGTTTTGGGCAACCTTGCCAAAAGCTTGACGAATGCAGATTTAGACGTCGACGAATGAACATTTTAGGCAAGTTCCAAGCAAAATTCTGGGCTGATTCTCGATAATCGCCTTCAATCGTCCCTTGCCAAGCGCTAGCCTCGCTTACAATCTGCTCCGACATTCGCGCGCCGTCCGGCGCTTAAGAGGGGAGGGCCCCATGGCAAACGAGATCTGGACCATCAAGCGTTGTCTCGAGTGGACCAAGGAGTACCTGGCCGAGCGCGGCGAGGAGCACCCCCGTCTTTCTGCCGAGTGGCTGCTGTGCGCCGCCACGGGCCTGGCGCGCATTGACCTATATATGCGTATGGACGAGACGCTTAACGCGGCCCAGCTCGAGACCATGCATGCGGCCGTTGTCCGCCGCGCTAAGGGCGAGCCGCTGCAATACATCACCGGCAGCACGCAGTTTCGCATGATCGACGTCGCGTGCGCCCCCGGTGTGCTCATTCCGCGCCCCGAGACCGAGATGCTCGTCGAGGAAGTCCTCAATTATCTGGATGCCGAGGTGCTGAGCCCCGAGGCTGCTGCCCGTCAGCGTGTTGAGCTGCCTTGGAACGATGAGGTCGAAGAGGCCCGCAAAGCCGAGGCGGCGCTGGCCGACGAGCGCGCGACTGCCGAGCGCCGTGCCGCTAACCTGACGGCTGCCGATGAGGCGGCGTTAGGCGGCGACGTACTGGGCAGCCGTGCCTATGCCGAGGAACTGGCCGACCGCGAGGCCGAGGAAGCCGCCGCGCAGGCAGCAGAAGCCGAAGCCGCGGAAGCCGCCGAGCCCGAGCTCGACGAATACGGCATCGCCATCGAGGGTGCCGGCCAGGAGACGGCTTCGGCTCAGGATGCCGCTGCGCCTGCCCCAGCCGAGCCCCGTATCGCCCGCGTTCTCGAGGTCGGCTGCGGCACGGGTTGCATCTCGCTCTCCCTTGCCTGGGAGCGCCGCGGCCACGTTACCTGCACCGCCACCGATATCGAGCCGCGCGCCATCGATCTGGCCACCAAAAACCGCGACGCGCTCGGCCTCACGGCAGATGAGGTCGCCTTCAGCCTCACAAACCTGGTGAGCTCCATTCCCCGCGAAGAGTGGGGCACCTTCGACGTGCTCGTTTCCAACCCGCCCTACATCCCGACCGGCGTCATGCGCTCGCTGCCGCACGAGGTCAAGGACTTTGAGCCCGACTTGGCGCTCGAGGGCGGTGCCGACGGCCTGGACATCTTCCGCCGCCTGCTCAATGCGGCGCCTTACATGCTGCGCGCCGGCGGCCTGTTTGCCTGCGAGCTCTACGAGGGCGCCCTCGATGCCGCGGCCGAGCTCTGTCGCCAGGCAGGCCTTTCGGACGTGCGTATCGTCCACGACCTCACCGATCGTCCCCGCATCGTTCGAGCCATCGTCACCGAGCCCAAACAGCGTATTTAAGCTGAATAAATAGACATTTGCGCAAGTTTGTCCTTGCAATATACCGTAAAACTTCTACTATAGAAGGAGAAAGGTATGTCAAATCAGCTGCATCGGTACCGTATCGTGCTTGATTACATTGAACCTTGGCTTGATGAGCAGGATGAAGCTACGCTGAAGCAGATTTATGCAGACCTTTTGGTGCTCGAGAAGGAAGGTCCCAGCCTTGGTCGTCCGCTGGTTGACCGCGTAAAGGGCTCGAAGCTTCATCATTTAAAGGAGCTGAGAGTGACGTCGTGTGGTGGGCAGGTGATTCGCATCCTCTTCGCCTTTGACCCCAAGCGCCAGGCGGTATTGCTATTGGCGGGTGATAAGTCGCGAGCGGGATCGTCAAGGGCAAAATGGAACGGTTGGTATGCGATCAACATTCCAAGGGCCGAGCAAATATACCGTCGCCACGTAAGGAGGCTCGATCGAGATGGAACTGCATGAGTATATGGAATCTCGCGGGATAACACGCGACTCCATTACCGCCGAGCAGGAGAGGACTCGCGATCGTATCGAAGCCTATAAGCTTGCTCAGATTCGCAGGTTAAAAGATCTAACACAGGCGTCGGTCGCCCAGTCGATGGGCGTTTCTCAAAAACGTGTATCCGAGCTCGAGCGTGGGGAGTTGGGTTCGATGAGGCTCGACACGCTGAGCAGGTACGCAGAGAGCCTCGGCGGAAAACTGGTTGCAAGCATCGAGTTTCCCGATCGTACCGTTACGCTTGCGCGCTAAAAATCTTCAATTAACCCCCTCACTTTCACCGACTACTAGAGCCGCTCACCAAACCAACATGCGCTCTGGGCAAATAGGTTGAATGTTTCGTGCGAGAATGCCCCTCAGTAAACAAACTTGCACCAGAGCGTAAGGGGCTGGCATACACATGCAGACGGTCTATCGGGTATACAAGGGAACGCGCGAGCCGCATCGGCTTGCCGTCGAGCGCGCGGCCGAGGTGCTCGGCCGCGGCGGCCTGGTCTTGATCCCGACCGAGACCGTCTACGGTGTCGCCGTGGCAGTCAACGCCTTCTCCGATGCCGTCCCCCAAGATACAAGCGAATCCTTGTTGTGGCCGCGCGATCCGCATGCCACCGTTAACGGCGCCGCGGTCCCTGCGCTTGGTACTGGCTACCGCCGCATCTTTACCCTCAAGCAGCGCAAGCTCACCCAAACGGTCGCCTGGCTGGTCGATGGCGTCGAGGCGCTCGACCGCTATGGCGTGGATATCCCCGAAGAGGCTCGCGTACTTGCGCGACGATGCTGGCCGGGAGCCCTGACTATCGTGGTCAAGGCGGCTCCCTGCGTGCCGACCTTTATGCGTGCTGCCGACGACACCGTGGCCCTGCGCGCTTCGGCCTCTCCCGTGGTCCAAGCGCTCATCCGCGCCTGCGGCAGTCCCCTTGCCTGCACGAGCGCCAACACACACGGCGCGCCCTCGCCGGCAAGCTTTGCCGCCGTCGAAGGTCGCATCCTGGAGGGGGTCGATGTTGCCGTCGACGCCGGCGAGACCCCGTGTCGCGACGCCTCGACCATCGTGTCGTTCCAGCACGGCGGGCTCCAGATCCTGCGCCAAGGCGCACTTCCCGCATCAGAGATCGAACGGGTCCTGTCCGACCCGATGCAATAGAAAGGTGTAAGCGATGTCGTTGAATCTGGGCAGCCTGGGCATGGAAGATGCCTCGTTTAACTTTGGCGGTTCCTACATCATGGCGCTCGACTGCGGCACCACCTCGGTACTTGCGACCATCGTCGACGAGTACGGCTGCATCGTCGCGCAGGCACATCGTAGCGTCAAAACCAGCTTCCCGCGTCCCGGTTGGATAGAGCAAGACCCCATGGAGGTGCTTGCCAGCCAGATTGGCGTGATGATGGAGGTCCAGTTTAAGAGCGGCATCCATTCTGACCGCATCGCCGCCATCGGTATCTCCAACCAGCGCGAGACCACGGTGGTGTGGGACCGCATAAGCGGCCAACCCATCTATAACGCCATCGTGTGGCAATGCCGTCGCACCGCACCTCTGATCGACGAGCTGGTCGAGCGGGGCGCAGAAGAGCTGGTGCGCTCCCGCACGGGACTCACGCTCGATCCGTATTTCTCGGCTTCCAAGGTGCAGTGGATCCTCGACAACGTCGACGGTGCGCGTGAGAGCGCGGCGGCGGGCGACCTCATGTTCGGCACCATCGATACCTGGCTCATCTACAACCTCACCGACAGTCAGGTCTTTGCCACCGACTACACCAATGCCAGCCGCACGGCGCTCTTTAATATCCATACGCTCGATTGGGACGACGACCTGCTGGCGCTCTTTGACGTTCCACGTTCCATGATGCCCGAGGTTCGTTGGAGCTCGGGCGACTACGGCCGCGTCGCGAGCGACATCATGACCAACATGCCGCCCATCATGGGCGTGGCGGGCGATCAGCAGGCGTCGCTGTTCGGCCACTGCTGCTTCCATCCCGGCCAGACCAAAAACACCTATGGCACGGGTTGCTTTATGCTCATGAACACCGGCGACGAGGTCGTCGAATCCAAGAACGGTCTGGTCTCCACGATCGGTATCGCCGCGGACGGCAAGATCAGCTATGCGCTCGAGGGTTCTATCTTTGCCGCCGGCTCAACCATGAACTGGCTGCGCAACAACATGGGCATCATCTCGAGTGTGAGCGAGTCCGCGCAACTCGCCGCTTCGATCAACGACAACGAGGGCTGCTACTTCGTCCCCGCCTTCGCTGGCCTGGGCGCTCCCTGGTGGGACCCGCGTGCCCGCGGTATCGTGTGCGGCCTGACCGGTGCCTCGAGTCGCGCGACCATTGTGCGTGCGGCCTGCGAGTCCATGGCCTACCAGAGTTATGACGTGCTGCGCGCCATGGAGCAGGACGTGGGACTTTCGATTGAGCGCCTGTCCGTCGATGGCGGCGCCTCACGCAACGAGTTCATCATGCAATTCCAGGCCGACCTGCTGGATATCCCCGTGCTGCAATGCGAGACGGTGGAGACCACGGCAATCGGTGCCGCGTACTTGGCGGGTCTTGCCGTCGGCTATTGGGAAGACCTTGAAGAGCTGGAGCAAAATGCCCAGATCGTTAGGACCTTCCTTCCCCATATGTCCGCCGAGCGTCGCGAGCAAAACCTTGCGGGCTGGCGTGATGCAGTCAAGCGCTCGCTCAGTACCGCACAGTAGGGCTGCGATGGGCTGCTCGATACAACAAACCGCTAAACTTATGCACGGCGCGCGGCAACAACATCGCCATGCGCCTTGTCAGCAAGGCCATCTTCCGGCCGCAACGAAAGGGGCAATCAACCCATGACCGTCACCTACGATACGTCCCGTGTGACCCTTGTCGATCACCCGCTCGTCCAGCATAAGCTGTCGATTCTGCGCGACAAAAACACCGGCACCAACCAGTTCCGCCAGCTCGTGCGCGAACTCGCACTTTTTGACGGCTACGAGGCCATGCGCGACCTGCCCATGGAAGACGTCGAAGTCGAGACCCCCATCACCACCGCAACGTTTAAGCAGCTCGCCGGCAAAAAGCTCGCCATCGTTCCCATTCTGCGTGCAGGCCTTGGCATGGTCGATGGCATCCTCGACTTGGTACCCTCCGCTCGCGTGGGCCACATCGGTATGGAGCGCGACGAGGTCACCCACGAGCCGCATGAGTATTACTGCAAGATGCCCAAGGATATCGACCAGCGCATCTGCCTGGTCGTCGACCCCATGCTCGCCACGGGCGGTTCGGCCGAGATGGCCATCAGCTACCTGCGCGAGCGCGGTGTCAAGGACATCCGCATGCTGTGCATCGTCGCGGCCCCCGAGGGCCTCAAGTCGCTGACTGAGAAGGACCCCGATGTGCATATCTATACCTGCGCCATCGACGACCATCTCAACGAAGCTGCCTACATCGTTCCCGGCCTGGGCGACGCCGGCGACCGCATCTACGGCACGCTGTAATCTCTGGGCCATACCGGCTAACGTCGAAAATACGAAGAAATGGTGCGCGCGGTCGAACAAAAGACGACCGCGCGCACTCCTGTTAACGGACGTTTTGCGCTGAGGGGTTCGAAAAAACGTATTACCGTACCTGCGGCATAAAGAAGGTCTTAAGAAAACGAACAGGTGCGTATTAACCGATGCTTTTTCGGTTGTACTTTAGCGATTGGCTCGTACAATAGTCACCAATGTTTGGCGGGAACTGTCCTGTGAGGCGATAAAAAAGGAAAGTGAGGACGCCAGTGTTTCAGATAGCCGATCTGCTCGCTATCGTTGCAGGTGCCATCGCGGGCGCGATTGCCTTCCTTCCCTTTGTCTTTACGCTCAAGCCGGTTCTTGACGATAAGCAGAATGCGGACATGCTCAAGGGTATGGTGAGTCTCGCGGTCTCGGCAATCGCGTTGCTTGTCTTTACCTTGGTTGTGTTTGTGTTGTTCGGAGAGGCATTTCGCATGTTCCTCCTGGGCGAGGCGATCGGCTTCGTGGCCTTTATGGCCGCCTGCGCGGTTCGCGTCGCCAAGGCGCTGCGAGATCCTCATGAGGTCGAAAGGTAAGTCGTGGAAATTTTTGAAAAGCTGCCTGATGAGATTAATCATCTGGTCAGCGAGTTCAGCTCCACCCCTGTCGTGGGCGATCTGAGCTGCGGTATCACGCAGTACTCGTTTTGGCTGATCGTCTCCACGATCGTGCTCCTGATCGTCCTGGCCGTGTTCAAGAAGAAGCAGACCCTGGTTCCCAAGGGCTTCTTCGTCAACGGTTTCGAGTACATCATCGAGTACGTCGAGAACGATATCGGCAAGGGTGTCGTGGGTGAGAACTGGAAGAAGCACTTCCCGTTCCTGTGCTCGCTTTTCCTGTTCATCCTGATCAATAACATGATCGGCCTGATCCCGGGAATGAAGCCCGGCACCGGCGCAATCGGCTCCACCGCCGCACTCGCCATTTTCGCCTTCGTGTACTTCATCTACTACGGATGCAAGGCTCACGGCGTGATCGGCTACATCAAGAGCCTCGCCCCGCAGGGCGTGAGCTTCCCGATGAACGTGCTCGTGTGGGTCGTCGAGCTTTTCTCGACCTTCCTGCGCCTCATCACGCTCGCCGTCCGTCTGTTCTGCAACATGTTCGCAGGACACGTGGTCATGGGCTCGTTCGCCATCATGGCGAGCATGTTCATGCAGCCGCTGCTTCAGCAGGTTTCCGCGGCCCACGCCGTCGGCGCCCTGCCTTCGCTGGCCTGGCTTGCCATCCTCATCCTGATCTATGCGATCGAGCTTGTGGTCGGCGCCATCCAGGCTTACGTCTTCACGGTCCTTACCGCCGTGTATGTCTCCGAGGCAGAGGAGGTCGCGGAGGAGGAGTAATCTTCCGTTCGCGCCTTAAAGGTAAGGCAATTCGTTAAACCGCCGGTGCCCGTACCCATGGAGCCCGGCAGTTATAAAAAGGTTATCCTGCGTGAAATAAGACACGCACGACAAAGGAGGAATCGTGGGAGTTATCGGTTACGGTCTCGGTGTTATCGGCGCTGGTCTTGCTATCGGCCTGTCTGCTCTGGGTGCTACGGGTGCTATGGCCCGTCAGCCTGAGGTCCAGGGCCGCGTGTTCACCGTCTTCATCATGGGCTCCGCCTTCGGCGAGGCTCTGGCTCTGATCGGCTTCGTTGTCGCGCTGATCGTTAAATAGCACGGAGCGTCAAGTATGAATCTTTCATCCCAGAAGAGCGCGATCGCACTCTCCGCGTCCGCGGCCGCGCTGCTTATGCCGGTTTCCGCGTTCGCCGAGGACGGCGCTGCCGGTGCGGACATCCTCATCCCTAAGATGGCGGAGTTCATCCCGGCGCTTATCGCCTTCCTGATCATCTGGATCGTGCTGGCAAAGGTCGCCCTGCCGGGCATCATGAAAACCATGGAGGAGCGCGGCAAGAAGATCGAGGAGAGCCTCGACGAGGCCGAGAAGACCAAGCAGGAGGCTATCGCCAAGCGCGCTGAGTCCGACTCGATCGTCACCGACGCCCGTCGTCAGGCTGCCGACATCGTTCTCGAGGCCCGTAAGGACGCCGAGTCCGAGCGCGCCCGTATCATCGAGGCTGCTCACAAGGAGGCCGAGGAGATCATCGCCAAGGCCCATACGACCGTCGAGGACGAGCGCAAGTCCATTTACGCCGGTGCCGCGAGCTCCATCGCCGACCTGTCCGTTGCCGTCGCCACCAAGATCGTGGGCGAGGCACTCGAGGACGATGCCGAGCAGAAGAAGCTCATCGAGCGCTACATCCAGGAAGCAGGTAGCCTGAATGCCGACTAGCCGCTATCAGGACAAGGTGCTCGAGACCTACGCGCGCTCCCTTCTGGAAGCCGCTAAGGCCGAGGACCATGTGTTTGAGGACCTCGAGATGATCGAGCGCCTGGCTTCTGCCAGCCCCGAGATCATCGCCGTGCTCGACACCATGTCCAAGCGCGACCAGCTCGACCTTCTTCCCAAGGTGGCAGCTGCCTTTAAGTATGTTGCCGAGGAAGACGAGGATGTAGTGGGCGTGACCGTCACCACGGCGATCCCGCTCGACGACGAGCTGCGTCAAACCATCACTAAGAAATGCGAGCAGGACTTCGGCCGCAAGGTATTCCTTATCGAGCAGGTCGACCCGTCTATCGTGGGCGGCCTGGTGCTCGAGGCCCGCGGCGAGCGTCGTGACATTTCCGTCAAGACGCAGCTGCGCATCGCGCAGGAGACCCTCGCAAACTCTGCTAATTCGTACGGAGGTGAAGCCTAATGTCCGAAACCCTCAATGCCCAGGATATCGCCAAGAAACTGCAGGAGCAGCTCACGAGCCTCTCCGCGACGGTCGATACGCATGAGGTTTCAACGGTCGATGAGGTAGGCGACGGCATCGCGCGCGTCTCCGGCCTCAAGAGCGCCATGGCAGGCGAGCTTCTGGAGTTCAAGAGCTCCGATACCGGTGAGACCGTCTTCGGCCTTGCCCAGAACCTTGACCGTGACGAGGTCGGCGCCGTTCTGTTCGGTGCCGTCGACTCCATCAAGGAAGGCGACGAGTGCCGCACCACTGGCCGCGTTATGGATATCCCCGTGAGCCGTGCCATGCTCGGCCGCGTCGTCAATCCGCTCGGCCAGCCCATCGACGGCCTGGGCGACATCGTCGCTACGCACCGTCGCCCCATCGAGTTCAAGGCTCCCGGCGTCATCGATCGTACCCCGGTGTGCGAGCCGGTTCAGACCGGTCTGCTCGCTATCGACTCCATGGTGCCTATTGGCCGCGGTCAGCGTGAGCTCATCATCGGTGACCGTAAGACCGGTAAGACCGCCATCGCCATCGACGCTATCCTCAACCAGCGCGGCAAGGGCATGGTCTGCATCTATGTCGCCATCGGCCAGAAGGCCTCCACGGTTGCCAACATCCGCGAGACCCTCGCTCAGCACGGTGCGCTCGACTACACCATCATCGTTTCGGCCACCGCTGCCGATTCCGCCCCTATGCAGTACATCGCGCCTATGGCCGGTGCCGCTATTGGCGAGTTCTTTATGTACAACGGCGAGGACGGCAAGCCCGCCAGCGAGACCAACCCCGGCGGCCACGTGCTCGTCATCTACGATGACCTGTCCAAGCAGGCTGTGGCCTACCGTCAGATGTCGCTGACGCTGCATCGTCCGCCCGGACGCGAGGCCTATCCTGGCGACATCTTCTACCTGCACTCTCGTCTGCTCGAGCGTGCCGTCAAGATGTCCAAGAAGAACGGTTACGGCTCCATGACGGCACTGCCGATCATCGAGACCCAGGACGGCGACGTCTCGGCCTACATTCCGACCAACGTCATTTCCATTACCGATGGTCAGATCTACCTGCAGTCCGAGCTCTTCTTCCAGGGTCAGCGCCCGGCAGTCGACGTGGGTATCTCCGTGTCCCGCGTCGGTGGCGATGCGCAGACCAAGGCCATGAAGCAGGTCGCCGGCAACCTCCGTCTGGACCTCGCTTCCTATCAGGAGCTCGCTGGCTTTACGCAGTTTGGCTCCGACCTCGACGAGGCTACTCAGAAGCAGCTGACCCATGGTGCCCGCATGACCGAGCTCCTGAAGCAGCCGCGCTACAAGCCGTTTGAGGTTGGCGAGCAGATCGTTACGCTGTTCGCTGGCAACGAGGGCTTCCTGGATGACCTGGAGATTGCCGACGTGCTGCCTTTCCGTGCCGAGCTCATCGAGTACATGGACAATGGCTTTGGCTCGCTGCTCGACAAGGTTCGCGCCAAGAAGATCGATGATGACACCAAGGCTGAGCTCTTGCGCGTCATCGGCGACTTCAAGCAGCAGTTCATGGCCAAGCACCATTCGGATGTTTCTGGATCAGAGGAGAACTAAGCCCCATGGCCAACCTTCGCGACATTAAGAAGCGAATCTCCTCGGTTACCACGACCAAGCAGATCACGCGCACGATGGAGATGGTCTCTACGGCCAAGATCCGTCGTGCTCTCGATCGCTCCAAGCAGGCCGAGCCCTATAAGGAGGCGCTGACCGACGTCATGTTGACGGTCGCCGGCGACGCCTCCTGTTCGGGCACCGATCCCATGCTGCAGAAGCATGAGAGCGTCAAGCATGGCCTGATTGTCGTTATTGCCTCGGACCGCGGCCTTGCCGGCGGTTTCAATACGACGGTGGAGCGCACGGCCGAAAAGCTCGCCGCTTCTTGGGCGAACGACGGCATCGAGTGCGAGATCATCGCGTGTGGGCGCAAACCGGCCACGTATTTCCGTGACCGCGAAAACGTCGTCATGCACTTTGAGGGCAACTCCTCTGAGCCCGATTTCAATCAGGCCCGCATGATCTCCTCTCATATCTGCGATGCGTATCGTGCCGGTGAGCTTGACCGTGTCGAGCTTGTCTACCACCACGCCAAGAACCGCGTGGATCAGGAGCTTCGCGTCGAGCATCTGTTGCCGCTCGACCCCGAGATGATCGCTATGGCCCACGGTCCGCGTAAGAACGAGACCGACGCCCCTAAGCGCATCTCGTCCACGTTCGAGTTCGTGCCCTCTCCCGAGCATGTTCTCGGCAAGCTTGTGCCGTCTTATATCCTGACGGTCATCTACCAGGCCCTGATCGATTCGGCGGCTGCCGAGCAGGGTGCACGCCGCAAGGCCATGCACTCCGCGACGGAAAACGCCACCGCGATCATCTCGACCCTTACCCGCACGTATAGTCGCGTGCGCCAGGCTTCGATCACGACCGAGATTAACGAGATCGTCGGCGGAGCCTCAGCATTGGAGGAACAGTAATGGCTAATAACACCGTAAAGCTTGCGGTCGAGGAAGCCACCAAGAAGACGACTGCCGGTGATGGTCGCATCGTGCGAATCATCGGCCCTGTCGTCGACGTCAAGTTTGACGGCGCGGTGCCCCCGATCTACAACGCGCTCACGGTCGAGGCCGAGACCCCGATCGGTCATCTGAGCACGATCCTCGAGGTCGAGAGCCAGCTTCCGGGCGGCGTCGTCCGCACGGTCGCCATGTCCTCGACCGACGGCCTGCAGCGCGGCCTCATCGCCACCGATACCGGTGAGCCCATGAAGATGCCCGTTGGTCCCAAGACGCTCGGCCGCATTTGGAACGTCATGGGCAAGCCCGTCGACGGCAAGCCCATGCCCGAGGTGGAGGAGTTCTACCCCATCCACCATGCAGCGCCCCGTTTCGACGAGCTCACCACCAAGACCGAGATCTTCGAGACCGGCATCAAGGCTGTCGACCTGCTCGAGCCCTACATCCGTGGCGGCAAGACGGGCCTGTTCGGCGGCGCCGGCGTCGGCAAGACCGTTCTGATTCAGGAGCTCATCAACAACCTCGCCCAGGAGCACGGCGGCACCTCGGTGTTCACCGGCGTCGGCGAGCGTACCCGCGAGGGCACCGACCTGTTCCTCGAGATGAGCGAGTCTGGCGTTATCGACAAGACCTGCTTGGTCTATGGTCAGATGAACGAGCCGCCCGGAGCGCGTCTGCGCATCGGTCTGGCCGGCCTTACTACCGCTGAGTATTTCCGTGATCGTGGCCAGGACGTTCTGCTGTTCATCGACAACATCTTCCGCTTCTCCCAGGCAGGTTCCGAGGTTTCCGCACTGCTGGGCCGTATGCCGTCCGCCGTTGGTTACCAGCCCACGCTGGCAACCGAGATGGGCGACCTCCAGGAGCGCATTACCTCGACCAAGACGGGCTCCATTACCTCCGTCCAGGCTGTCTACGTCCCCGCAGACGACCTGACCGACCCGGCGCCTGCCACAACGTTTACGCACCTCGACGCCACCACGGTTCTTTCGCGTAGCATTTCGTCGCTCGGCCTGTTCCCGGCTATCGACCCGCTTGCATCTTCCTCCGACGCTCTCGATCCCTCGATCGTCGGCGAGGAGCACTACCGTGTCGCCGTCAAGGTCCAGGAGCTCCTGCAGGAGTACTCCGACCTTCAGGACATCATCGCCATTCTGGGTATGGACGAGCTGTCCGAGGAGCAGCGCCTTACGGTCAACCGTGCCCGTAAGATTCAGCAGTTCCTCTCGCAGTCCTTCCACGTCGCCGAGAAGTTCACCGGCAACCCCGGTGTCTACGTCCGCGTCGAGGATACCGTCCGCTCTTTCGCCGAGATTGTCGACGGCAAGGCCGATGACCTGCCCGAGCAGGCTTTCCGCTATGCTTCCACGATTGAGGACGTGCGCGAGCGCGCCCGCAAGATGGGGGAGAAGTAGGTTATGCGTATCCGCATCGTGTGCCCCGTGAGCTGCGCCTATGAGGGCGACGCTGCGTTTGTGTCGATTCCGTCCACGGATGGCGAGTTTGGCGTTCTGCCTGCTCACTCCAGCGAGATCTGCACGATCGACCGCGGTTACGTTCGCGTTTCCGATAAGGCCATGGGCACTGTCGACCACACGTTTGCCGTGGCCGGCGGCTATGCCCAGGTTGCGGACGATGTCGTGACCGTTCTCGCCGAGCGCGCTTGCGATTTGGCGACCGTCGATGCCGACAAGCTTAAAGCTGATATTCAAGGTTTTGAAGAGAAGCTGGGTAATTTGTCGGAGGATGATGCACGCCGCGCCTACCTCTATAATGAAATCGCATGGTGTAAGCTCAAGCTTGCCCAATAGTCAAACGATTTAGCGTTCGACCATTTGCGAACACATCATGCCCGGGATGGCCCAGCCATCCCGGGCATGCTTTTTGAAAGGGTAGACCTTGGATATTATCCGCGTTGAGGGTGGCCACGCCATCGGAGGCTCCGTGCCCGTTTCGGGCGCCAAGAACTCCGCGCTCAAACTCATGGCGGCAACGCTTCTGGCGCCGGGCAAGACGACGCTGCAGAACGTGCCCGATATTTCCGATGTCCACGTGATGGGCAAGGTGCTCAAGGGTATGGGCGCCACAATCGATGTCCTTGACGAGCACACGCTCGAGATTGATACCTCTCAGGTCGATTCTTGGGAGGCCCCCTACGAGCTCGTTGCCAAGATGCGTGCTTCCACAGCCGTGATGGGACCCCTGCTGGGTCGCTTCCATCGCGCCAAGATCGCCATGCCGGGCGGCTGCAACCTGGGTGCTCGCAAGATCGATATGCACATTCTTGGTCTTGAGGCCCTGGGCGTTGAGTTCGATACCGCCCACGGCTACATCAACGCTAATGCGCCCCAAGGTCTGCGCGGTACCACCGTCACGCTCGAGTTCGCCAGCGTCGGTGCGACCGAGAACCTCATCATGGCATCCGTGCGCGCGCAGGGCACCACGGTTATCGACAATGCCGCCCGCGAGCCCGAGATCGTCGATCTCGCCAACATGCTCAACGAGATGGGCGCCAAGATTGTCGGCGCGGGTACGCCCGTCGTGACCATCGAGGGCGTGGAAGAGCTGCATCCTGTTACCCATCGCGTAGTGGGCGACCGCATCGAGGCCGGTACTTTTATCGTTGCCGGTGCGTTGATGGCCGACGATCGCGGTGTCGATGTCATGGGCTTTTGCCCCATTCACTTGGGCATGGTGCTCAAGAAGATGGAGCTCATGGGTATCGACTGCGAGCGCGTCGAGGATGGCGTCCATGTAAACCGTGCCGAGCGTATCAAGCCGGTCGACATCCAGACGCTTCCGTTCCCCGGCTTCCCGACGGACATGCAGGCGCAGATTATGGTGCTCTCCGCCCTTGCCGACGGCAGTTCCGTTATTACCGAGAACATCTTCGAGAATCGCTTTATGTTTGCCTCTGAGCTGGTGCGCATGGGTGCCGACATTCGTATCGAGAGCCATCATGCCATGATTCATGGCGTTAAGGGCTTCTCGGGTGCACAGGTTACCTCGCCCGATCTGCGTGGCGGAGCGGCCCTCGTCGTAGCGGGCTTGATCGCCGACGGGACGACTGAGGTTTCGGCCATCCATCACATCAAGCGCGGCTACGAGCAGTTTGTCGAAAAGCTGCAGGCGCTCGGCGCGCATGTCGAGCATGCTTCCGTCCCCGATCCCGTCATCTACTAATACAGGTTGCCTATGTTTAATAAAAAGCCCCTCGCGGATACCACCGCCCGAAGACCCTCAACTGGTGCGCAGGCCAAGATCTACAGTCGCGATAACGTGGCTCGCTATTCCGAGCGCGCTCGTCAACGTCGTCGTAGCCACACGATTCGTCACGTCGCGCTCATTGTCGTGCTTGGTGTGCTGCTGAGTGCCACTACCGCTGCCGGCCTGTGGTTTGCCACCATTATGGGCAAGCTCGGCGATTCTAATGTCATTACCGATAATCTGCGTCGGGTTCTGGTTGACACCGATGAGGCAAAGGATCCGTTCTACGTGCTGCTTCTTGGCACCGACGGCCGTCCGGGCGAGGATACGTATCGTGCCGACTCGATTATCCTGGCACGCATCGACCCCACGCAAAAGCAGGCGACGCTCATTTCCGTTCCGCGCGACACCAAGGTCGAGTACAAGGGCGAGACCATGAAGATCAACGCCTGCCATACCGTTGGCGGCGCCGAGGCCATGGTCGAGGCGGTCAACGAGCTGTGCGGTGTTCAGATTTCCCACTATGCCGAGGTCAGCTTCGACGGTATGCAGGCGCTGATTGATTCGGTTGGCGGTATCGACATTAACGCAACCGATGATGTTGACGACCCCGAGCACCTGGATATTAAGATTACCGCTGGCCAGCAGCATATGGACGGTGCCACCGCCCTTACCTATGCCCGCTGCCGCTACACCTATGCCGACGGCGATTACACGCGCATGCGCCACCAGCGTCAGGTGCTTGGCGCCCTTGCCAACCAGATTCTCAATAACTTCGATGCCACGCAGATCTTTGGCCTGGTTAATTCGCTGTCCGATATGCTTGTAACCGATATGAGCGTTCAGGATATCGTGGCTACGGTCAACGCCATGCGCGGTATGGATGTCGACGGTATCTACTCGGCCAACCTGCCCTCGTACGCCGACGACAGCACCATGATCGACGGTGTGAGCTACGCCTTTGTCTACGAGGACGAGCTCAAGGAAATGATGGAGCGCGTCGATGCCGGCAAGGATCCCAAGGGTCCCAACACCATGGGTCTTTCCGACGGTTCCAGCTCTACGATCGGCGACCTGAACAACAACACGTCTGACGACTACGCAAACGGTACCGCAACCTCATCGGTCAGCTCTGACGATTCCGATGACTCAAGCGATTCGAGCGATTCGGACTACTACGAAGAGCCCACCGGCGACGGCAACGGCTACGAAGCCAACTACTAAGTTACGCGGTTTTACCAAACCGCGTAACCGCTTGACGCTGCGCGGGCCGCATTTGGACAATCTGACGTTCAACTTCAAGGGCGCGACCAGAAGGTCAGCGCCCTTTCGTTTCACGTCACCTTGTCTCAAATGCAACCCGCTCGCTGCCCGTCCTCAACCTGCGACGTTAGTCATTGGGGACGTTCTTAAACGACTGGTCAAAGGGGACACTCTTGATGCACTTGGCACTTGGGGACGTTTCTTATGTGCCGGCAGTTTGGGACACTCCTTGCGTTAAGAGGCTGGCGTGCGTCAACCTGTTCTCGTTGCAGCAAAAAAATCGTCCCGTTCTCGGTTGAGGACGGGGCGATTCGTCTTTTGGGCTTATGCAGCCAGGCTTATGCAAAGCGGGCGACGAGCTCCTGCAGGACGTCGGTCATCTTGACGAGCGAACTGACCGGGACGAACTCGTTGACGCCGTGGTAGCAATAGCCGCCGGTGGAAAGGTTGGGGCAGGGCAGACCGCGGAACGACAGCTGGGCGCCGTCGGTGCCGCCACGAATTGACAGCACTTGGGGCTCAACGCCGCAGGCAAGATAGGCTTCCTTGGCAACATCAATAAGCTCGGGATAGCCACGAACGATCTCGGCCATATTTCGATACTGCTGCTTAATCTCGACCGTCACGCGCTCCTCACCTAGACGCTGGTTGAGCATCGAGGCGGCGGCATCAATAAGGTCGAGTTTCTGCTGGAACTTGGCGGCGTCATGGTCGCGGACGATATAGCGCGCTGTGGCGTGATCGACGGTCGCAGATACACCCTCAAGGTGATAAAAGCCCTCGTAGCCTTCCGTATACTCCGGTCGCTGCACGTAGGGGAGCAACGCGTTGAAGTCGCAGAACAGATTGCCTGCGTTGACCATACGGCCCTTAGCGTCGCCCGGGTGGATGGACTGGCCCTCAAAGCGGACGGTCGCCTCGGCGGCGTTAAAGCACTCCCACTCCAGTTCGCCGATGGGGCCGCCGTCGACCGTGTAGGCGTACTTGCAGCCAAAGGTATCGATATCCAACAGCTCGGCTCCGTGGCCGATCTCCTCGTCAGGGCAGAAGCAAATGCCGAGTGCGGGATGGGGCAGAGAAGGGTCCTGAGCGATACGCGCGACAAGCGACATGATCTCGGCGACGCCTGCCTTGTCGTCTGCGCCCAGCAGCGTGGTGCCGTCGCTGCAGACCAGGTCCTCACCCGCGAGGTCATTCAGGGCGGGAAGCTTGGCGGTACTCATGGCAACGGGTTTACCGTCAACCGTGCCGCAGACCAGGTCGCCGCCTTCGTAGTGCACGATGTGCGGCTTCACGCCGGCGCCCGGTGCAACTTCGGTGGTGTCGAGATGGGCGATCAGGCCCAGGGCGGGCTTGTCCTCAGCGCCCGCACTTGCGGGGATATGCGCGCAGACATAGGCGTGCTCGGTCACGTGGGCATCTTCCGCACCAAGCTCGCGCAGCTCTTCAGCCAGCACGTTGGCAAGGTCAAACTGAACGGCGCTCGAGGGTACCTGGTCGCAGTTTGCATCCTCGGACTGCGTGTTGATCTGGACGTAGCGCAAAAAGCGTTCGAGGACATCGGGGCTCGTGGTGGTGTTTTCCATAAAGACCGCTCCAATCTTGGTCGTCGTGTGCAACAAGAACTCTAGCACGGTATGCCACGGCATACCACGACGCTTGGATGGGGTAGAATCAGCCATTGAATGCAGAAGGGACGGAAGATCATGGATACGACAAATAGCTCGCGCGAACTACATCTGACGGTGGCGAACGAAGACTACTTGGAGTGCATGGTTCGCATTGAAAGCGAAGAGGGGGAAACCAACGGCGTGCGATCGGTCGACATCGCGCAGCGTCTTGGCGTCTCCAAGGCATCGGTCAATAAAGCGGTTTCGGCGCTCAAGGCATCCGAACTTGTCGAGCAATCGCACTACGGCAAGGTAGTCCTGACCGATCGCGGCCGCGAGGTTGGTACGGCTATCTGGTACCGTCATCGCCTCATCCGCACGTTTTTGGTTCAGGAGCTCGGTGTCGAATTTGAGCGAGCCGATTCCGAGGCCTGCATGATGGAGCATGCGCTTTCCGAGGACACGATGAACCGCTGGCTCGCCTATCTCGAAAAGCAGGGAATCAGCGTCGAGGAATAGCGGGATATATATGGATACGAGTTATTACAACCGCTTTGGTGCCGAGGAACTTACGCGCCGCTTGTCGAGCGAGACCTTGTTGGCGCAGGGTCCCATGGGCAGTGTTCTGTTGAGTGAGTACGATGCCGCCGACATTCCACCGGCGTTTTGGAATCTGGCAGAGCCGCAGACCGTTTCTCGTATCCATCGCTTGTATGTCGCCGCCGGCGCGCAGGTGCTCATTACCAACACCTTTCAGGCATCGAGCTATGTCCTCAAGCACGACCAGATTGCGCCGTCCGTGGCGGAGGTCAATCGCGGGGCTGTCGACGATGCCCGCCAGGCGCACCCTCAGCTGCTGCTGGGCTCGATGGGCCCGATCGGTATTGAGTGGTTTGCCGAGGACTCTGCCGAGTATCGTGAAATCCGAGGCATTGCGCGCGAACAGGCGCACGCCTTGCTCAATGCTGGTGTTGACGGTCTGCTGATCGAGACGGTGACGTCTATCCGTAATTTGCAGCCCATGCTTGCCGGCGCCCGAGATGCCGCCGATGGCATGCCTGTTCTGGTGAGTTTTGTCGTTGACGATAAAGGCGACCTGTTGGGCGATGGCCTCAACATCGAGGCAGCCGTTTTGTACGCCGAAAAACACGGCGCAAACTCGGTTGGTGTTAATTGCTGTTCGCTTGCGGCCGCGAACGCGGCGGTGCCCAGGATGGTTGCATCGGCGACTACTCCCGTCACGGTGCGTCCCAACGTGGGCGACCCGGTCCAGACTCAGGATGGCCCCGTATGGCACGAGAATCCCGAAGCTTTCGCGCGCGCATGCATCGAATGGAGACATGCCGGTGCCGCAATGGTGGGCAGTTGCTGTGGAACCACGGCAATCACTACGGCCGCGATGGCCGAGGCGCTCGATATATAAAGGGCAAAACCGCTCCATACGGGGCGGTTTTTTTTATTGCTTGCATGTCCTCGGCAGCATTTGCCCAAATGGTGAATGCTGGTGCCGGCAGGTTGCCGAGTGCATGTTGCGGGTATACCCCATGCGTACCATGATCCAAACACTGTGAGGTGTCTGCGCGTGTGCGCGATAATTCATTTTGGAACTGACGGTTGGCGCGCTCGCGTCGATGAGGACTTCACTGCCGATAACGTTGCCCGTATCGCCGATGCCGTCGGCGAGTTGTGGCAAAAGACCAATCCGGGCAAAACGGTATATATAGGGTTCGACACCCGGCCCCTGGCGCGCGAGTTCGCTGAGCTTGCGGCGGGCGCGCTAGCAGCGCACGGGCTAGACGCCGTGCTCGCTTCGCGGCCTGTCCCGACCCCTGCCCTTACGTGGGCGGCGGCTTATGACGGTGAGGCGTGCGGCGCGCTCATGGTGACGGGGTCCCATCATCCGCAGGGTTATCTGTGCCTCAAGATTCGCATGGGTGACGGCTCGACCGCCAACCAGGATGTCATCGAAGAGCTCGAAGAGACTATGGCTCCCGAGCCAATGGGGATCGAGGGGCAATATCGCACCGCGGATATCATTCCTGACTATATGCAGGCGGTGGCATCGTTTGTCGATGCCGAAGCCATCCGCGCCGCGCACTTGCGCGTGGTTGTCGATCCCATGGGCGGCGCAGCCCAGGGCTATCTAGCCGACTTGCTGCGCGAGCTTGGCGTTGAGGTGCACGAGATTCACGCCGGGCAGGTGTCTGATCAAGAAGATATCTGCCCCGACCCCGTTGAGCCTTGGGTGGACACTTGCGAGCGCACGGTTATCGAGGACGGAGCTTGCGCTGGCCTGGTGACCGACGGCGACGCCGACCGTATCGGCGCGGTTGACGAGCGCGGCAGATATATACATCCGCATCAGATCATGGCGCTCGTTTTGGGCGACTTGGTTCAATTTCGCAATTTGGAGGGGCGCGTCGTCGTCAATCTTTCATGCTCGACGCTCGTGCGTCGCATTGCCGAGGCGCTTGGCTGCCGCGTGACCGTCAAACCAGTCGGTTTCAAATATATAGCGGCGGAGATGAAGAAGGGCGGCGTCCTCATGGGCGGCGAAGAAGCCGGTGGTATCGGCATCGCCGCGCATATGCCCGAGCGTGATGGAATCCTCGCCTGTCTGATTCTGTGTGAGCTTATGGCAAAGACGGACGCGCCTTTGGGCGTTCTGGTCGACCAACTCGAGGACAGTTTTGGTAAGACGAGTTACGGTCGACGCGATTTGCGCCTTGAGGCCGAAGATGCCGAAACGTTACGAACCCTGCTGCCGGGCGTAAACCCCAAGTCGATTTGTGGCAAGGTGCCGCAAAACGTTAGTCATATGGACGGCTTGCGTCTGTCATTCGAGGATGACACGTGGCTGCTGGTCCGTCCTAGCGGGACCGAACCAGTGGTGCGCGTCTACGCCGAGGGGTTCTCGGTGGAAGAACGTGATGAGTTGCTCGATGCTGGCTGTGCTTTAGCTAGGGGGACGTATCCGCTTTAACCATGAGGCTGCCTTATATAAAGAGATGCTCGGCGAGCGGTAGGTAACGGCTGGCAAACGTTAGTCGGATCAGAAGATGTGTAGGAAATGTGTACGCCCAGATTCCCGCCCCCGGCGCCCCTCCGGTCTGGCAATATATCTCCTTGCCGCGCGGCCCGGTGGAACCGGGAACCAGCGCAGGCGTGCACCTTGAGAACCGGATACTGCGAGGATGGACACACCAGTTGTGTCGCA
>UQLC01000025.1 GCA_900541795.1 uncultured Collinsella sp. | reverse complement strand
GATATGGGCGATGGCGGGCGTGGAGTTCTCGTCCCAGCCGTGGTCGGCCGTGACGTTGAGGGCCACATCGACGGTTCTTGACTCCTGCTGTTCTGGTTGTTGCTCGGACGTTGCGAACGCTCCACTTGCCACGGCTGTCGCAACAACGATCGCAACAACGATCGCAGCGGCTATCGCTGCGACTTGGGGCTTATGCGAGCGCGCCCACTGGGATAATCCGTTCATTATCCATCCCCTTTTCTTTCATGGTGGTTTCGAGTTGCCTCGTTATGTCAACCGCGTCATTACTTAGCGCTTTCCCATCGCGCGAGCCATCCAGTCGAGGTTGCCGCTCGCACTGGCGGTGTTCGCGTTAATCTGCTGAGCCTGATTGAGAATCTGCCCCTGCATGAACAGGTTGCCTATTTGCAGCATGTTGCCGATGCGCTGCTGGTTGAGAATCTGCTGCTGGCCCGCTTCCATGCGGCGCTGGTGCATCTCGGTCTCGTAGAGGTTGACCATCTCCTGCACGGTGGTGGCGCGATGGTTGCGCACGGCAGCAAGGAAGAAGTCCACGGCTTCGATGCTGTCGTAATCCATGGGGTACCACGGGGCGACCTGCGAAGCCCATTGCTGCTGTACGGCAAAAATCTCCTGCTTGGTTTGCTCGATGCTCTGGGCTAGGGCCTGGTTGTTGGCTTCAACTCGTTGGTTGCTTTGGTCAATCGCGGCATTTTTCTGGGAGCGGCTTTTGTCCGCTGTCTTCGCTATGACCTTGTATAAAATCGCACCGATGATAGCTGAGACGATGAGGTTCACGATATTCCAGACCGCCAATTGAAGCTCTGTGCCTCCCATCGAGAAGAACGGAAGGGTGGGGAGATACGTTATCACCTTAAGTGGCGTGCTCGTGATAAGCGTGAACGCGATAAGGAAGCCCCCGATTGCATAGAGAACAGGGTGCCTTTTAGTCTTCTTTTCCGTCTTGGTGGCAAACTGAGTGGTGAGCTGGTTGATTCGTCCCTGAAGGTCAACCACCCTATGCATCAAATCGTGCGCCGTGGCAACGCCTGGCAACAAATTTGCCTGTTCCTCCATGTTTGCTCCTTTCTATTTCACGGATATAGCCCGAGCTGCCATCGGGCTATATCCGTGCGTATCGATTACCTAGTCCACCTCTATCCCTTCGGCATCGGGGGTGTCCCACGTGAAGCCCGCGTGCCCCTCGTTCGCGACGGTGGCGAGGCCGGAGTAACCGCCGAAGGTCGTGCCATAGACGGTCTGGGTGGTCGAGTAGGTGGGTGAGCAGAGTTCGATGGACTTTTTGGTCGAGCTGAACGCGCTGTCGGGAATCTCGGCATTATTGTCCCAACCGTAGTCATTTAAAATGCGAAAGCGTGTTCTGTCGCTTGTTAGATCGTTTTCATCCGCATTGATGTTTGCTTGGTAGAAGGAGAACTTTGCGAGCTGGAAAACAAGCGACTCGTTCGCCGCCGCATTACCGCTGCCATCTGTTTCGAGACGGAGCGTATAGGGCTTCGCCTCGGGTTCTTGATAAGCGGCAGCTTCATTGAATGCCTGTCCTTTGTTTGCAGCGTCGAGAGCATCCTGCGTGTTGTCCAACGTGGTCTGGTACGTCTCGACGACCTGGGCTCGGTCTTCCTCGGGCACATTCTCGATGCCATAGTCTCCGTAGTAGTCTATCGAATCGTACGTACCGGCGTCCGCCTCTGCCTTCAATGTGCCATAGCATTGCTGCCACGCTTGGATAGCTTCATCGGTAGCATCGATTGCCGCCTGCTTCGCAGCATTGAAGGCTGCTTCGTCCTGCTGCTTCGCCAGCTCGACGATTTCATCGTCGGACAGACCGTCGAGGTCGCCGAAGGTCAGGCTCTTGCACTGGTAGCTCGCAACGTTGCCGTTCCCGTCGAAGGATAGGACTTCCTCGATTGCCACGTCCTTTCCTATCTGCTCGTCGCCGTCGTAGACCATCCACACGCCCGCCTGGCCGAAAGCCTGCGAAGCAGGCACGGGCTCGCTCGCGTTCTTGACGCCTTCGCCTGAACCGCTACATCCAGCCAGCCCAAGGCCCGCGACGGCAACCGTCCCGATACCGAATAGCTTGAGCGCCTCTCTCCTCGTGTACTGCTTCATGGTTGTTTTCTCCTTTTGCGTTCGCTTGCTTTGTCGATTTAGCTTGTTGCTCGATGCTTTCCCGTCGGCTTTGATGGGAAGGGGGCAAGTCGAACGACTGCCCCGGTAAAGATTCCGGAGCCGTTCGGCTTGTCCCTATGCAACTTATTGTTGTTGTTGTTGGCTTTCCTGCTGTGCCTTGAGCCACTCTCTCGCGTTGAGCTGATCCTGGAATTGGGAGTTCGTCATGCCGTCGCCGCGGACGGAGTTGGGATCGTTCGGGTCCCATGACTTGGTGAGCCCGATCGTCAGATACTTCTCCAGGCCGTCTCCCGCCCCGTTGCCGACATATACGTTCAGTCCGGCGCCGGTCGCGCCGAGTTCCTGCGTGCCGTATACCGGCCACGGGTTATCTTTCGCAACGGCGATGCAGATTGCGCCGCCGTAGTCGTTGGCCGGTTTGTGCGAAATCTGCCACGTGTGGTCGTCTAGCTGGGTCACGCTCCACTCGTTCTGCTTCCAATCGGACGGCACGTCCACGTAGAAGTAGTCGGTCGTGAACGAATGGCCACCGCTGGATGCCTGGTCCGTTGACGTCTGCTCGCTCTCGGAAGTGCTCGCCTCGTCGGTCTTTTTCTCTTCCTCGGCCTTCTTGGCTGCCACGGCGTCGTCCCTGCGCTTTTGTGCCTTCTCTTTGAGCTTGTCGAGCTTTGACGAGCTTATGCCGCTGTCCTTTGCTGCTTTATATGCCGCATCGATCTGCGCGTCCGTCACCTCTTCTGCGGGGACAGGCTTGATGGTGATTTCCTTCTTGACGTTGACTTTGCCGTCCTTGTCGATGCTGACCTTCGTGGACGCGCCCTTGGTGTCGTAGATGGTTCCGTCCGCCGCGATGGGTGACGCTTCGATCGCAAGGCGGTAATCTCCCGGCCTGAGGGCGATGTCCGAAGAGTCCGACCCCGCGTGGAACACGCTGTCCACACTGTTGCCCGAGGAGTCCTTTCCGGTGGCATGGATGGCGATCTTCGTGCCCTTTCGCGTGTCAAGCCCTTCGGCGTTTACGACGAGGGGAACGCCGTAGGTCTTGGACACCTGCGCCGAGAGATATAGATAGGCGCCTCCGCAGCAGATGGCGACCACCGCCGCGATACCTATCGCCACCCACAGTGCCGCCCGCTTCTTTTTGCCGGATCTGTCAGCCATCTCTTATCCCGCTTCCTTCCTCCGTGATGTCTGTTCGCTCTTGAGAAATTACTTTGAGGCGCGCATGCGCTCCATGAAGACGCCGGCCGAGATGAGCGCCAAGGATACTGCGAGCGTTGCGAGGAAGGGGAGGATGTTGTCACCCGTCTTGGGCAGCTCGCCGTTCTTGGCATCGGTTTTTGCGTTCGAGCCATTCGAGCCGTTTGCCTGCGCTTGCTTTTTCTGCTCGGTCGACGTCCCGAGGGCGGCGACGGTCTCGGTCTTGGTGGCGCCGCATTTGGTGCAGGTGTAGGTGCGCACGCCCTCCTTCGTCGCGGTGGGCTCGGTAGTCACGGTGCCCTTGTCCCATGTGTGGTCGGTCGCCGCGATCTCGCGCGTCTGGACGGCCCCGCAGATATCGCATGTCAGCTGCTCCTGCCCGGGCGCGGTGCAGGTCGCGGGGGTCGTGACCTTCCAAGTACCTTCGTGCGCGTCGCCGTCGATGGCATGGAACTCAACGGTGTTCACGCCGACCCCCTGACGCCACTTCGCATAGCGCTCCGCCTCGGTCCCCTTGTAGCCGATGATGCGGCAGTTGAGAATGGGCGTCGAATGGATGGCCGTGACGGATTTGGGGATCCAGACATTCTTGAGGCTGTCGCATTGGTTGAGGAACTGGTCGGGGATCTCGGTCACGCCCTCCTCGACATGCACGTTCTCAAGGCTGGTGCAGCCGTAGAACTGCGCGTTGCCGCCGCCGCCCCATGTGGAACCGGAGGGAATGGTCACCGAGGTGAGCTTCTTGCAGTAGACGAAGACATCGGAATGCCAGTCGACGTTTGCGGGCAGCTTGATCTCGGTGAATCCCGCATTCTGGAACGCGCAGTTCCACACGCGCTCCAGCCCATCGTTCAGATGGACCTCGGTGAGGCTAGGGTTGTCCGCGAATGCGGAGACCCTGATGGTCTTCACCGTGGAGGACAGCGTCACCTTATGCAGGTTGCTGTACTGGACGCTACCGTACGAGGCGAACGCGGTGCCGGGGATTTCCGTGACGCCCTCGGCAACCTTGACCTCTGTGATCTGCGAGGCGTACTGCGTCCAGTCATATGTGGTTGCCGTGGGGATGTCCGCCGTCAACGTGAGCACGCCGTCGTTGAGCGTCCAGCCGTTGCCGCTGATTTCCTCGGCATAGGCGCCGCGCGCGCCGGACAGCAGTGCTACGCACAGGGCGAACACGCCCGCGAGGGTCAGCACCCCTCTTTTCCATGTCGTTGATTTCATCTTCCCTTTTCCTTTCTTTTGGGTTTACGTTTTCGTTAAATCGGCCGGTTACAGTCCGTTGCGTTTGCCGAACACATCGCGCGCGATCCAATCGACGTTCCTGCTCGTGCTTGCGGTGTTCGCGTTGATCTGCTGGGCCTGGTTGAGAATCTGCCCCTGCATAAAGAGGTTGCCGATCTGGAGCATGTTGCCGATGCGCTGCTGGTTGAGCATCTCCTGCTGCCCCGCCTCCATGCGTCGCTGGTCCATCTCGGTCTCGTAGAGGTTCACCATCTCCTGCACGGTGGTGGCGCGATGGTTGCGCACGGCGGAGAGGAAGAAGTCGACGGCTGCGGTGTTGTCATAGTCCATGGGGTACCACGGCGCGACCTCTGCCGCCCAACGTTGCTACACGGTGAAGATCTCCTGCTTGGTTTGCTCGATGCTCTGCGCGAGCGCCTGGTTATTTGCGTCGACCACGGCGTTGTTGTTGTCGATATAGACGTTGCGGCGGGCGCGGGACGTGTCGGCCGCCTTGGCGATGACCAGGTAGAGGACCACGCCGATGACGGCGGAGACGATCAGGTTTATGGCATTCCAGACGTCCCTTTGGAGGTCCGGTCCTCCGGTCGCGTAGAACGGGAGGGAGAACGGATACGTGAGCGCGCAGAGCGGCGTGCTCGTGATGAGCGTGAAGACGATGAGGAAACCGGCTATGGCATAGAGCACGGGGTGCCGCTTGGTCTTCCTTGCTGTCTTTTGCGAGAACTGCGTGGTCAGTTGGTTGATGCGATTTTGCAGATTGACCACGCGATGCATCAGGTCGTGCGCGGTCGTGATTCCCGACAGCAGATCTGCCGTTTGTTCCCCCACGGCCTTTACCCTTCTCCTCGATATGCGGGTGCGCCTTCGGCGCACCCGTTTTCGGAATGCTGACTATTGCTCATAATTGAACTACATAGGCAATAATTAGCCCTTACAGTTTATTATACTTGCAGAAAAATGCCCATACGATTCAAGTCAGATTGATTCGTATGAGCGGTGATAGTGTGAAGTATTTCGAAATAGGCCAACGCATACGGCGGTACCGTAAGGCCTGCGGGATGTCGCAGGAGGCGCTGGCAGGAAAGGTCGGCATCTCCGTCACGCATATGAGCCATATCGAGACCGGAAACACTAAGCTGAGCCTGCCCGTGCTATCGAAGATTGCCGAGGAGCTTTCGGTCGGCGCCGACGCGCTGCTGTCCGACGAGCCGAGGCCTGATAAGTCGACGCTTTCGTTA
Source organism: uncultured Collinsella sp. (assembly GCA_900541795.1). GTDB lineage: Bacteria > Actinomycetota > Coriobacteriia > Coriobacteriales > Coriobacteriaceae > Collinsella. The sequence continues at coordinate 19,767 of UQLC01000025.1, read as the reverse complement.
GAGGTGCGAGAGATCCTGGATTCGTTCGAGGTCGACGAGCTGCCCGTGGCAATCGAAGTGCTTCGGGCGCTGCGGGATGCGATGGCTAAAAGACGCGGCTAGGGGCGAATCCAGCACTCAAAAGTTGTGAAAAAGTTGCATAGCAGCAAGATGAAAAGAGCAAACCACTCATTTACGAGGCGGTTTGCTCCTTTAGTCAAATATTGCCGTGGCAGACAAAGAGAACGCGATGGACGGGCTTTGGGCTATTCATGACCAGCTCTCTCCAAACGAAGCCAAGTACGACGCATTATCGAACGGCGTCCCTAGGCCCTGACGATGCCAGCGAGCGCGACAGGTTCATGCTGGGAACCTCGATGATGCGCCAGAAGGCAACGGAGACGAGCATGCTTGCGGGCAGCGAGACCGCAGCAATCGCGAGCGGGTCGACAATCCCGAGCCTGGGCAGCAGGGCAGCGAGCGCACCGATGACAATGGCGTGGGTAAGGTAGAGGCTGTACGACACCTTTCCCAAAAAGACCATGGGGGCCGCAGAGAGCGCACGGCGCGTGAACCCGTCGGCGATCGCGACGACAACCACCACCAGGCAGGCCGCGTTCATGGCGGTGGACTCCAACGCCTCAAGGACCCCGCCGGGATGCCACACGAGCGAGAGCTCGATAACGCCAACGGAGGCCACAAGCAGCGCCAGCTCGGCCTGGATTGAAAGCTTGACGGCCTTGATTTTGTCGAATTGCCGGGCCGCCATGACGCCAAGCCAGAACATCAGGCAAAGGCGCAGCGGAAAGTAGCCCGTCCAGTACGAGACAAGCACCGCAATAAAGGCCGCAACAACCGCCAGACCCGTCCGGCGAATCCTTGATATGCACCAGATGGCCAGCGGAAGCGTCAGGCTAAACCAGAGCTCCCAGCTCATGGACCAGACGGGAGAGTCAACGCGGACGAGCTGCGCGCCAAAGAGGTCGTTGAGGCCATTGGACACGTTGAACAGCACGTCGAACTGCATGAGGATGTCATGAACCGCAGTGGGAAGGCCCGCGTCGTAGGCGACGGCAAGCGCGGAGCGCGACGTGGACCCCAGGCGCCATGCCACGTAGCCCGCAGGAAGGGCCAGTGCAATCGCCGCAAACAGCGGCACGCAAAGGCGGACGACCCTTCTTGGGTAATAGCCAAGCCAGTCGTACCCGCCGTTTCCCATGTGCTTAAGGGGAACAAGAGACAGCACTATGCCAGACAGGATGAAGAACACCATAACCGACGCGGTGCCAGGGAAGAGGCTCGGACCCCCCGCGCCAAACGGCTTGACCATGATGTCGACGTGATACAGGAACACTATCAGCGCCCCGAGCCCTCGCAGGCCGTCAAGCGACAAGACACGCTTCTCGTGAGCAGGCATCGTCACCCCTTCCTTCATGCATTCGAGCAGAGCGTCACATTATATACCCTCATGGATTTAGCGTACATTTTGACGAGAAAGACCCCCGAATCGGGCGGATTCGGAGGTCTGGCTCATCTTTATGTACGCTGTCTGGAGCCGAGACCGCCGGCAGCAAGGGCGCCGGCACCCGCCCTACTCGGCCTCGTGCTCCTTGCCACCGGCCTCCGGGGGGTCGTCCTTCTCGACCTCGTCCTCGCGGATGCCCATCTCGAGACTCTTCTGGCGCATCTTCTGCACCAGTGCCGGCTCCTTGACCAGAAGGTCGTACACCACGGCAGACACCAGCACAAAGGCGGCCTGCAGCAGGAAGAGCGGCAGGTAGTCGGGGCGCTCCACGTTGGGGACCATGACCGAGATGGCAACCAGCATGACGCCCGTGTCGGCGTAGCCCACGATCTTCTGCACGGAGTCGGCCTTGGTGCGCAGCGGGCGCGGCGTGATGTCAGCCACGATGGCCACCGTCATGGTGCGGTACACGCAGATGGCAAGCAGCGTGATCAGGATGGCGCAGATAAGCAGCGGCAGGCTTCCCGCGTTGTTTGCGATTGCGATGAGCGGCAGATGTTGCCATGACAGATAAACAGTACGCGTTGCATATGCGGTTTCCTTTCGATCGTCATCATCGAGCTCGAGTATCGCATCTACGCCTACGCCTACGCCTACGCTTACGTTTACGCCCTCGCCCGCTTGCGCTCCCAACGAGCCAGCTTAATCGTCACCAGCGTAAGCGCCCAGGCGACAAGCGAGAACGCGGCGCCCACTGCGCCCACGTACGCAATGCCAACGCTGCTTACCACGGCGCCGCCCACTGCGGTGCCAAACGAGATGCCGACGTTAAACGCCATGGGCTCAACCGAACTTGCGAGAACCATCGACTTGGGATGGCGGCTGCGTGCTACGTCCATAAAGTGCGTGATGCACGATACCGAGAACAGGTACATGAGCAGCGCCAAGCTAAAGACAAAGACAAGTGCGAGCGGCATGGTGCCGCCCACGGCAAACAGCCCGAGTAGCGCCGCAGCCTGCAGCACAAACGTCACAAGCAGCGCCTTCATGCCAAAGCGTGCATCGATCCATCCGCCCAGGATGTTCGAGATCAGACAGAACACGCCGTAGGCCATAAGCGTGGTGCTTGCCTGAACGGTGCCCATACCCAGCACCTGCTCAAGATAAGGCGTCACGTAGCCGTAGAATACGTAGACCGATCCCACGCCAAACAAGAAGATGAGCATGCCGGTGATGATGCTCGGCTCGCGTAGTAGCCCCGCCTGCTCGCGGAAGGTGGCGGGCTCATCGGTCTGCCCGGCGCGAGGCATAAACGCCACGAGCGCGCTACAGATCAAAACGGCAAAGGTCAGCGTGCCGTACATGGCCACGTGCCAATCGAGCGTGTCGGCCACAAACTTGCCAATCGAGGTCACAAAGACCATTGCTACGGAAAACGCACCATATACCACCGAGATGGCAAGCGAAGTTTGCTGCGGGGACAGCAGCTCGGGGATGTACGTCACACCAACGGCGAGCAGTGCGCCCGAGACGGAGCCCAGGACAATGCGTGAGATAAACAGCACCTGGAAGTTGGGCGCCAACGCCATGACCAGGTTGCCGAGCACAAAGACGATGCTGTAGCACACGAGCAGCTGGTAGCGGCGAAAACGCCCCGTGCTGAGCGCAAGCACCGGCGTGGCGATAGCGTAGACAAGCGCGAACACGCTGATAAGCTGGCCCGCGGTGGCAAGCGAGATGCCGAGCTCCGTCGCCAAGTCGCTTTCGATGCCGATGACCACGAACTCGGAGCAGCCGAGCGAGAATCCCAACAGCACGAGCAGTGCCAGGCAGAGCTTGGTGCGCGCGGGGGAGAGCGCGGCAGCGGTTGACTTACTTTTAGGCGTGGTTGCGGCGGTCAAGGTTGTCACTCCAATGTCGCGTGAATAAGCGGGATTCAATCCCTGCAACTCTAACAGAATGTGACAAAGGGACAGTCTCTTTGTCACATTCGCGGCGTGGCTGCCGCCTAAACCGTCACAACATTCGATGAAAATCTCGAAAACGAGGAAAAACGTCGAATGTTGTGACGGTTTTCGTGTCCGGCGCGGGTGAGCTTTGGTGCCGTCTGGGGGTATAAGACTAGCGAGTGTTTATTTGCGAGGCCTAAGGGGCGCCCCGTATGGATATCGATAACTTTGAATGGTGGTATAGCGAGGGTGAGGCTCCGGACGAGGGGTGGGACGAGCCCACGCCGCGTGACGTGTCGAGCGACGAGGACGAGGCCGGCAACGATGCCGCTGTCGAGCCTGATGCCGCCTCCGATGCCGCCGAGCCCCTGACCTTTGAGCAGGCTTGGGCCCAGGCCGAGGCAGACGAGGCCAAGGCCGACGCTACGGCCACGCTCGGCGAGCCAGCCGACATGTCGATCTCGCCGGCAAAGACCCCGCAGCCGCGCCACACCATCGATCCCGGCAGCACGGCATCCTTCAGTATTCTCGACGTGCCCTCGCAGGGTGCTCAGGCGCCCGCACCCACACGTCGCCCCAATCTGTCTCGCGAGGAAGATACAGGACGCCGCTCTCCGCTTGGCCCCATCCTTATCGCCTTCATGGCCGGCGTTATCGCATGCTCGGTAATTGGAAACGTCTGGAGCCATGTCGAGCAGCAGCGAAAAGACGCCGCCAGGGTCGAGATGTCTGTCGAGCAATCGCTCGGCCGCACGCGCTCGGTACATGTGTCGGTCGAGGTCAAGGACGGCGCGACGTGGGACACCGCGCGCGGCGACAGCCAAATGCTCATCCATATCGTGGGGCGCACGCTCAAAGGGCAGACGATTGACGAGTATCAATACGTCAATTCCGCTGGTGACGGCATCGAACTTAAGCCCGGCGACTACGAGCTCACCGTCGATGAACCGCCCGTCGCCACCGACGGCACGCGCTTCCGTGCCTCAAAGCGCATGGTTCCCGTGAGCTTTAACTCGCAGGCGCCCGATACGGTCGACACCACGCCACAGGGCGGGTTTGACCTTTACGTAGATACCCAGTAGGCGCTCGCCGCTCATTCCGCTATGGCTACTCAATAATCGCCTGCCGTCCCGTCCCGCCGCCAAGAGTGGGACAATAGCCCTCGACACTATTGTTTACTTTTGGAGGAAGTAGCATGTCTACCGTCACTACCATCAAGCGCGGCGGCCTCACCGCGGCCATCGATTCCATGGGCGCCCAGCTCACGAGCCTTGCTCTCAACGGCAACGAGTATCTGTGGCGGGGCGACCCCGCCTTTTGGGGCAAGCATGCGCCCATCCTGTTCCCCATTGTGGGTTCGCTGCGCAACAACACGGCAACGTCTGCGGCCGGCACCTGCGAGATGCCGCGCCACGGACTCGCGCGCATCGTCGAGCACAAGCTGGTCGAGGTTTCGGAGGACGGCTCCTCGGTAACGTACGAGATCACCGACACGCCCGAGTCGCTCAAGGCCTTCCCGTTCCACTTTAAGCTCAACATGACCTATGCCCTGACTGGTGACGCCACACTTACCCAGACCTTTGCCGTCACCAATACCGGCGACGTGGACCTGCCGTTCTCGGTGGGCGGCCACCCCGCGTTTAACGTACCGGCTCCCGGTGCCGAGGACGAGACGTTCGAGGATTACGAGCTGGCATTTACCGAGGCTTGGACCAACGAGGCCCCCATCATCACGCCCGACGGTCTTATGACGTTCGAGGGTAGCTACAAGGCCCCCGACAACTCGGACGTGCTGCCCATCACGCACCGCAGCTTCGATAACGATGCCATCATGTTCACCGATGCCCCGGGCTCCACGCTCACGCTGCGCGGCCGCAAGTCTGGCCACGGCGTCAAGATCGACTTTGAGGGCTTTAAGTACATCGGCGTGTGGTCTGCCGCCAACGACGCCCCGTTTGTGGCGCTCGAGCCCTGGACCGGTCACACCACCATGGACACCGAGGACGATGTCTTTGAGCACAAGGTCAACACCATCACCCTGGCCCCGGGCGAGACGGACAAGCGCAGTTTTAGCGTTACCTTGCTCTAGAGGTTCCGCCGCTCGGTCGATGCTGCGCGTCGTCCAGAGCGACAAGTTGTCATTCAAAAGGCAAGGCATAGACCTTCTGGTCATGCCTTGCCTTTTTCATGCCACTTGTCGCTCTGGACGTCGCTCGCCGGCATTGCCAAAACATCGGCGTCCCCAATGATTACCGTGTGTCTATTAATTTTTCGAGCTTGTGCTGCGCTGCTGGTTGCTGGCGTATATCCTGTTAAGTCGTCAGCATACGATTCAACAGGGAAGGCAGATTATGCATTCTCCCCATCAACGCGACGCGCATCCACAGCCGGTATGCAGCCGTCGCATCTTTTTGGGTGGCGCTCTCGCTGCGAGCGCTACTGTCGTCGCCGGCGCACTTGCCGGTTGCCAGCGCCCCTCCACGCTGGAAGTGGTTCAGCCCACGACGGGCGGCGGTCGCGACGACCTGTCCGATTCCGTGATCGGCAAGGACAAGATTCGCATTGGCATGGAGGCGGCCTACGCCCCGTACAACTGGCAGGTCTCCGAAGCCAGCAAGTACACTATCCCCATCGACAACGTGCAGGGCGCCTATGCCGATGGTTACGACGTGCAGATCGCCAAGATCGTCTGCAAAGCCCTCGGTGGCGAGCCCGTTGCCGTCAAGCAGAGCTTCTCGGGTCTTATCGATTCGCTCAACAACGGCCAGATCGACCTCATCATTGCCGGCATGAGCGCCACGCCCGAGCGCGAGGAGTCCGTCGGCTTTTCCGACCCGTACTTCATTGGCTACTTTGGCCTGTTCGTAAAAGAGGGCTCGCCCTACCAAAATGCGACCAAGCTCAGCGACTTTAGCGGCGCAACGGTCCTCGGCCAAAAGGACACCATGCTCGATACCGTCATCGACGAGATCCCGGGCGTTGTCCACAAGAACCCGGTCGATTCGGTCCCCACGGTGTTTTCGAACCTGCTGCAGGGCACCTGCGACGCCGTGACCTACAATACCGAGAACGAGAAGGGCTATATGGCCCAAAACCCGGGTATCGTGCCGATTCGATTTGCCGAGGGCGAGGGCTTTAAGCAGGAAGTCACGGCAAACGTCGGCTGCCGCAAGGGCTCGGACAAGCTGCTTAAGCTCATCGACAAGACACTCAAGGGCATTAGCCAAGAGGAGCGCGACCAAATGTGGGACGCGTGCCTCGACCGTCAGCCGGCATAGGGAGGCAGCATGAAAACCATTAATCGCCTGGCCTCCTTTATCAAGGCCGACCACCGTTATGTATACCTGGGCACGAGTGTTATCGCGGCGCTCGGCCTGGCGTTTAGCCAACGCAACCCCACGCCGCTGAGCTTCTTGGCCCCCACCGGTATCTTCCAAGATTGTCTTTGGGCGATCCTGTGGGCGTGGCTCGTCGTGTCGGCGGCGGCGCTGGTCACCAAGCTTATGCACTGGAGCGACTATCGCGAAAAGTCGCCGTTCGCATCTGAGCGTTTCCGTCGTGGAGCACGTTTAGGCAGCTACGTCGTGGTCGCCATCGCGGCAGTTTTCTTTATCGACCGCTGCGTCATGTCGTTTATCGACCTGGTGCAGGTGAGCATTGTCTCGGATTCCAACCCCAGCGACTTTTTGTCGAGCCTGGTCTACATGACCTACAAGAGCGGCGACTTCTTCATTCGCGGTATCGAGATCACCATCGCGCTTGCCACCTTCGGCACCGTCATCGCATTCTTCCTGGCGCTGCTTTTCGTGTTCCTGCGCATTCAGACCTTCGATCGCGTGGACAACGACCTGGTGCGCTTCGTTAAGAGTATCGGCCGCGGCTTTGCGACCGTCTACTCCACCATCGTGCGCGGCACGCCCATGATGGTCCAGGGTCTGCTCATCTATTACGCGGGCTTCACCGTTTTGCGCGGCATGGGCTTCGAGACCGCTCAGGCCAACCAGATTTGGAGCACCTTCACCGCCGGCCTCGTCACCATCTCGCTCAACTCCACCGCCTACATGATGGAGGTCCTGCGCGGCGGCATCGAGTCCATCGATCCCGGCCAGGCCGAGGCAGCACGCTCGCTGGGCCTGTCGCAGTGGCAAGCTATGCGCAAAGTCGTGTTCCCCCAGGGCATTAAAAACGCGATCCCGGCGCTCACCAACGAGCTCATCATCAACATCAAGGATTCGTCGGTGCTCTCGGTTATCGGCGTGTTCGACCTCATGTACGCCACCACCACCGTCGCCGGTGTGTACTATCGCCAGATGGAGGTCTACTGCGTGGCGCTCGTGGTCTACCTGATCCTGACGCTTGTGGCGAGCCGCCTGCTCGAGGCCTTTGGCAAAAAGCTCGGCGCCGAGGCTTCGGTCACGCTGCCCAGCTCCAACTAGGCTCAAGACGAGGAGAATCATCATGGCAGATACCGCCATTACCGGCGTTGCGGCCGCCGCACAGACCAATGAGCCGCTCATCCGCGTCGAGGGCCTGCGCAAGAGCTTCGGCTCGCTCGAGGTACTCAAGGGCATCGACCTGTCCGTCAATCCCGGCGAGGTCGTCACCATCATCGGCGCCTCGGGTTCGGGCAAGTCGACCTTCCTGCGCTGCCTCAACCTGCTCGAGACCCCGGACGCGGGCCACATCTGGTTCCACGGCCAGGACCTCACGGCCGAGCGCTGCAACATCAACAAGCTGCGCGAGGACATCGGCATGGTGTTCCAGGGCTTTAACCTGTTCAACAACATGGATGTGCTCGATAACTGCACGCTCGCGCCCGTCACGCTCAAAAAGATGAGCAAGGCCGAGGCCGAGAAGGTCGCGATGGAGCATCTGACGAGCGTGGGGCTCGAGAAGTTCGCGCACGCCGCCGTGGGTCGCCTGTCCGGCGGCCAAAAGCAGCGCGTTGCCATCGCTCGTGCCCTATGCATGAATCCGCAGATCATGCTGTTCGACGAGCCGACCTCCGCACTCGACCCCGAGATCGTGGGAGAGGTGCTCGAGGTCATGCGCAAGCTCGCTGCCGACGGCATGACCATGGTCGTCGTCACGCACGAGATGGCCTTTGCCCGCACGGTGTCCGACCGCGTGGTCTTTATGGACAAGGGCGTGGTCCTCGAGGACGCCGCGCCGGCGGAGCTCTTTGGCAACCCCAAGCACCAGCGTACCCGCGAGTTCCTCTCGCGTTATCTCGAGGATAAATAGCCGACCGCAAACGCTTACGTGGCAGGGCCGCTCCGGTGGGGCGGCCCTCGTCATCACAATCGAAAGGATGTCATGGCCGAGGTTTGGCGCTTCTTTGCGCATGAGGATGATTTTGCCGGTATAGACGAGGCCGGCGCATGCGAGCGCCTGGGCCGTGTGCTGTCGTTTCCGACCATTTCGAGTATGGATGCCGAGGCGGTGGACTGGCAGCCGTTCGACGACCTGCGCGCGTATATGCAGCAGGCGTATCCGCGCGTGTTCGCGGCGGGCGAGGTTGAGCTTATCGACCATTCGCTATTGGTGACGCTTAGCGGTTCCGACCCTGCCCTCAAACCCGTCATGCTCATGGGCCACATGGACGTGGTTCCCGTGGTGCCGGGCACCGAGACAGACTGGACGCACGATCCCTTTAGCGGGCACGTGGACGACGCCTATATTTGGGGTCGCGGCGCCATCGATATGAAAGACCAGGTTGCGGGCATCCTGGAGGCCGTTGAGTATGCGCTGACGCACGGCTGGCAACACGAGCGAACCCTGCTGCTGGCCTTTGGCCAGGATGAGGAGACCACGCAGTGCGGCGCGGGTGCCATTGGTCGTGCGCTCGAGGAGCGTGGCGTAGAGCTTGAGTACCTGATCGACGAGGGCGACTATCGTATCGTTGCGGCTGCCGAGTACAGCGCAGGTGCGGGTTGGCTTATGCATGCCGATCTTGCCGAGAAGGGCTATGCCGATATCGTGCTCAAGACGAAGAGCGAAGGCGGGCATTCTTCCAACCCTTACGGTGGCACGTCGCTCGAAGTGCTCAGCCGCGCTATTACCGCGATTTGCGATATCGAGTGGCCGGCGCGTGTGACCGATCTGCTTGCCGCGCAGCTCGTCGAGCTGGGGCTTTATACCGCAGACGAGATTGCTGCCAGCAAGGATGCCATCGTGCGCGACTGCCTCGCCAGCAAAAAGCTGTACCCGCTTGTGACCACCACCTGCGCGCCCACGCAAATCGAGGGCGGCAGCACCGGTGCCAACGTAATGCCGCAGGATATGTGGGCCAATATCAACTTCCGCATGCTCGAGGGTACGAGCGTGGCCGATGTCGTGGCCTGCTGCCGCGAAGCCGTTGTCACCGCTGGGCTCGCTGGCCGAGTCGAGGTCGAGCTGGGCCCCGGCAGCTCCGAGCCCTCGCCGTCCCCGCGCGTGGGCGGTCCGGGGCTCGAGGCCGTCCGCGCCATCGCCGCCCGCTATTTCCGTGATCCCAGGGGGATGGAGGAAAACGGATCGTCTGCGGTGGGCCAAGAGCCGATTGGCATCGTGCCCTCGACCGTGATTGGTGCAACCGATGCCGCCAACTACCAGCGCATTTGCCGCGAGTGCATTCGCTTCTCCGCCTTTGTGGTCGACGATGACGAATGCGACCGCGGTGTCCACGGCACCAACGAGCGCATCACCCGTCGCGCCTACCTCCAAGGCATCCGCTTCCTCATCGCCCTGCTCCACACGCTCTAGAATGTGACAAAGGGACTGAGCCGATTTCATCGGCAATGAGACAAAAACTGTTATATAAAAAGACTAAAATAACTTCAGAAGCATATGCTGGGGTTGGTATTTCTTGAACGACTGCGGGCATGTGTCAGACTGCCTCGGCCCTCCGGGGGGTGCCCAGGCAGGTCACCGTGTGGCTGGGGAGGAAATTATGCAGGAGCTCAGAGAGACGACGTCTCTACTCGTGAATAATGTTATCGGGGGGGGGGTGTCCCAGCAGGGAACTTCCTGGTGGACATCGGCCGCGCGAGCGGTGGTCCGTCATGTCTTATGACCGTCGTCGCGGGCTGCGCCCGGTCTCGCCATATGCGATTGTTCTGGCCCTCGCCATCGCGCTGACGGCGAGTTTCTTCCTGCCGGCCCGTGCGGAGGCGAAGGTTTCGGACCATACGGTTACGACGATTTCGCCTTCGGGGACAACAATTAACCTGTTTGATTACTGGGTGAATCCGGATAACCATCTGTCGGTTTCCGGCAACGGTGGCATCAACGCAAGCCACCGGTTCCAGTTTAACGATGGCCAGGGTGATGCACCGCTCAACCATTGGACGGGCAACACGAACCCGCAGCCCGGCATTGTCAGCAACACGCTTTCAGACGGCTACCCGCAGCTTTCCGGTACCTATGGCGGCGACTCCCTCCGCTATCTGTTCGATTCCTCTGCCCAGACCGGCAAGACGTCCCATTTTGGCGTGACGGGCCTCCTCAAGGTTCAGGACGGCTACTACGTCTATGACAGCTCCGAAAACTACGCAGCCTACAACGCTGACAAGAATGCCTTCGACGTCTATGACACCTGGGGCATTGACAAAGTGGGCGATTCGTCCCATCGGGGTCAGTTCTTCCCGTTCGATGCGGCAGACAAGGTGTTCAAGGAGGAAAGCGGCCGGCTCGTCCAAAATGGCATCACGGCAGACAACGCCGGTAACCACGTCAACCACCACTTCGGCCTCTCAATGTCCACGCGATTCGTGCAGCCCAACGGCGGCCTGACGAACGATAAGAAGGACATGACCTTCGAGTTCGCCGGCGATGATGACGTCTGGGTGTTCATCGATGATGTCCTCGTGGGTGATATCGGCGGTATTCACAGCCGTGCGAGTCTGAGTATCAACTTTCATACGGGCGACATTAAGGTGAACGACAAAAGCGACGGCACGCTGCTGAGCAAGTACCAGGCGGCGAAAAAGGGCACTTCGGGCTTCGACGGCAACACCTTCAAAGACGGCACCAACCACACCCTCAAGTTCTTCTACCTGGAGCGCGGCGCCACCGACTCCAACATGGAGCTCAAGTTCAACCTCGTGACGGTGCCCGAGTCCGACATCATCAAGTTCGACCAGGATGGCGGTCCGGTGGAGGGTGCTCAGTTCGCGCTGTACAAGACAGACGAGAACTTCACTGACACGACCGCTAATCAAAATAACCTACTTGGCTCCGGCACCACGAACGCGAATGGACAACTGACGCTCACAAATGACGTGGACAACGGCGTTATCAACTTCGATGACCTTTATAAAGAGTATCATTACCAGCACTACCTCCTGAAGGAAACAAAAGCGCCCAACGGTTACCGCTCGAGCCTCACGGCAACGGACGGTAACATGCAGCTCGAGTACGTGCCCGCAAGCGACAAGAAGGACGCGGGCGGCGTCATCATCAACCGCGGCGGTATGGACGCGGACAGCGTCGTGTGGAAGACCGGTGCGTTCGCCGCTGCGAAGGAGACCATCACCGCGCCGTCGACCGTGTACAAGGCAAATGATAACCTGACGAAGTCCGACAAGATCGACGACCTGGAGTCCGGCATACTGTTCGCTGTGGTGCTCAAGCGCGATAAAAGCGCAAACGCAGATATCAAAGATCAGAACAATTGGTACGCCGTGTCGGGCGACCCATCGACGGGAATGGGGTACACCCTCGCCGAGAAGTCGAGCAAGGCCGGCGCTATCGAGGCGGCGAAGAAGGACCTGCACGCCTTCACGCTCAACACGAGCGGCCAGTACCAGGTAGAGATTCAAAATCTGCCCGGTGATATCTCCAAGTACTACTACCTGCTGAGCGGTGATGCCCGCAAGGATGCCGAGTACACGGTGGCCATCTACTACACAACGGCGAGCTCCATCGCCGAAGCGAGGATGGACAACACGGTCCACGTGTTCAGCGATGACCTCCCCGACGGCAAGGAGAATTTCCGGCGGCAGTTCGCCACGCGCCTGCTCGTCACGAACATCCAGAATCGCCTGTTCGTGCAGAAGACCGATTCCGAGGGTAAGCCCGTTGACGGGGCGAAGTTCGGCCTGTACAAGTCCACCCAGGTGACTGAGGATGCGAACGGCAAGGCCGTGCTCAATGGCGAACAGACCCCCTACGACACCCTGACGACAAGGTCGGTCGCCAACCCGGTCAAGCTCGAAGGTGCGGGCATATTCCCGTATACGAGCGACGGTAAAGAGCCGCTCGTGAAGGGCACCTACTACCTAAAGGAGGTCTCGGCGCCCCAGGGCTTCCTGCTTAACGACACGCTCACCAAGGTGATTGTGGACGATTACGGCGTCCACGCCGATGCTGGTACGCCCGATGACGGCGTTTCGACGTTCGTGGGCGTGGGCTCGCTCCTGAAGAGCCTGGGCCAGTTTGGCGCAGAGGGCGACATTGACAACACGCTCACGTGGATCAAGGGCCAGCGCCAGACGTCCGACGGGACGCTCGACGGCAACGACAACCTTTCCTGGAACAATGACGCCAAGGGTGGCGAGGATGAGGTACATCTCAAGTACGGCGCCAATGGACGTGTCTACCAGTATGGGCCCACCAAAGAGGGCGAACCCTACCGCCTGAAGACCGAGACGGGCTGGCTACGTATGGGCATCACGCAGGACGTGCTTGGTGACACTAATGCGAAGGGCGCCCGCGCCGACCTGGACGGCAAGAATCTGAACGCGCTGTTCACGGGCGCCACCTGCGTGCGCGTGGCTAACAAGCGCGAGGCGAGCCTCGAGGTGACGAAGAAGGTCGTGGTGCCAGCGGGCCTGACGGGAAAACCGGACGCGGGGTTCACCTTCAAGTTCACCGTGCCCGAGGGGAAGACCTACAAGGCTGCAGTGTTCAAGAACGCTGGGGCCGGAAAGCAAGCCGGCGACGTGTTCGATTTGAAGAACGGCGACACCCATGCTATCAAGGCCGACGAGACGATTCGCGTGTACGGCCTTGCCAAGGGTGACAATTACACGGTGCAGGAGCTGACCGGCAAGGACGAGATGCCCGCGGGCTATAAGCTGACCGGCCGCAAGCAGGGTGACAAGAATCTGACTGAAGAAGGCGATAGCATCTCGGGCACGATTGCCTCGCAGAATTCCAACGGCACGCTGGCCGAAGACAACAAGCTGGTGTTCACCAACAGCTACAGCGTGAAGTCTTCGGTGACGCTCACAGGCATCAAGGCGAAGAAGAAGTTCACCGGCCGTGAGTGGACTAGCGCCGACAGCTTCGAGCTTTGCCTGCGCGCCGCCGATGGAACGCCGATGCCTGATGGTGCCACGGCAGCGCCCGTGGCCGGCATGAAGCAGGTCGAGAAGACCGTTACGAGCGCCGAAGAATTTAGCTTCGGAGAGATTAAGTATGAGAAGCCTGGCAAGTACACCTACTACATTGCCGAGACTACGCCCGCCAAGAGCGATCCCAGTTGGCTGGGCGGTGTCAGCTACTCCAGCGCCGAATACAAAGTGACCGTAACGGTGAAGGATGACGGCAAGGGAAATCTGACCGAGCCAGTCGTCAAAATGGAGCAGATCTATAAGGATGATGGCACCGCCACATCTCAGGTGATCGACGATCAGATTGCGGTGATCACGAACACGTACCGCCCGAAGGAGACCTCGGTAACGCTCAAGGCGACGAAGCGCTTCACGGGCGGTGAGCTCGCGGGGAGTGACTTCACGTTCCAGCTGCTCGACAAGGACGGCAGCGTGGTCCAGACTGTCCAAAACGAGAAGGACGGCAAGGTCGCCTTTGCAGCCATCGACTACGCTACGCCGGGCGACCACGACTACACCATCAAGGAGGTGAAGGGCGCCGACTCGACCGTCGTCTACGACGCGAAGGGCGTGAAGGTCCACGTCAAGGTCACCGACGAAAAGGGCGAGCTGAAGGCGACCGTCACCTACGACGGTGAGAAGGCCGTGCCGACCTTCACCAACACGAAGCCGACGGCGGACGTCACCGTTGAGGCCACGAAAGTTCTCGCGGGCAAGGACCTGACGGCCGATGCGTTCACCTTCGGCTTGTACGACCAGGACGGCAATGAGGACGCTCGCGGCACCAACGATAAGAATGGCAAGGTCAAGCTGACCGTCAAGGGCCTGAACCTGGGCGAGTACGACTACACGCTCAAGGAGGTCGCTGGCAGCGATTCGACCATCACCTACGATTCCACGGAGGTGAGGGTTCACGTCTCGGTGAAGGCGGAGGGCGACAAGGCGAAGGCGACCGTCACTTACGACGGCAAGAACGATATCCCGACCTTCAAGAACACGTATCAGCCCGCCGAGACCTCGGTGACGCTCGCGGCGAAGAAGGCCTATGTGAAGTCCGACAGCACGCCGGCTGCGCTCAAGGGCGGCGAGTTCGCCTTCGACCTGTACGAGGGCGATCTGACGGCCGAGCAGCTGAAGGGCAAGCAACCCATCCGGAGCGCCAAGAACGGCGAGGACGGCACCGTCACCTTCCCGGCCATCAACTACACCAAGGCCGGCGAGTACAAGTACACCATCGTGGAGAAGAAGGGCGACCTGTCCCACGTGACCTTCGACGACGCGGTGCACCATGCCGCGGTGAAGGTCATGGACAAAGCTGGCAAGCTGGACGCCGCCGTTGCCTACGATGGTGACAAGGCCGATGCTCCCACCTTCACGAACACCTACACCGCAAAGGGATCCGTGGAGCTGACGGCGACCAAGGTCGTTGCGGTCGCGCCGGGCTTCCACGACGCCCATCTTCATTACTTCCACTCCGCGCTGTACCTCTCCCCTCTGGCTGAGCGCTTCGTGGGCGAGAACGAGGCCGACGCGGTAGCGCGCCTGGCGCCCTTGGCCGCACGGCGACCGGCCGGCTCGTGGCTGCTCACCCAGGGCTGGCGCGACTACTTGTGGAACCCGGCCGGCATGCCGAGCCGCGCGTCGCTGGATGCTGCCTACCCCGACCGACCCGTGGCCATGTACTCCGGCGACGCCCACACCCTGTGGCTGAACAGCTGCGCGCTGGAACGCTTGGGCATCACGGAGGAAAGCGAGCCGCCCGCAGGCGGGAGCTACGACAAAGACGCCGACGGGCACCTTACGGGCATTGTGCGCGAGGCGGCAGCCATGGAGCTCATGCCGCGCATCGTGGCGGAATTCTCGCGCGAGGAGCTGTTGGACGCCTACCGCTCCTTCGAGCGTTATCTGAACGAGCACGGCATCACGGGCGTGTGCGACGTGTCGCTCATGGCGATGCCGGGCCTCGATTTCGTGCGCGACGACCTGTTCGGCGCCTTGGAAGAGGCCGGCGAGCTCACCGTGCGCGTGTCCATGTTCCCCACGCTTTTGGAAGACCGCAGCCGTCTGGCCGCCCTGCAGGCCGCCCACACGGGCCCGCTCCTTTCGGCTCAGGGCTTCAAGCAGTTCTTCGACGGCGTTTCCAGCCAGCACACCGCCTGGGTTCACGACCCCTACACCAACGCTCGCTTCGAGGGCGACTGCGGGCGCCCCACCGTGGCTGCCGAAGTGATGGAGGCGCTGGTGGCCCCGGCGGCGGCCGAGGGCTCGCCCGTGCGCATCCACGCCATCGGCGACGAGGCCATCCACCGCTGCCTCGATATCTTCGAAGCCCACCCGGTGGCCTCCCCCGCCCATCACACCATCGAGCATTTGGAGAACTTCCAGCCCGACGACATCGCGCGCATCGCGCGGGTGGACGTCATCGCCAGCGTGCAGCCACGCCACATCACCCTGGATCCCGGCGGCCCGGAGCGTGATTTGGGCCCCGAGCGCGTCCCTTATATGTGGCCCTTCCGCACCCTGCTCGATTCCGGCGCCACGCTGGCCTTCGGCACCGACTCCCCCGTTACCGACATCGACCCCATCGACGCCGTCTACACCGCTGTCACTCGCCGCGATGCCGACACCCACGAACCGCTTGGAGGCTGGCTGCCCGAGGAGCGCATCACCCTGGCCGAGGCCCTGCGCGCCTACACCGCCGGCAGCGCCGCCGCCGCCCAGCGCGCCGACGAGCTGGGGCAGCTGGCCCCGGGCATGTTCGCCGATATCGTCGTGCTGGACCCGAACCCCTTCGAGCTGGCTCCCGACGACCTGCAGCAGGCAAAGGTACAAGCCACCTACGTCGCCGGCAAGAAGGTGTACGAACAATGAGATTGGGCCTCTTTAGGCTAAAATGCGCCGATTCCGTATTTTAGCCTAGGCTATCGCCCTCAAGCACTTTCGAAAGCTGCCAGAGCTCTTCCATCTCCTCCATGGAGAGGTCTTCCACGCGACGGCCCTGGCCGGCAGCGGCGCCTTCCATGAAGGCCCAGCGGAAACGGAACTTGCCGCAGGTGGCGCGCAGGGCCTCCTCGGCCTGGACGCCCATCTTGCGGGCTACGTTCACGAGCGAGAACAGCACGTCGCCCATCTCCAGTTCCACCGCCGCGGCAGCCGCGGGATCGGCGGCGGCATCCACTTTGCCGTTCGCGGACTTCGGCGCGGCGGCGTAGGCGGCCTTAAGCTCGGCGACCTCCTCGTCCACCTTGGCCCACACGTCGTCCACCGTTTCCCACTCGAAACCGGCCGAGGCCGCCTTCCGCGAGATCTTCTGCGCCTGTTTCAGCGCCGGGAAGCTCTTCGGCACGCCGTCGAGCAGCCCCTGGGGCGCGTCGGCCGCAGCGTCGGCGGACTCCTTCTCGGCCATCTTTATCTGATCCCATACGTCCAGCACCTCGTTGGCGTCGCCTGCCACCACGTCACCGAACACATGGGGATGCCGGCGCACGATCTTCGCGTTCACGTCGCGGCACACGTCGTCGATGGTGAACTCACCAGCGTCCGCGGCAATCTGCGACTGCAGCACCACCTGAAGCAGCACGTCGCCGAGCTCTTCGCGCATGTGCGGCACGTCGTCGGCCTCGATGGCATCCACGGCCTCGTAAGCCTCCTCCACCATGTTGCCGGAAATGCTCTTGTGGGTCTGCTCCTTGTCCCAGGGGCACCCGTCCGGCGAGCGCAGCGCCTCGATGGTGGCCACGAACTCGTTGAAGGCGGGGTGCTCGGTCGGCTGCACCTCGGCTACCAGCTTCTCAGTCACAGTATTGCTCCCTTCGATTGCAGGTTTCCGCAGCATTATAGCGCTCCTGCTTTCGCGTGCCCGTCCAACGTCTTCGAGCAGCGCCTTCCCTCCCCTTTTTCGCAGTTTCTCAAGAAGCTTGAACAGCCGCATTCGAGCTATTTCGTCACCAAATCCCCATTTCGGAGCCTTAAAAGCGCACATTTTTCTGCAAAAACGCGACATTAGCGGGAAAAGGGGTGTACAACCTGCGGTTTTCTATTATGATCGTGTAGCTAAAAACGGAGAAACGCTGGTACCGAAGCCTTCTGGTACCAGCGTTCTTCGAGTGAAGGCCCTGTTAGAAGGGCACCGACTAGAGAAAGAGAAGTGATATGCCCGCACCTACCATGACCCCTGAGCAGCGCGCCGCCGCCCTCGAGAAGGCTCGCGTCGTTCGCGCCAAGCGCTCCGAGATCACCAACAAGCTCGCCATGGGTCTCACCACCCCGGCCGAGGTTCTCGATCAGATCGACGACCCGATCATCGGCCGCATGAAGGTCAAGGCTTTCGTGAACGCCCTGCCCGGCTTCGGCAAGGTGAAGACCGAGAAGCTCATGGAGGAACTGGGCATTCCGGCCGAGCGTCGTCTGCAGGGCCTCGGCTCCAACCAGATGGCCGCCCTGAAGGCCGCCCTTTCCTAAGTCTCAACCGAGGCAATCTTGCAAGCGCCCGCCTATAATAGACGGGCGCTTTTGTTTTGGAAGGAACCGGCATGCCCCTTATCTATGTAGACACATTGGAAGACCCACGGCTCGATGCGTTCGCGCGGCTGACCGAAGCTCAGCTGCGCAGTAAGCTGGAGCCGGAGCGTGCGCTGTTCATCGCCGAGTCGCAGAAGGTGATCGAACGGGCCTTCGAGGGCGGCATGGAGCCGATCTCGCTTCTTATGGAAGAGAAGTGGCTGCCTTCCATGGCACCGCTCATCGAGCGCATGGAAGAGCGGGCGAGCGGCCGGGCGGGCGCGCCCGAGATGCCGGTGTTCGTCGCGCCTCATGACGAACTTGAGCGACTCACCGGCTTCGAGCTGACGCGCGGCGCCCTGGGGGCCTTCCGTCGCCCCGTCCTGCCCACCGTGGCCGACGTGCTGCACGAGGCGCGGCTGGTGGCGGTACTTGAAGACATCACGAACCACACCAATGTCGGGGCCATCTTCCGCAGCGCGGCGGCTCTCGGGGTGGACGCCGTGCTCGTCAGCCCCGCCTGCTACGACCCGTTGTACCGCCGCGCCGTGCGCGTGTCCATGGGCACCGTTTTCCAAGTGCCGTGGACCCGCATCGGCGACACAGACGTACCGAATCGCCCCGGCTGCGGGATCTGGAGCAATGAGGGCATCGCCGAACTGCACGAGCACGGCTTCACCTGCGCCGCCATGGCACTCTCCGACGACTCGATGACCCCCGACGAGCTGAGCGCGCTTTTGGCCGCGCGCGAGACGGCCGCCGGCAAACCCGCGAAGCTTGCGCTGCTGTTCGGCACCGAAGGCGAGGGGCTCTCCCCCGCCACCATCGCCCGCTGCGACCACACCGTGCGCATCCCCATGGCCCACGGCGTCGATTCCCTGAACGTGGCCGCCTCCAGCGCCGTGGCCTTCTACGCCTTCCGGCAGCTGAGCCAGCTGGAGAGGTAGGGCACAATGAGATCCTTCAATCCCCGTTCTACGGCCCTCCCCCAAGATGATGCCGAGGCATCCCCTCGCAGCGTCAAGATAGCCATCTGGGTCGTGCGCCTCTGCTTCGCCTTCGTGTTCGTCGTGAACGTGCAGTGCGCCCTGGGGTTCGCACTCGCGCCCGAGGCCTACATGGGCGCCTACGAGCTCGGTGGCGTGCCAGGTCGCGTGGCCACTCAGGGCATCGGTATCGCCTTCCTCATGTGGAACTGCACCTACCCACTCGTCATTTGGCGCCCCGAGCGCCACCGCGCCCTCGCCAGCGTCGTACTGGCTCAGCAAGTCGTAGGGCTCGTCGGAGAGTCGCTCATCCGCGCCACCCTGCCCGCCGGCCACGACCTGCTGGCCAGCAGCATCGACCTGTTCATCGCCTTCGACGCCATCGGCCTCGTTCTCATGGCCGCCTCATGGGGCATCTTTTTTCTGCTTGAAAAGCGCACATGCGCTAGGATCCACGCCTAGGCGATTTGCCTTCCTGTTTTTTGCCAAATATTGCGATTGTTAGCACCTCGAGGAACTAAATTCCTGCGCTGCTCCCACCCTTCTTACTCGCAAGGTAAGAGAATTATATA
>UQLC01000024.1 GCA_900541795.1 uncultured Collinsella sp. | reverse complement strand
GGCCCCTTCATAGATTTTGGAATAAAAGGGCGCCGCGGATGGAGTTCCGCGGCGCCCAAGCCACACGCTAACAGCTTTAAGGAGTCAAAGCTGGTTTAGCCAAAGAAGCGCTTGATCTCAATCTCGGCGTTCTCCAGGCAGTCGGAGCCGTGGATCACGTTGGCGTTGACATCGACGGCAAAGTCGCCGCGGATGGTACCAGGAGCAGCGTCAAGCGGATTAGTAGCGCCCATGAGGGTGCGCATCTTAGCAACAGCGGAGAAACCGGAAACGACCATCTTGACGACCGGACCGCTCGTCATAAAGTCGCAGAGACCGCCAAAGAAGGGCTTGTCGGCCAGATGGGCGTAGTGCTCCTCGACGGTAGCGCGCTCGAGCGTGGTCATCTCCATGCGCTCGATGACAAGGCCGCTGCGCTCAATGCGAGCAACGATCTCGCCGATCTTGCGGTCGCGCACGGCGTCGGGCTTAATCATGATGAAGGTCTTCTCGATAGCCATAAAAGTAGCCTTTCAAGTAGGTTCGCGCGTGCCCAAGTCCCATTCCGGCACCCGCCTGGACTGCATCGTAACAGAGTTTTAGCTGCAGTTAAACAAAAAGCTGTTTATTGAAACGTTGCAATTTATTAAAGCGCTCCATATGTGTCACTTCTGTTTCGAAGCCCGATTAGAGTACCATCCGACCGCCCATCAACCGCGCCGAACAGAGCAGGCGGTCGGTTGCCGCCCGCGAACGTATCCCCTTCACAACCTGCCCAAAGGTCCTACAGAAGTTCTCGACAAGCCCCTCCCCCATAGCAACAAAATACGGGCTCCCACATCAGCAGGCGCCCGTAAAGCGAAAACGATTTATCAATAAATGGACAATACGTCTTCAGCCAAACCTCTACTTTGCCCCGTGACCCATCTCGACGACCTTGGTTAGCGATCCAAACACACCTTCGTCGACCACGAGCTGCGCCTCGGCACGCTGCAGCTGCACGGCAACGGCGGCAGGGGCGGTGCCGCCCTCGGTCGTGCGCGCGGCGACAATCGACGGGATGTCGAGCGCCTCGGTAATGTCGTGCTCAAAGAGCGGGCTTGCCTCCTGGAACACCTCAAACGGCAGGTCCTCAAGATTGCAGCCGCGCTTCTCACACATCAGAACCAGATGCCCCACCACGGCATGTGCCTCGCGGAACGGCAGGCCACGCTTGGCCAGGTAATCGGCAACATCGGTAGCGGCAAGGTGCCCCACGCCGCACTCGCGCGCCATGGCATCCTCGTTGACGGTCCAAGTCGAAATCATTCCGGCCATAACCGACAGGCACTGCATGAGCGTATGGGCGGTATCGAGCGCGCCCTCCTTGTCCTCCTGCAAGTCCTTGTTATAAGCAAGCGGCAGGCCCTTCATGGTCACGAGCAGCTGCACCAGGTTGCCATAGACACGGCCGCTCTTGCCGCGAATAAGCTCGGCAAAGTCGGGATTCTTCTTCTGCGGCATGATGGACGAGCCGGTGGAGTAGGAGTCTGAAAGCGTGATAAAGCCAAATTCGGAGCTCGACCACAGCACGATCTCCTCGGAAAGACGCGACAGGTGCATGGCCATGACGGAGCCAGCGTAATGCAGATCGAGCAGGAAATCACGGTCGGAAACAGCATCGAGTGAGTTAGGAATCACGCCCGCAAAGCCAAGTTCGGCAGCCGTCATCTGGCGATCGAGCGGATAGCTCGTACCGGCAAGCGCGGCAGCACCCAGCGGGCAGTTGTCGGCGGCATCAAAGGCGGCCTTCAAGCGTGTAAAGTCGCGCGCGAACATCCAGGAATACGCCAGCAGATGATGCGAGAGCAGCACGGGCTGAGCGTGCTGCATATGCGTGTAACCCGGCAGAATCACCTTGTCGTACTTCTTAGCCGCATCCACCAGCACATGGCGCAGCTCAAGATTGGCCTCCATGAGCTCCTTGGCCAGCGCCTTGACGCCCAGGCGCGTGTCGGTCGCCACCTGGTCGTTGCGCGAACGTCCGGTATGCAAGCGCTTACCGGCCTCGCCGATGCGACGCGTCAGCTCGCTCTCGATGGACATATGAATGTCTTCGTCGTTGATGTCGAAGGTGAAGTTGCCGGCATCGATATCCTGTTCGATTCCGGTCAGGCCCTTGGCAATCGCCTGCTCGTCCTCGGCACTGATGATGCCCTGGGCCGCCAGCATTTTGGCATGCGCCTTAGAGCCTGCGATATCCTGCTTATAGAGATGTTTGTCGGCCGGCAGCGACGCGCCAAACTCCTGCGTGACCTCGGCCACGCCTGCCTCAAAACGACCGCCCCAAAGAGCCATGGAACCGTCCCCTTTCTCCAAATACCAAAACAAGCGCCCAAAGCAATGCGCCATATCGCTAAAGCGATTTTTCAACCGCTAGTTTTACACATTCCCCACCGTGTGCGGTGCCATGTAGCTAATTTGCAAAGAAGTGACGCGCCATGCACTTGGCGCCCAACGTCTCCCTCCGGATGTTGCCCTGCGAACCATCGATCCAGGCCTTCAGGCTCATAGGGACGTCCTCGACCCTTGCAGCATCGAACTCGGGCGCGAGGGCAAGTAAAGCATGCGCGATAGCATTGAACATAATGGATACTCCTCATATATAGGCGCAGAGCCGCCAAATTGATAGAAGGAGCCCCACCGGACAACCCCGGCGGGGCTCGGACTCAGCCACAGTCGCGGCATCATATATGCGGGCGGAACGTAGGGGCCACCGATGTTAAGAAGTGTCAGCAAGCATAACGAAAGGTAGGGACCCCGTGCGCCCGTTATGTATCACGCGGATGGGCCGCGCGGATACCAAGGGAAGGAGGCGCTAGGCCTGGGCGGCAGCAGAGCTGGGGCCCTGGACCTTTGCCCACGTCTTGAGCGACAGCGTATCGATCTCGATAAAGCCGGCGCTGGCCTTCTCGTCAAACGTGGTGTCGCGGTCGTAGGTAGCCAGGCCGTAGTCGTAGAGGCTGAAGGGACTCTTGCGGCCGACGACATGGCAGTTGCCCTTAAAGAACTTCAGACGGACAGTGCCGGTCACGAACTTCTGGGTATCGGCCATAAAGGCGTCGAGCGCGTTCTTGAGCGGGCTGTACCACTGGCCGTTGTACACGGCGGTGGCCCAATCCTGCTCGAGCTTGATCTTGGTCTTGAGCAGGTCGCCCTCGACGCAGATGTCCTCGAGCGCCTTGTGGGCGGTGATGAGCGTCAGGGCGCCGGGAACCTCATAGCACTCGCGGCTCTTGAGGCCCACCAGACGATCCTCGACCAGGTCAAGACGGCCAAAGCCGTTGTCGCCCGAAATCTTGTTGAGGGCGATGACGATCTCGGAGAGCTTCATCTTCTTGCCGTCGACGGCGACAGGCTTGCCGGCCTCAAACTCGATCTCGGTATAGGTCGGGGTGTCAGGCGTGTCCTCGGGGTTCTTGGTCATAACCCAAGCGTCATCGAGCGGCTCATTCCAAGGGTCCTCCAGGTGACCGCACTCGATGGCGCGACCCCACAGGTTGTCGTCGATGGAGTAGGGGTTGTCGTTGGCACCCTCGGGAACCGGCACGTTGTGGGCGTGGGCATAGGCGACCTCGTCGGGACGGCACTTCAGGTCCCACTCGCGAACCGGGGCGATAACCTTGAGCTCGGGGTCGAGGGCCTTGACGGCGGCCTCAAAACGGACCTGATCGTTACCTTTGCCAGTGCAGCCGTGGGCGACGTAGGTCGCGCCAAACTCGTGGGCGACCTCAACAAGCTTCTTGGCAAGCAGCGGGCGAGACAGGGCGGAGAGCAGCGGATACTTATTCTCGTACATGGAGTTTGCGGCGATGGCTTTGGTCAGGAACTCATCGGAGAACTCGTCGCGCAGGTCGAGCACCTGGCAATCGAGAACGCCCAGGTCGAGCGCCTTCTGCTTCTTGGCATCCAGTCCGGTCTCTTCCTGGCCCACGTTGCCGCAGACGCAAACGACATCGAGATTCTTCTCGTCCTGGAGCCACTTGACACATACGGATGTATCAAGACCACCGGAATATGCGAGAACGACTTTTTCCTTGCTCATGGCTGTTTCCTTTCGCCCTTGGTAGCTAGTTAGAACATCGGTCAGTTGCAAGTCATTTCAAGGTCATATACCGTGCAATATCAGGTTGAATAGCAAAAATCAGCACATACATGCCCTAGAAACATGCAGCAATGTCGTGCTAAAACCCAACGACCTCAAAATGACTCTGTTGAGGCAATTCGCCCCATGCGGACAGAGACGATTGTTATCGTCGTCGGGAAATTGCGCGCTGGCGTCGGATGGCATTGTCTGCAGTGGTGATGATCTTTACGAACTGCATCTGCCTCTCCTTTCACGTATCGCCGGGCGCAATTCAAATATCGTAAACGGTACCTTTTACTCGGTAAGCGGTTGTTTTTCCGTCTCCGTTTTCGATGGTCGCTATATTACGCTAAAGTGCCCGCAGCACAAGCGACAAATTCAAATTTCTGAAAAGTTTTTTCATTACTTTGTGAAGCGTGGTGCAAATACGCACCATTCCTGCGAAAATACGCTCGACTACTAGTTGATGGTTATAACGTCTGAAACAATCTCGAAACGAAAGGCGCATTTTTATGCAAACTTACGAATCGGACGCCAACATCGGCAACATTAAGATTCTCGCCGTCGATATGGACAAGACGCTGCTGACCGACGAGCGTGTGCTGCCCCAGGGTCTTGATGAGCGCCTGGACAAGCTCGCCGACGCCGGCATCGTATTCTGCCCCGCCAGCGGACGTCCCGCCCCCAAGCTCGAGGAGATGTTCGAGGGCATCAAAAACCGCCTTGCTTTTTGTCCCGACAACGGAGCGTGCGTGATCTATCGCGGCAGCTATATCTATAAGAGCAATATTGACGTGGAGCTGTATCAGCAGGTCTTGAGCCGTGCCTCGGAGGATCCTCGCGCTGTCCCCGTCCTGTGCTGCTTCGACGAGTTCTACGTGCTTGCCCGCGACCATCAATACCACGACGAGATCAGCGTCTACTACAACACAATCAACTACGTCGACAGCTTTGAGGGCATTGATTTCGAGTCCAACAAGATTTCGGTCTTCTTCCCCGGCTACGACGCCGAGCCCGCTTTCCGCGAGACCTATAGCCCCGAGTTCTCGGACAAGCTCTACGTCACCAACGCTGGGCGCGAGTGGATCGACTTTATGAACCTGGGCGTCGACAAGGGCGCCGGCGTCGCTCACCTGTGCGAGCACCTGGGCATCGATATTGCCGACGCCGCCGCCGTGGGCGACACCTACAACGACATCCCCATGCTCGAGCGCGTCGGTCACAGCTTTATCGTGGACAACGCCGAGGAGCACATGAACGCGCATGCCAAGTGGCGTATTCCGAGCAACAACGACGGGGGCGTACTGACGCTCATCGACGCCATCTTGGCGGCTCGTTAACGTGGCTCGTTGGGCCTGGCCGGGCGGCACGGGTTAACTTTTCGCTCGGTCAGGTCCTGCGCAAGACGAAAGCCACATTAAGTGGCTTTCTTTGCGTGCGGAATCTACGAAAAGTTAACCCGTGCCGCCCGGCCAGGCCCTAGGTTTACTTACCTGCCGCCAAGATGGCGTCTTGAGTGTCTAGATACTTAGGCTGAATTTAATTGAACGAAGGACGCTCCTTGTTGATGAGGGGCGTCCTTCTGGTTTTGGTTACTTTGGAATTGTGGTCGTGCCCTTACTTGGCGTCTGCCCAGGTCACTCCAGTCGAAGCTTCGGCGATTAGGGGGACGTGGAGGTCTACTACGTGTTCCATGACGTCGCGGACCATGGTGGTTAGGCGCTCGACTTCGTCGACGGGGCACTCAAAGTCCAGTTCGTCGTGTACCTGCAGGATCATGTGGGCGGCAAAGCCTTCTTCTTCCAGGCGACGGCTTACGCGGGCCATGGCGATCTTGATGATGTCTGCTGCGGTGCCCTGCATGGGATGGTTCATGGCCGTGCGCTCGCCAAAGCCGCGGAGTTGCGGGTTTTTGGCCTTGAGCTCGGGAATATGGCGTCTGCGGCCATACATGGTCTCGGCGTAGCCCGTCTGCTTAGCACGCGCCACCACGTTGTCGAGGAACGTGCGCACGCCCGGATAGGCCTCGTAGTAGCGGTCGATCATGTCGCGCGCCTCGGCCATCGAGATATGCAGCGACTGCGACAGACCGTAGGCCTGCTGGCCGTACACGATGCCAAAGTTCACGGCCTTGGCGCGGCTACGCAAATCGGGCGTTACCTCGGACACGGGAACGCCAAACACACGCGCGGCCGTCTCGGCGTGGAAGTCCTCGCCCTCGTTAAAGGCGCGCACCAGGTGCTCGTCACCCGAAAGATGCGCCAGCAGACGCAGCTCGATCTGCGAGTAGTCCACCGCCAAAAAGACGCTTCCCTCGCCTGCCGAAAACGCCGTCTTGACGGTACGCCCCAGCTCCGAGCGCGTCGGAATGTTTTGCAGATTAGGGTCGCTCGAAGACAGACGCCCCGTCGCGGTGATGGTCTGGTTGTACGTGGTGTGCACACGACCGTCACCGCGGCGCAGCGGGCCCAACGTGTCCAGATAGGTTGACTTGATCTTGGACTTCTCGCGCCAGTCTAAGATCAAACGAACAATCTCGTGGTCACGGGCAAGATCACTCAGTACCTTGGCATTGGTCGAATAGTAACCGCGCTTGGTCTTTTTGAGACCCTTGGTCGGAAGGCCCATCACATCAAAGAGCACATGCGAAAGTTGCATGGGGCTGCCGATGTTAAAGGTCTCGTCACCGGCAAGGTCGCGAATGCTTCGTTCGACCTCGGTGATCTGGGTCGCCAGACCCTCGGACAGACTGTGCAGGCGGTCGGGGTCCACGAGCATGCCCGCGCGCTCCATCTTGGCAAGTACCGGCACGAGCGGCATCTCGATGCCATCGAACACGTTGGCGGCGTTCTCACGGGCCATGCACTCGCGCAACGGCGCCACGAGCGCCAGCGTCAGAGCCGCAGTACGGGCGGCAGGCACCGGAGCGTCCTCACCAGCACCCTCTGCACCGCGCGCCGCAGGCAACGCCATCTGCAGATAGGTATCGGCCAGATATGCCTCATCGAACTCGGAGCGATCGGAATCCAGCAGATAGGCAGCGACCACGGTATCGAAGATACGCGTGGAATCGGCAGCGAGCGGATCCATGAGCTCGGGCTCAGAAGAATCGATGGGCGAAAGCTCGTGCAGCAGCGCTTTCGTATCCGGGCTCGCCACGCGGCCCTCCATAAACAGGCGCGCAAGCACGCCGGCGATCACACCGTGAGCGAAGTTGAAGCCCTCAACCTCAGCCGCCGCACAGCTGTCGCCCTCCTCGAGCGCGAACAGGCCCTTGGACGTCGCCAACCACAGCGTGCGCGTCAGCCCAAAGAGCGCGCCCTCTTCCTTGTCGTCGTCCACCACGGCGGCGACCCACTCGCCGGCATCAATCGCGCGGGAGACCTCAGCCGCAACGGCACCAAGCGCGTCGGCATCGCCGGCGGCTGCGCGAACCATAGCAGGTATCTCAAACACACTGGAGGCAGCAGCCCCGCCCTCGCCGCCGATCAGCGCCAAGAAACGGTTCTGCATGGCGGTGATACCAAGCGTACCCAGCGCCGCGGAAACCTCATCGGCAGAAAACGCCGGGAAGGACGTCGCCTCAAAGTCGAGCTCGACGGGCGCATCGGTGCGAATTGTCGCAACCTTGCGGCTCAGCAGCGCATCGTCGATGTGCGCACGCAGGTTCTCGCCCATCTTGCCCTTGACCTCATCGGCATGCGCGATGACTTCGTCCAGGCTACCGTACTTCGCAATGAGCGCACTCGCCTTTTTGGGACCGATGCCCGGTACACCGGGGATGTTGTCGGACGTATCGCCCTTTAGACCGTAAAAATCGGGCACGAGCGCCGGCGTAATGCCGTGATACAGGTCGTCCACGCTCTCGGGCGTCATAATCGCCACGTCGGACAGGCCCTTGCGGGTCGAGACCACGTTGACGTGCTCGGTCACGAGTTGATACATGTCGCGGTCGCCGGTCACCAGTAGCATGTCGCAGCCGGCCTCCTCGCCCAGGCGGGCCATAGTGCCCAGAATGTCGTCGCCTTCCCAACCCTCGGACTGCAGAATCGGCACGTTGAGCGCAGCGAGCAGCTCCTTAATCATGGGGAACTGCGCATGCAGGTCGGGATCCATCGGCGGGCGCTGCGCCTTGTACTGCGGCAGCATCTCCATGCGCACGCGCGGCTTGCCCTTATCAAACGCCACAACAACGCCGTCGGGGTTAAAGGCATCGATCATCTTAAGAAACATGTTCAGAAAGCCAAAGATCGCGTTGGTGGGACGACCGTCGGGCGCGTTCATGGTGGGAGGCACGGCGTGGAAGGCGCGGTGCATGAGCGAGTTGCCGTCGATAACGGCAAAAGTGCGGCGCTTGTCAGACATATTAAATACCTCGCTTTGGGCTGGGCACGGTTTGCTCACTCCAGTTTACACGCTCCCCGCCCCGCGGCCACCGCACATCAAGCTCCCCCGCCACCGTGAGCCCACGCGTGATACGATGGCTCACGGTACATCAACCAGCACGATCGATCCGAAAGGAGCCTGCGTCATGGAGCGTCCCTGCGCATGGAAAAAGTACACGCCACAACAAGTCGAGGAGCTCGAGGAGCTTTGCCGCGGCTATAAGCAGTTTTTGAGCGAGAACAAGACCGAGCGCCTGTGCGTCAAGACCGGCATCAAGATGGCCGAGGAGGCGGGATACGTCGACCTGGAGACCGTGATTGCCGAGGGTCGCGAGCTCAAGGCAGGCGACAAGGTGTACGCCGCCAACCACGGCAAGGACCTCATGCTCGTCAACCTTGGCACCGCCCCGCTCGAGCAGGGCTTTAACATCCTGGGCGCCCACGTGGACTCGCCGCGCCTGGACCTTAAGCAGAATCCCGCCTTCGAGGCCGGCGACATGGCTTATCTCGACACGCACTACTATGGCGGCGTCAAGAGCTACCACTGGGTGGCCTCCCCGCTCGCGCTCGTGGGCGTCATCTGCAAAAAGGACGGCACCACCGTCGACATCAACATCGGCGACAAGGCGGACGACCCAGTCTTCACCATCTCCGACCTGCTGATCCACCTCTCGAGCGAGCAGATGTCCAAGCCCGCCAAGGACGCTGTCGACGCCGAGATCCTCGACGTAATCGTGGGCGGCCGCCCCGTCAAGTTTGACGAGGACGACAAGGACGCCCCCAAGGAGCCCGTCAAGCAGATGTTCCTGGATATCCTCAAGGAGCAGTACGACGTCGAGGAGGAGGACTTCCTCTCCGCCGAGATCGAGGTCGTGCCCGCCGGCCCCGCCCGCGACATGGGCCTCGACCGCTCCATGATTCTGGGCTATGGCCACGACGACCGCGTCTGCGCTTACCCCTCCATGCTTGCCCAGATCGACGTCGCCAACGTGGAGCGCACGAGCATCACGCTCATCGTCGACAAGGAGGAGATCGGCTCCGTGGGTGCCACCGGTATGACGAGCCGCTTCTTCGAGAACACCGTCGCCGAGATCATGACGCTCGCCGGCGAGGACAGCCCGCTGGCCCTGCGCCGCGCGCTCGCCCGCAGCCGCATGCTCTCCTCTGACGTGTCCGCTGGCTTCGACCCGGGCTATGCCGGCAAGTTCGAGACCAAGAACGCAGCCTTCATGGGTCGCGGCCTGTGCTTCAACAAGTACACGGGCAGCCGCGGCAAGGGCGGCTCCAACGACGCCGACGCCGAGTACGTGGCCCTCGTCCGCGACATCATGGACGAGGCCGGCGTGGACTTCCAGACCTGCGAGCTCGGCCGCGTCAACGCGGGCGGCGGCGGCACCATCGCCTACATCATGGCCAAGTACGGCATGAACGTCATCGATTCCGGTGTTGCCGTCCTGTCCATGCACGCCCTGTGGGAGGTCGCCAACAAGGCCGACATCTACGAGGCCTATCGCGGTTACAAGGCCTTCATCGAGCGAGCCTAACCAACCCTTCATCAGTTGCGGTGAAATACGGACTAAACTGGCCCATAAACGGCCAAAACAGACCGTATTCCACCGCAATTTCTTTTTTGGCAGAGGAGAGTTCATGCTGCAGGTCATCATTTCGCCCGCCAAGCAGATGCGCGCGGCCCAAGATGCTTTTGAAGTCCTGGGCATTCCACCTTTTGCGCACGAGACGGCTCGCCTCCACCGCGCACTGCTAGATATCGAGCGGAATGAAGGCAGCGGCGGCCTGCAGGCGCTGTGGAACGTGAGCGACAAGCTGCTTACAACGTGCCTGGATACGCTTCACGAATTTATGCCCGTCCTGAGCGATGCCGACCTCGCCGATCCCGATATCGCGCGTCGAATCTCCCCCGCCGTCATGTCCTACCACGGCATCCAATACCAGAGCATGGCGCCCGAGGTGATGGATTCCGCGCAGCTCGCATGGCTGCAAGACCATCTCTGGATCCTCTCGGGACTCTACGGATGCGTGCGCCCCTTCCACGGCGTGTCGCCCTATCGGCTCGAAATGGGGGCGAAGCTCTCCGTCGACGGCGCTCGCGATCTCTATGCCTTCTGGGGGAATCGACTCGCGCAGGCAATTGCGCCGGCCGGTTCCGACACCACTATCGTCAACCTTGCCAGCGTGGAATACGCCAAAGCCGTTCTGCCCCATGCTGCACAGGATACAACGGTTATCACCTGCCTTTTTGGCGAAGGCGTCCGTAACGGCAAGCCCATCCAACGTTCGACCGCCAGCAAAAAGGCACGCGGCTCCATGGTGCGGTGGATGGCAGAAAACAAGCTCGAGGATGCAAGCGAGCTCACCGCGTTCGACGTTGGTTATCGACACTTTCCCGAGCTCTCATGCCCAGGCACCCTCGTGTTCATCAACGAGCACTCAAGAGCCGGCACCCAACACTGACCCGCTCAGCTTTCTCCATATAACTTGCGGTGGAATAGTTCCTATTTGAGCCTTTTATCGCACAATCAGGAACTATTCCACCGCAACTTTTATGAATTGGCTGCTAGGCTCGACACCTATTCTGCTAGACCGTCGGCCTTTGCAATCCCATTTGTCGAACCGTCCTGATAGACAATCTTGACGTGCTCAACCTCGGACACCGCAACACCCGTCGGAGGCTCCAAACGCCATTCCGTCAGGGCGATATCCATGGTCGTGGGCACGTCCCCCTGATCTTTGAGCTTTACCGTGAGCGTTTTGAGCGCTGCATCAAACGTCACGCGTTCGATTTCTTCACCCGGAATGGATCCACCACTCAGCTGCAACTGCACAAACTCGTCGCGCGGATACCAATAATCGCCCGGAACGGCGAGCGTATTGGCATTACCGCCAGTACTCCTCACCGTCATAATCGGCAGGGCATCATCGGCCTCAAATTCCCAGGCAGCGCCGCCGCGACCGCCAAACGTCCAAATACAAAAGGCAATCACCAGCACGGCAAGCACCGCAAAGCCAATCGCGACTAACCCATGGTGCGCACGGCCCTCCTCGGCCGATATGTCCCATTGTGTCTCTCGATATAGATGCTTGTCTTCCATGTACGCCTCCCCACTGGCACGTCCGTTAGGCCAATCGTACCCATTCGAGCTATACTTGAGCCCATTACATAAACGGGGAGCTTGCAGGACAAGACGGCAGGCTGAGACTGGGCGCGCCCGCCCTGACCCGCAAACCTGATATGGGTAATGCCAACGAAGGGAGCCGTGCCAATGAGCACACAGACCGAGCCCAAGCTCGTCACGCAAATCGACTTCGCCCGCGCCGGGCAGATCACGCCGCAGATGAAGGAAGTCGCCGAGCGCGAGCATCGCGACCCCGAGTACATCCGCGAGCGCGTGGCCGACGGCCGCATCGCCATTCCCGCCAACATCGTGCACATCAAAAAGGGCATGCGCGCCTTTGGCGTCGGCGAGGGCCTGTCCACCAAGGTCAACGTGAACTTGGGCATCTCGGGCGACAAGGCCGACGCCGCTGAGGAATGGAAGAAGGTCAAGATCGCCGAGGACTTTGGCGCCGACGCCATCATGGACCTCTCCAACTCGGGCAAGACGCGCCAGTTCCGCCAGCAGCTCATCGACGAGACGCCGCTCATGGTAGGCACCGTCCCCATGTACGACGCCATCGGCTACATGGAAAAGCCGCTGGTCAAGCTCACCAAGGACGACCTGTTCGAAGTCGTGCGCGCGCATGCCGAGGACGGCGTGGACTTTATGACCATCCACTGCGGCATAAACAAGTCGGTCACCAAGACCTTTAAGGAGACCGGCCGCCTGATGAACATCGTGAGCCGTGGCGGCTCACTGCTGTTTGGCTGGATGGAGGTCACCGGTAACGAGAACCCATTCTATGAGTTCTACGACGAGTTGCTCGAGATTTGCCACGAGTACGACGTGACGATTTCGCTCGGCGACTCCTGCCGCCCGGGCTGCCTCTACGACTCCAACGACGCCACCGAGACCGCTGAGATGATCGAGCTGGGCAAGCTGTGCAAGCGCGCTTGGGCCGCCGGCGTCCAGGTCATGGTCGAGGGCCCGGGTCACATGGCGCTCGACGAGATCGCCGCCAACATGAAACTGCAGAAGCGCCTGTGCCACAATGCTCCGTTCTATGTGCTCGGGCCGCTGGTGACCGATATCGGCGTTGGTTACGACCACATCACCGCTGCCATCGGCGGCGCCATCTCCGCCAGCTCCGGTGCCGACTTCCTGTGCTACGTGACACCGGCAGAGCACCTATGCCTGCCCAACGCCCAGGATGTGCTCGACGGTCTCATGGCCACCAAGATCGCCGCACACGCCGCCGATATCGCCAAAAAGGTGCCCCATGCCCGCGACATGGACGACAAGATGGGCCAGGCGCGCCGCAAGCTCGATTGGGACGCTATGTGGAAATGCGCTCTCGATCCAGTCACCGGCAAGAAGCGCTACGAGGAGTCCCCTGCTGCCACCGAAGGCACCTGCACCATGTGCGGCAAGATGTGCGCCGTCCGTACCGTCAACAAAGTATTCGAGGGTACGACAATCGACCTCGGCATGGAGGACTAGGTCCCTCGCTGTGAAGCGCTTTTAGCAACGAGCTGGCGCCCGTCAATTGTTGACGTGTGAACATTTGCTTACATTTACGTAAAGATTGCATCGCCCGCCCGGGCTCGACATAGAGTCGGCCCGGGCATCTTTATAATGCTTGCTTAAAGACCCATTTGAATCCGACCGAACAAGGGAGCGAACATGGATCGTAGTAGGGTACCTGCCGTTCTGTCCATCGCAGGATCTGATTCCAGCGGTGGCGCCGGCATTCAGGCCGACATCAAGACCATCACGGCACATCGCCTGTATGCCGAGACGGCCATTACCGCTATCACGGCACAGAACACCCTGGGCGTCACCGCCGTGCAGAACATCTCCCCGGATATTGTCGCGGCGCAGATCGATGCCATTTTTGACGATATCCGCCCCAACGCCGTCAAGATTGGCATGGTTTCCTCTGCCGAGATTATCGATGTTATCGCCGACCGCCTGAGCGCCTGGAACGCGACAAACGTGGTAGTCGACCCCGTCATGGTAGCCACCTCGGGCGCACGGCTGATTGCCGAAGATGCCGCCGAGGCGCTCACCCGCCGTCTGTTTCCGCTAGCGACGGTTATCACGCCCAATATTCCCGAGGCCATGGCCCTGCTCGACTACGAGGTCGACTCCGAGCGCACGCAGCAAAATGCTGCCATGCTCCTCACCCGCCGCTTTGGTTGCGCATCCCTCGTTAAGGGCGGGCATCTTGTCAACGAGGCCAACGATGTACTGGCCGAACCCGCGCCACTCGATGACGAGGGCAACCATCTGGGAGATCCACTCACCACGTGGTTCCGCCACAAGCGCATCGAGACCGACAACACGCACGGCACCGGATGCACGCTCTCGTCCGCCATCGCCTGCGCTCTGGCTCAGGGCATGGATCTTGCCGATGCCGTCAACGCCGGCAAGGCCTACCTAACCGGCGCTCTGGCCGCCGGCCTGAACATGGGCAAAGGTTCCGGCCCCGTCAACCACATGTGGCAGTATTAAGATTCGCAGCCCAAGCCACCGCAAAGGCGCCCGCCCCCTTTGCGGTGGTTTGGGGTCGCGCTACTCTCCGAGCATCTCTTGGAGCTTGGCTGCCACGGCGTGACCCAGGCTCTCATGGCTTTCGGGCATCATATGCAGATAGTCGATATCGCCCGGCTCGGCAAAGTCGGCGGCATTCAAAAAGTCGCAGCCAAACTGCTCAGCCACATGCGCGTAGTACTCACCAAAATGTTCCGAGGCTTCTACGGAATGCTCGTCAAAATCGGTCATATATACATCGGCGATTTGCGGCTTGATCTTGATAGGCGCCATCAGCAGAATGCGCGGACAAGGCGCAGCGTCGGTCCACGGAAACGCGCGGACGGCGCGAATCAGCGCCATGGCGCCACGGGCGATATCGGAAGCTGTCACGTTAAAGACCGTCTTACAGTCGTTGGTGCCCAGCATGATCACAATGGCGTCCAGCGGCTTATGGGCCTCGAGCAGCATCGGAAGTGCGCGGATGCCGTTAAGATTGGTGTCCAGATGGCACATGTCGTCGCGTACCGTCGTGCGGCCGTTGAGGCCTTCTTCAATTACATGCCAGCCCTCGCCTAAGTCACGTTGGGCCACGCCGCACCAGCGCACATCCTGCGCATAGCGCACCGCGGTGCCGTCGCGCATGCCCGCCGGATCGTAACCATAGGTGTTGCTGTCGCCAAAGCATAGAACGTTTTTCATCGTAAGCCCCTCGCTCAGTAAAAAGCCGACGGAAGCAGCCTCTCCCGCCGGCTCGACCCATCTGTCAGCACGTACCAATTACAGGTACTTGCGCCAATCGTCCTCGTCCTCATCATCCTCGGTAGCAGCCTGGGTCTGCTCGGCGGCGCGAGCTGCCGCAGCGCGAGCGGCAACCTGGGCATAGGACTCCTCGTTGCGCTCGGGGAAGTTTGCCAGCACGTGCTCGAACTTGGCAAAATCCTCATCCCAGCGCGTAGAAGGCACGGCAAAGAAGACTTGCTTGACCTTAAAGTCGCCCGACGCGAGCTCCTTGCGGAAGAGCTCGGCCACGGCCTCGGCGTCAAAGCCGTTGTTGTCGCAGCCCCAAGCGCCCAGTACGAGCTTCTCGCGACCCAGCTCGTCGCAGATGGCAAGCACAAAGCGAATGC
The DNA here is from genome assembly GCA_900541795.1 of uncultured Collinsella sp. Lineage (GTDB taxonomy): Bacteria > Actinomycetota > Coriobacteriia > Coriobacteriales > Coriobacteriaceae > Collinsella. Next base: position 13,122 of record UQLC01000024.1, on the reverse strand, counting down.
GGTCGCGCAGGGCGTCCAGCAGAGCATCGTCGCTCACGCGATACTCCTGGCGGGCGCGCTTAACGTTGGGCGCGGCGGCCACGATCACGTCGGCGTATGCATGCACGTGGTTGCGGTCGAAGCGCACCGCAGGCACCACCAGCGCACGGTTGCGGTAAAGCTCGCAGTTGATGTTGCGGCGACGGTTCTCGCCGTACCATTTGCGCTGCTTATCAAGAACGTTGTACAGATACGAATCGGCGCACAGCGTGGCCTCCTGGCCCAGATAGCCCTGGATGTAGCCACCGCCCGGGTTGGTGAACGAGGCAAAGGCGAGCACGGCCATGTCGCAGAACTGCGCATAGCCACGACCGTTGTCCAGGATGGCCTGCGTGGCGGAGGCATCGAGCACGGTGACCTCAGGCAGAACCGGAGCGGGCTCCTCAGCAGGCGCGGACTCAGCTTCGGCGATTTCCTCGGCAGGCTCAGGCGCTGCCTCGGTCTCGGGCGCCGTCTCGGTCTCGGCAGCCTCCGCGCCCTCGACGTCCTCGGCAACCTGTTCTTCGGTGGCCACAGCACTCTGAACCTTGGCCTTCATCGCCGCGACAAAACCGGCAGGCATACCATCGAACTCGCACACGCCGGCAAGCGAACGCTCGATATCCTTGGCGCACGCTTCGGACACAGTTGCCACGTGACGCTCGGCGGCCTTGGCACGGGCCTCGCGCTTGGGATTGGGCTGACCCGCTCGGTTGGACCTGCGGTTACGGTTCCTGTTGTCGACGTCTGCCATAAGTGGTCACCTTTCTCGGTCTCTGCCGCTATCGGCTTTTCCCATCCATGATACCCCGCCGCGTACAAAAAAGACGGCCCCGAAGGACCGCCTTTCGCATCGATTTGCACGTACGGCAAGCACCGCCGCAATTCGCCACTAGTCGCGACGGCCGAGGATGTTCAGAATGCGCAGGAACACGTTGATAATATCCACGAACAGATTGGACGCCATGAGCACGGCGTTGGGCAGCGTAGGCGGCACCGTCGTGGCAACATAGGTGTCGTAGCCAATAAAGCCGGCGAACACCACGATCACGATCAGATCGGTGATGGTCTGTGAGACGCCCATGAACATCAGCACGATCTCAACCAGAATAGTAGCGAGCAGAATGCCAAAACCGATGCCATATACGCGCTGGAAAAACTTGGGGAACGTCACGCCCAAGGCGCCAAAGACAAAGGTGATGGCGGCCGTGGCGATAAAGGCAGTGTTGATGGTGGGCAGGTCGTAGTTGGCAAGGCCAAACGACGCGGTCAGGCCAAAGGTGCTCGCAAAGATTACGTAGCCCACAAGGGACAGGCCCACGGACTGCTTGCTGGCGGCGGCCGACATCATGACCATGCCGACGATGGTCAAAATAAACGAGCCAAAAACCAGCGGTAGGGCAGCCCCGCTCATCATCATGCGCGCAAACGACATGGTGCTCGTAAAGTAAGCACCGACGCCCATGGCACAAAAGCCCAAGAAGATGAGGGCAGACATGGCAAGATTATACGCACGCGGCGACATCTCCTTGGCACGGCTTGCGCCGGTTTCGATGGGGCCGTTCTGATAGCCCTGAATATCGTTCATAATTTCGTCCTTTCAAAAGCGCCGCGACAGCGCAGTAGCTGACAAGATTCCTGTCATTGTACCCGAATGCCGTACGTCCTTACCTACGGCGCTCGCCCTCGAGCGTGCGATCAAAGGCCCAGACCCACCAACGCATCACGTGTGCCTGCGAGCCGTCCGCCCGCTCGCGCGTCTGGTCCTCCAGATACAACTCGGTCGCGTGCCCGCCAAAACGCACCTTATAGGTTGCCGTACGGATGCCGTGGACCATCAGGCCAAACCCGGTGGTCGAGATAATTTCGTCAATCGTAAAGCAACGACCGTCGACCCAGCAGACGGTGACCGGCACGACCTGTCCGCCCGCGAGGATGCGAGCCACGACGTCCACATACTGCTTGTGCACGCGCCGAGTTTTGCCATCTGTCTGTCGATATTCCATGCCTCCTATTATCGAACGCATGTTTGCATATTGTAAAGCGAACAGACTGTGGTTTTGGGATGTTGGGGCACGCACACGTGTCCTCATGGTGTGTTAGCAAAAAGAACACCCGCGGTCAACAGGGCTAATATTCAATATTAGTGCCAAAAAATTCACTTCTCCCATCAGAACTCGGTAAAGAAACCCGCAGGAGGTGATACGATTTATCATGTTTTTGTAACGTGCCTGCAAACTTCGAGAAAGCCCATATATGGACGTAACGTTCTCAACCTTCCTCGGCCAAATTGTGTCGAACCCAGTCCTTGCCGTCACCGTGATCCTCGCGCTCGGCGCCATCTTCGTCAATGGATGGACCGACGCGCCCAACGCCATCGCGACCTGCGTCACTACGCGTTGCATGCCCGCCCGCGCCGCCATTCTCATGAGCGCCGCATTCAACTTCCTCGGTGTGCTCATCATGACGCACTTTAATGCGAGCGTCGCCAATACCATCTCGCATATCGTCGACTTTGGCGGAAACAGCACCATGGCGCTCGCCTGCCTGTGCGCGGCCCTGTTCTCCATCGTCGTCTACGGCGCCACAGCGTCGCGTTTTGGCATCCCCACCTCGCAAAGCCACAGCCTTATCGCCGGCCTGACCGGTGCCGCTATCGCCCTCGGCGGCGCGAGCAGCGTCAACGTCCACGAGTGGATGAAGGTCATCTACGGCCTGGCGCTCTCCATCGGCCTGGGCTTTGTCATGGGCTGGGTCCTGTGCAAACTCGTCTCGATTCTTTTCGCCGCCGCCAACAGGCGACGTGCCAATGTCTTCTTTAAATACGCTCAGATCGCGAGCGCTGCGGCCATGAGCTTTATGCACGGCGCGCAGGATGGACAGAAGTTCATCGGCGTGCTCTTTTTAGGCGTGGCCTTCGCAAACGGCCAGACCAGCGTCGGCGATGCCGGCATCCCCATCTGGATTATGCTGCTGTGCTCGGCCACTATGGGTATCGGTACCAGCGTGGGCGGTGAGCGCATCATCAAGTCCGTCGGCCAGAGCATGGTTAAGCTCGAGAAGTATCAGGGCTTCTCCGCCGACCTCGCGGGCGCCGCGAACCTGCTGCTTGCCACCCTTACCGGCATCCCCGTGTCCTCCACACACATCAAGACCTGCGCCATCATGGGCGTCGGTGCCGTCAAGCGCCTCTCGGCCATCAACTTCGGAGTCGTCAAGGACATGATGTTCACCTGGTTCTTCACCTTCCCCGCCTGCGGACTCATCAGCTTTGTCATGGCCAAGCTGTTCATGATGTTCCTCTAATCAAACCGAACGTCCATCCGGACCGCAACACTTCGCCCACCCGTCTTCGCCTCGAAAGGACCCACCCATGGCAAAGAAACCCGATTCGTTCTACTTTGACAACTACGTCGCTTGCGCCGACCTCGCCGTCCAGGCCGCAGAGCTGCTCACCAAGATTTTTGAGAACTTCGATCCCGCGCAGATTCACGACATGCTCAATAAGATGCATGCGATTGAGCATGCGGCAGACAAGAAGCACCACGAGCTCGAAGACGCCCTGCTCACCGCCTTTATCACCCCGCTCGAGCGCGAGGATCTGGATCTGATGAGCTGCGCGCTCGACACCGTGCTCGACCGTATTGAGGGCGTCGTGCAGCGCGTCTACTTCACCAACATTCAGAGCATCCATCCCGACGCCATCGTCATCGCCCACAAGGTGACTGACGCCTGCCGCGCCATGAAAGACCTGATGGTCGAGCTGCCCAACTACCGCAAGTCCAAGACCCTGCGCGAACTCGTCATCCAGATCAACACCATCGAGTCCGAAGCCGACGAGCTCTATATCAACGCCATGCGCAACCTGCACGTTAACGGCAAGGACCCGCTCGAGGTCATCGCCTGGCGTGACGTATACGCCTTCCTGGAGTACTGCGCTGACTGCTGTGAGAATGTGGCCGATGTTGTGGATTCGATTGTCATGAAGAACAGTTAATTGGGGGTACGTGTCCCACCGGTCGCGGGCCCGACCACTAATAACCTTTTTTCACTCCGGCTGCAAGCAGAGTCGTTCAAAAGGTTATTAGTGGTCGGGCCCGCTCCCTTATGTACCACCATTGGGAACTTTGGCTGATAGTTTTAGCGCAATGGGGGTTTGGCTGAAGGGGCCTTTGGTACCCGTTCGGACACTTTGGCCCTTGATGAGCGATTGGCTGATTGCTGCTTTGGGTACTGTTTGGGTTACTTTGGGTTTGTTTGATTTTTAATTGTTGGAGGGCTTGTATGTCGTATTTGGATCTGGCTCGGGGTCGGTATTCTTGTCGTTTGTTTGAGGACCGTCCTGTGGAGCAGGCTGTGGTGGATGCCATTGTTGAAGCTGGGCGTATTGCCCCTTCTGCTTGTAATAATCATCCAGCCCGTGTAATGGTGTTGGATACGCCTGAGCTTCTGGAGAAGGCTGCTGCTTGTCAGCCTCGGTTTGCTCGTGATGGGTCTATCTTTGGGGCTCCGCTTATCTTCCTTATCTGCAGCGTTACTGACGATGCTTGGGTGCGCCCTTATGACCAGATGAACTCCAGTGCCATCGACACCTCGATTGTTTGCGATCAGATGATGATGGAGGCCGAGGAGCAGGGCCTGGGTACGTGCTGGGTGTGCCATTTTAAGCCCGAGGTGGCCTGTGAGCAGTTCTGCCTGCCCGAGGGCATCTATCCCTATCACATGCTCGTCTGCGGCTATCCTGCCGACCATATCGCCGACCCCGAGCAGCGCGAGGCCCGCACCATTCCCCTCCCCGACTTCCTCCTCAAGTAGATTTTTGGGACAGGCCTTAAAATCCACCTTTGACCACGCGACCTTCGCCGAGTCCTGTGCCCTCAAACGCAGGACTCGGCGTTTTGTTTTGCAGACTGCATGCAGCCACAAAAAAGGACCCGCAAGCTGCGGGCCCTTTCTAGGCGCTACATGATAGCTGGATATTAGTCCAGGTCGTCGGCGGCGAAGTTGTCGATCGGTGCGAAGGGATCGGCAACGGGGATAACCGGCTCGGCGACGGGCAGCGGCTCGGCAGCAGGAACGGTCACAGCCGGAGAAGCGGCGGAACCGACCGGCGTGGAAGCCATGAGATCGGACGGGAAGGAGTTCTGAGCATCGTCCATGAAGTGCTGGATGAGCTTGAGGTACTCGGCCTTAAACTCCTCACGGGAAGCCTTAAGACGGTCGATCTCCTCAAGCTCGGCCTGCTTCTCGGTCAGGGCCTGACGGATGACCTCGCGGGCCTTGGCGTCGGCCTCGTTGCGGATACGGTCAGCGTTCTCGTTGGCGTCGTTGACAATGCCCTCGGCGGTCTGCTGGGCAGCAATCAGGGCAGCGGAAATCTGACGCTCCTGAGCGGAGAAGTCGGGTGCAGGAGCGGCCACGGGGGCGGCGGGAACGGCCTGTGCGGCAGCATCCTGAGCCTGAGCAAGCTGGGCCTGCGTATCGGCAAGCTGCTGCTCGGTAGCAGTCAGACGACCCTTAAGGTCGACGATCTTAGCGAGCATAGCGTCAACCTCGGAGGACAGCGTCTCCAAGAAGACGTCGACCTCGGCAGGATCGTAGCCACGCTTGGCCTCAGAGAAAGTCTGAGCCTGGATGTCTGCAGGGGTAATAGCCATAACAAGTCTCCTTTTTCATCGCCTCGGCGCTACACGCCCGACGTAAGTTACTAAGACAGTTCTACACGAGTATACCTATAAGAAGCTGCAGAACCAGCCTCTGCACCAACTGCAACGCAATAATCGCAACGACCGGCGAAAAATCGATACCGCCCATCGGCGGGATGAAACGACGGAACAGGTTGAGCCACGGACCGCACACGCTATCAAGCACCGCAGCAATATCCTGAAGCAAACCACCCTGCTTCATGGGAATCCACGTCATAAAGCAGTAGACGACAATGAGCGTGGAATAGAAGTTGAACAGCGTGTTGACCAGCTGGACGATAGCGTAGATGTTGATGGGAATCTCCTCGTCTTGTCTTTACTTAAGGTAGCCGTCGGCACGAAGCTTCTTGAGATCGGAATCTTTGACCTCGCAACCGGCGGGCAGCACCATGAACACGCGGTCGCCCACCTCCTTGACCGTGGCACCCAGACCGCAGGCAAAGCCGTAAGAGAAGTCCAAGACGCGCTTGGCAACTTCGGTGCGTACGCCCACAAAAATCAGTGCGACAGGCTGCTTGGTGCGAACGCGGCGCACCACAGTCTCCACGTCGTCATAGCTCTCGGGGCGCAGGACATAGGCCGGCAGCTGCGGCGTGGCGTTGATGATATTGCTCGCATAGGCCGAGGCATCGCTCGGTGCAGGCGCGGGTGCAGCGGCGGCACGGGCGCGGGTATTCTCGGCGTAGCTCGACGGCGTGTCATAGGCACCAGGACGATAACCGCTCGCAACACTGTCCTGCGAGCGCGAAGGCGGGTTATACGTCGTGGCATGGCGGGAGTCATCGCCGACCAGCTGACCGGAGCGCGTATACACGGCAACCGACTCAGCTTCACCGCGGCGCGTCTGGCCAAGCAGGCCGTTGCTCGGCTCGTCTTGGGTGTAGAAGCCCTCGCCCGAAGCACCACTGTAGCCGTTGTTCTGATAGCCATCGTCGTAGCCGTCATCGTAGCCGTAGTCGTCGTCCTGGCCATAACCCTGGTCGTAACCCTGCTGGCCGCCCAGGTGCATCTTATTTTTAATCTCGTCAAGGAAGCCCATGGTTGTGTCCTCTCGCGGTTTAGTGCAGGCGCCCCGATAATCAGTGCGCACTTCAGAGCCTTATTTTACTGCAAACTCCGGGCTAAATACTACCCTGCCCAGGCGAACGAGCGTAGAGCCCTCCTCAAGGGCAGACTCAAAGTCCTCGCTCATACCGCAGGAAAGCTCAGGCAGGTTCAAATCGGGATGCGCCGCCTCCAGCTCATCCCTCAGCTCACGAAGCCCCGCAAAGGTGCGGCGTGCCACATCCTTATTCCCCCGGGGCGCCATAGTCATAAGCCCCTGTACGCAAATTCCCTCAAGTTCTGCAAGCTCACCCGCGGCGGCGCGAATCTCATCGGGTGAAAAGCCTCCCTTCGACTCCTCACCACTCACATTGACCTCAATGAGCACACGCTGGGGGCCGACGAGCTCGCCTGCCTCAATCTTGCGAACAGCACGGCTCGAGATCGCCTGCGCCAGATGCAGCGAACCCACCGAGTGAATCAGCTCGGCTGAGCCCAGCACCGCATTGATCTTATTGGTCTGCAGGTTGCCGATCATATCGAAGCGCACCTCGGGCAGCTCCGGATGCTCCGCCAGACCCGTGAGCTTGCGAACCAGCTCCTGCGGGCGGTTCTCGGCAAAATGGCGATACCCCGCCTGGATGGCGGCAACGGTCTCATCGACACCAACGGTCTTGGACACGGCAATGAGGCGCGCGGCGTCGTGGGGACGGCCCGCGCGATCGAGCGCCGCATAAAAACGTTCCAGAATCTGCTCGCGGCGAGCGCGCATCAAGTCCAAATAGTTATCCATTGCCAATCGCCTCCGCTGACAGCCAAACAAGTAGTCCCATGCTAACGCAAGAGCGCGGCCCCGCATGTGCAAGGCCGCGCTCACTTAGGTATTTACAATCTTTCGACGAACGGGGTTACTTACTCCTCGTCGTCCTCGCCATCGTCCTCATCCTCAAGATGATCGAGCAGGTAGCGAAGACCCTCGCTGACCTCGTTAACGGGCACCTTGGCAACGTAGCGTGCATCGACGGCGGGCCTCATGATAACACCCTCGCCCGAAGGCACGCGCATGCTCTCGAGCTCATCCTCATCAGTGCAGGCGATATCACCGGCAGTCATACGCTGTCCGGTCAACAGGAAGGTCAGACGGCAGGCGGCATCGATGGAAATCGAGGCGATGCGATCGAGATAGCGCGATACCATGATGGCGCGGCGCAGGTCGTCATAGTTGCTGTCGTCGTCCATAAAATCGCCCGTGTCCATGCGGTTAAAGGTGCGGAAGAACTTCTCGTAGGCGGCGTGCACTGGCTCGTCCTCGACGGCCAAGTTGCAGATGATGGACATGTCGTTGGTGACGAGCGCAGAAAGCGAAGAGCCCAGCACCTGGTAGACGGCCTCAGCCTCGGCCTCGACCGTGCCGACAAGCTCCTTGGGCAGCGAGATGTCGGCCTTGATCATATGACGCGTGGCGCGGCAAATCTGGCGAACCTTATCGGTCATGCGCTGCAGGTTAAAGTCGACGTAGATGATCGTCTGCAGCAAGCGGAAGTCGGAGGCGACCGGTGACTGCGTGGCAATCAGGTTGTAGCAGACGGCCTCCAGGTTGGCGCAGCGTGCGTCAATCGAAAGCGTACGCTTCTTGGTCTTGGTGGCGAGCTTGCGGTCGTCGGTCACATAGGCCTTCACGGCATCGTGGAGGGCCAGATCGACGGCCTCGTAGATGCTCAGCATCTCGTGACGGGCCTCGATGAGCTGACGGGAAAACAGTTTGCGCATGGTTCACTCCAATCAGTTGGGTGCGGTCATGCCGCCCGCACAGTGAATACGCACCGGACCAGATCCGATCGGCTTGGGACTAGTCGCACCGATCAGCCAAAGCGGCCGGTGATATAGTCTTCCGTCCGCGAGTCCACCGGGCTGGTGAAGATCGCGTCGGTTTGACCATACTCGATGAGCGTAGCGGGCTCGCCGGCAACTTCCTGCAAGAAGAACGCGGTGTAGTCACTGATACGAGCTGCCTGCTGCATTGAATGCGTGACGATGATAATCGTCATCTCGGGCGCCAGCTCGGCCATCAGATCCTCGACCTTAGAGACGGAAGTGGGGTCGATGGCGGAGCAGGGCTCGTCCATCAGGAGGACATCGGGTTGCACCGCAAGCACGCGCGCGATGCACAGACGCTGCTGCTGACCGCCCGAGAGCGCCAAACCATCCTTGTTGAGCTGATTGGATACCTCTTTCCAGAGGTTGGCGCGCTTGAGCGATTCTTCCACGATGTCATCGAGGTCGCTTTTGCTAGTCACGCCCTGCAGACGAGGGCCAAAGGCGACATTCTCGTAGATGGATTTGGGAAACGGGTTGGGCTGCTGAAAGATCATGCCCACGCGACGACGGAGATCGACCGGATCGACACCCTCGGCATAGATATCGTTGCCGTCGAGCGTCATGGTGCCCTCGACGCGCGTGCCCTCAATCAGGTCATTCATGCGGTTGATGCAGCGCAAAAACGTCGACTTGCCGCAGCCCGAAGGGCCAATGAAGGAGGTGATGGCGTTTTTGGCGATGTTGAGGTCAAGCCCCGTCAGCGCATGAAAGTCACCGTACCAAAAGTTGAAATCCTTGGCCGTAATGGCCGCTTGCTCCAACGCGGGAGCGGACTGATAAACGGACATGGGACTCCTTAACTAGCGACGCTTGCGCGACAGGAAGCGCGCAAACAGGTTGAAGGCCAAAATGATCACCATCAGCAAGAGCGCGGTGCCGTAGGCTGCGTTCATGTTGATGCCGTCGTTGGCAAGCAGGTACAGGTGAACGGTCATGGGACGACCGGAATCGAGCGGCGAAATAGGTAGATTGATGGCCTGGCCCATGGTGTAGAGCACCACGGCGGTCTCGCCGATGGCACGGCCGATGGCAAGGACGATGCCCGTGGCAATGCGGCCAAAGGCCGAAGGAAGCACGATCTTGGAGACGACCTGCCACTTGGTAGCGCCCAGGCCGTACGCGCCCCAACGGATATAGCGCGGAACGGCGCGAATGGCTTCTTCGGTGGTGCGCATGACGATGGGAAGCATCAAGAGCGCGAGCGCCAGAGCGGCCGAGACCATCGAAAGGCCCAGGCCCATAGCCTCGACAAACAAGGCGTAGCCAAACAGGCCCATAACGATGGAGGGCACCGAGGCCAAAGCGTCAGCAGCGTAGCGAATGAGCTCGACGACCTTGCCCTGCTTGGCGTACTCGGCCAGATAGACGGCTGCCAGCACAGCGATCGGCGTGCAGATAAGCATGGCGAGCGCCGTCACGTAGACGGTCGAGACGATCGTGGGCCAAATTCCGCCCTCGGCGTTGACGCCCTGGGGCCAACCGAAGATAAAGTCGAGCGAGATGTGTGGCAGGCCGTTGATGACCACGTAGGCGATGATAGCGACCAGCACCAGCGTGGTGATGTAGGCAGCGGCACGAAACACGCCAAGCATGATCTTGTTGGACAGGTCCTTGTTGATGCGGCCCTTCTTGCCGTGGGAAAGGGCACGCTTGATGCGCTCGCGCGACGAGGTCGCATCGACCGTCGCGTCAACGGAATCGGACATAGCCTACCCCCTCTTCTTCTTGGAAATCAGACGGACGATGCCCACCAGTGTGGCGGAGATGATAAACAGGACCACGCCCATGCCGAACAGCGCCGAGCGGTGCAGACCCGAGGAATAGCTCATGTCGAGCGCAATCTGGCTCGTGAGCGTCGAGATGGGGCACGCAATGCTGTCGGGAATAACCGGGGCGTTACCTACGACCATGAGCACGGCCATGGTCTCGCCGATGGCACGGCCCATACCCAGCACGATGGCATCAACGATACCCAGCTTCGCGGCAGGTAGCACGACCTTATAGATGGTCTGCCACTTTGTGGCGCCCATGGCATACGATGCCTCGCGAATGCCCATGGGAATGGAATTGAGAGCATCGATGGTGAGCGTGGTGATGGTAGGGACGATCATGATGGCGAGCACAAACCACGCCGTCAGCGCACCAAAACCAAGGCCGCCGGTCAGTTGTGCGATAAACGGGCGGATGATGATCATGCCAAAGAAGCCGTAGATGATGGAGGGTATGCCCGCCAGCAGGTCAACGGCGGGGCTGATGAGCTTGCGCACGCGCTTGCTGGCAATCTCGACCAGGTAAACGGCCGTACCCACGCCCAGCGGCACGCCCATGGCGAGCGCACCGACGGTCACCAGACCCGAGCCAGCAAGCAGCGACAAGATGCCGTAGTGGCCCTCGGAAGGCGCCCACGTAAAGCTAAAGAAGTCAGCCAGACCGATGTCGGTAAAGACGGGCAGCGCCGAGTACGTGGTAAAGACAAAAATCAGGATGACGGTAACGACCGCCAAGAACGCGCAGGCAAAGAAGATCCACTGCAGCGCCTTCTCCTTGATATAGGTACTGCGCGATACGAGCGCCAGCTCGCGCTTCTTGGGCGTCTGAACATTCTGCTCAGTCTGGGAGTTTTCCTGTGCTTCCATGCTACTCACTCCCCTTCTCGTCGTTGGTGACGGGAATAAAGCCCGCCTCGCGAATCTGCTTGTCCATCTTTTCGGACGTCACATAGTCGATGTAATCCTGCGCCTGCTGCGAAGGCACACCCTTCACAAAGAAGTAAAGGTCGCGCGAGATGGGATAGCCGCCACTCGCGACCGTCTTCTCGGACGCCTCAACATGATTGACCGAGACGGCCTTGACCGAGGTCTTGGCGTTGAGGCTATCGACGAAGCCCAGCGAAATGTAGCCGATGGCCCCACGCGAACGAGATACCACGTCGCGCACCTGGCCCGTACCCGAAAGAACGGCCGAGCGGCGATCGAACGGCGTGCCATCCATCACGATGGTACGGAAGGCCTCGCGCGTACCGGACGCCTCGTCTCGGTTGATGACCTGAATCCTCAGGTCCTCGCCACCGACCTCTTTCCAATTGGTAATCTTGCCGGCGTAGATATCGCGGAGCTGCTCGGTCGAGAGGTTATCGACGGGGTTGTCGTCGTTCACGATGACCGCAATACCGTCGTGGGCAATGACAATGGGAGTCAGGCCCAGATCCTGTTCGTCGGCATTGAGTCCACGGGAGGAGCTGGCGATATCGGCCGTGCCGGCGCTGACGGCCTCGATCCCAGCGGAAGAACCCAAACCGGAAACGAGCACGTCGATGCCGGTCTCCTCCTTAAAGCCCTCGGCCGCAATCTCGGCGATAGGAAGGCAGGTCGTGGAGCCGGCCACGGTAATGGAAGAGCTAGAAGATCCCGAAGAACAGGCGCACAGCGTAAGCGTAAGCACAGCGGCGCTCAGGACCGATACGATCTTTCTCATAGCATCACGCCGATCGCAGCATGGCGCCCACAGGTGCCGTCCTCGTTACGGTAGGAATAAAAGCGGTCGTTCTGACGCACGGTCGAAAGCTGGGTATCCACGATATTATCCGCGTCGACACCGACATCTACCAGCGCCTCGCGAATGGCAGCGGAAAGATCGAGCATGCGAGAGGTATTCGCATCGATGCAAGAGAACTCGGCGGCAAAGCGATCCATGAGTTCCTGGGATACCTCATATTCGTCACCCAAGATATGGGGGCCGATATAGGCGGAAACGTCGCTCGCATCGCAACCGGCAGCATCGCAAAGCGCCTGGCACGCCTTGGCGGAAATACGTGCAATCGTGCCCTTCCAACCGGAGTGCACCACGGCAAATCCGCCGGGGGCCACCAGCACCACGGGAACGCAGTCGGCAAAGCAGAGCAGCACGGGTACGTTATGCGCCGTACAGACGATGGCATCGCAGCCCTCGGCAATCTGCTCGCGGACGTCCTCAAGGTCATCGGCGCCGTTCGAGGTCACCGCAACGATATGGTCACCATGGACCTGATTGGGAACGAGCAAGTTGTGCTCGCACTCGGCGGCACCCATAGCCTCGAGCACGCGACGACGATTTTCTTGAACAGCAAAGGGGTCATCGCCAACATGCGAGCCCAAATTGAGTGAGGAGTACGCATCTTCGGAAACACCACCGGCGCGCTCGGTGAAGGCAAAGCGAACATCGGATGTCGCGCCTTCCACCAACGTAACTCCATCATGGTCGACACGCGAAACGTTGTCCGCACGTGCTGCCATACTAAAGCCTCCTAATAACACAAGTACCGCGGCATCGCCGCTACAGCCCGCGTTTATACGGCTGTCATACTTCTCTAAAAGGATACCTGCTGCACTGGAGGCAATCGTAAAGGGAACGTAAAGAGATTGGAGGTTCTAGTTTACAAAGTCGAAATCAGAACCACCCTTAAAAAGGGTGGTTTGCTCTTAGGGTATAACCCACGGGC
>UQLC01000023.1 GCA_900541795.1 uncultured Collinsella sp. | reverse complement strand
GCCGGAAACCCCCGGCGCGGCCCGCTTTTTTGACTCATGCGGCACGCTTGCAAATTTAGGTCTAATACTTTTCCAACCGAACAAATTCGGCCGCCACAACGCAAAACGGGGCCCGCGCTCAGCGCAGACCCCGCCAAAAAAGATAATTCCCGTTACTTAGTACTGCTCGATGCCCATGTAGCGGCGGTACTCGGGGCTGTGGTCGAAGACCTTGCCGCGGGCGGCGCGCAGCTCGCAGCTCATTGCGTAGAAGAAGATCGGCTCTAGGAGCGAGCGCACGCTAGCGGGCACCTCGCCCACGCCGTACTCGAGCGCATCGAGCACCATGAGCGTGTCGGTATGCGTGTTGAGGAACGCAAGCGCGCGCTCCTCCATGGGGCGGCACTCGCCTGCGCCGAGCTGCACAAAGTAGAACACGCCGGGCTCGGTGGCCTCGAAGGGGCCGTGGAAGTACTCACCGGAGTGGATGTAGCAGCAGTGCTGCCACTGCATCTCCATGAGCGAGCAGATGGCCATGGCGTAGGTCTGGCTAAAGTTGGGGCCGGAACCCAGGATGTAGAAGAACTTGTGCTGTTGGCAGAGCTCGGCAAAGCGGGCGCCCAGCTCGGCGTTGACCTTCTCGCGGGCGGCAGGCAGCAGCGCGTCCATCTGCTTAAGACCCTCGTACATGTCGGCGAGCGCCTCGTAGCCCTCCTGCTGGTCGAGCAGCTCGGCGGCAATCAGAGCACCGATGCCCTGCGGCACCTCGGCCTGCGACACGCCCTCACCCCACGGGTAAACCCAGGTGGTCCACTTGCCGCTATCGATCTTGGAGCCCTCGCAGTCGGTCATGGCAACGACCTCGGCACCGGCAGCCAGCGCCATCTCGCAGCCGTCGACGACCTCCTGTGTGTTGCCGCTGTGGCTGCAGGCGATGACGAGCGACTTCTCGCCGAGGCTCTTAGGGGCCATCAGGCAGAACTCGCGCGCAGTGTAGACCGTGGAGGTAAACGTGATGGCCTCGCGCTTGAGCAGCTCGTTAGCCGGCATCAGGTCGATCATCGAACCGCCGCAGGCGATCCAAAAGACGTTCTCGATCTTGCCCTTGCGCTCTATGATTTCCTGAACCAGATCATGTGCGTTCATACTGATGTTCCTCCTTGTGTGGCAACTTTAGACGACAGCTCGTACCTGCGGTCGTTCTATGTTGTCCTATTTATACCACGCAAGCTATCGCTCGGAAAGTCATTTCGGCAAATTTGTTCTATATTGTTCTATCTATGAACGTTAGATGTCGAACACGTAGCGCGATCCCACGATCTTTTGGCGGCCGAGCAGCAGAGGCTGCTCATCAAAATCGGTAAAGTACGCCTCCATGTAGAAGAGCGGCTCGCCGATCGGAACCTCGAGCAGCGGGGCCGCCTGAGCATCGGCAAGCGCAATCTCCACCGTGCAGGGATCGGATTTGAGCGGCGAACGACCCGAATGCTCGGCAACAAGCGCAAAGATCGAATTGTCGGTAAGGTCATCGTCGGCCAGTGTTTGCAGATACGGATGGTCGGCAAGCACAAAGGCGTTGTTCTCGAGCATGACGGGGACGCCGTCGGCCGTACGCACGCGCTCGACCACGATAAGCTCGCAGCCGGGCTCCACGCCAAAGAATGCCGCATCCTCGTGCGTCGCCGCGACCACCGTGCGCGACACCAGACGCGCACCCGGCACCATGTCGTTGGCAGCACAACCCTCAGTAAAGCTCTGGACGTCACCCTTCTGGCGAATCTTGCGCTTGAGCTTGGGAGCGCACACAAACGTGCCCCTCCCCTGCTGGCGGTTGAGATACCCCGCGCGCGACAGCTCCTCGATGGCACGGCGCACGGTGATGCGCCCCACGCCGTAGGACTTCGCGAGCTCCATCTCGGCAGGGATGCGCGAGCCGGCAGGGTACACGCCGCGCGCGATCTCGCCCTTTAGGTCGTCCATGACCTGCTGGTACAGCGGCACGGCGGGCACCTCGGCGCGCTCGGAACGTTCGGTCTTGCTATCGGCTGCCATCATTACGCTCCATCCCGCGCATGCTCGGACTCAAACTCTTCAATCGCCGCCATAAACTGTTCGCCAAAGACGTCGGCTTTTTTCTCGCCAATGCCGTTGACCTGGACCAGCTCCTCGCGCGTCTGTGGACGCAGGCGGCACAGGCCGCGCAGGGCTTTGTCGGAAAAGACCATATACGGCGCCATCTCCAGCTCCGTCGAGATCTCCTTGCGGAGGGCACGCAGGCGCTCGAACAGCTCGGCATCGTCGCCAACGCGCGGGCGCTGATCCAGCTCGGCCTCCTCGCGCAGCAGATCGACGGCGCGGCGGGCGCGGGCCGAGGCCTTGCGCCTGGACGCGCGACGCTTAACGGTAAAGGCGAACGCCTCGTCCTCGACCTCGCCGGCACGCGGACCCAGTCCCACGACCGGGTACTGCCCCTGCGAGGTGGCCAAATAACCGCGACCGCACAGCTGGCCGATGATGTCCTTGATGCGTCCGACCGATTCGCTCGACAGCTCACCGTAGCCGTGGTCCTCGTCCAGATGCATCTGGCGAATGCGCTCGGTGTTGCCGCCGTGAAGCACATCGGCGATCAGCGACTTGCCAAAGCGCATGGGTCGCGTGGCCACATAGCGCACGGCGGCGCGGGCCATGCCGGTGACGTCCTCGACCTCGAACTGCGTGAGGCAGTTGCTGCAGTTGCCGCAGCCCTCGGCGTCGTCTGCCGTGCCGCCCGCGGCGGCCGCCGCATGCTCGGCCGCGGCCTCGTCGCCAAAGTAGCGCAGCATGTATTCGCGCAGACAGCCGGTGGTATTGCAGTAGCCCTCCATCTGGCTGAGCAGGCGATAACGGTTCTGGAGCGCCCACGCGCGCTGCTCGTCGTCGAGCGCCTCGTCGGCAGCGTCGCCGCGGTCGATCAAAAAGCGGCGCATGCGAAAATCGTTGCCGTTCCACAGCAAGTAGCAGCTAGCCGGGTCGCCGTCGCGGCCGGCGCGCCCCGCCTCCTGATAGTAGGCCTCGATGCTCTCGGGCACGTTGTTGTTGATCACGTAGCGCACGTTGGGCTTGTCGATGCCCATGCCAAAGGCGTTGGTGGCAACCATCACCTGAATATCGTCGTCGATAAAGGCACGCTGGCTTTGCCTGCGGGCGTCGTTGCCCATGCCGGCGTGGTAGCGACCAACGTGAATACCGCTGGGTCCCAGCGCCTCGGCAAGCTCCGCGGCCAGCGCGTCGACCGTCTTGCGGGTCGAGCAATACACGATGCCGCTCTCGCTCGAATGCGCGATCACATAGTCGCGCACCCACGCGGCCTTGGCCTTGTCGCCCATCTCTTCGCAGCCAAAGTAGAGGTTCTTGCGATCGAAGCCCGTCACCACCGTCGCGGGGTTTTGCAGGCCGAGCATCTGCTGAATGTCCGCACGTACGCGCTCAGTCGCCGTAGCGGTAAAGGCCGCCACGATAGGGCGCTGCGGCAGGAAATCGATGAACTCGCGAATCTGCAGGTAAGCGGGGCGGAAATCCTGGCCCCATTGGCTCACACAGTGTGCCTCGTCAATGGCCACGAGCGGCACGCCAATGCCGGAGGAACCCGCGGCCTCCTGCGCAAAGGCTAAAAAGCGCGGCTCGAGCAGGCGCTCGGGCGCCACGTACATAAGCTGGTAGCGGCCCTCGCGCGCCCGCTTGAGCACGGTGTTTTGCTGGGCCGACGTAAGGCTGGAGTTGAGATAGCTGGGTCGTGCACCCGCCGCGAGCAACGCACGGGTCTGGTCTTCCATAAGCGACAGCAGCGGACTCACCACAAAGGTGATGCCGGGCAGCATGAGCGCGGGCACCTGGTAGCAAATGGACTTGCCGGCGCCCGTGGGCATAACACCCAGCGCATCGCGACCGGCAAGGATCGCATCGACCATGCGGTCCTGCCCCGGGCGAAACGAGGTGTAGCCAAAATAGGCGCCGAGCGTGTCGAGCGCCATCTGCTGCATGCTATCGGTCATGGTTTCCTAACGTCCAAGTCATCTGCCGCCGATTATACGCCGCCACAGGGACAGCAGCACACGACCGCAGCCCAGACTAGTCGTTGGGCGTTCTTAAACGACTAGTCATACAAGAACGCCCAACGACTAGTCATTTAAGAACGTCCCCAACGACTACTTTGGACCGCGGCAACGCCGATGTTCTGGCAACGACAGCGAAAGCCCGTCAGAGCGAGCAAGGTGCCTTGAAACGAGGCGGCATTGACCTTCTGGTCATGTCGCCGAAGTTGAAAGGCAGATTGCCGCCCTGGCGGGCTTGCAGCGTCGACCAATCCGTCGTTCGGCAGAACGGCGGAACCAAAGGCGCAGCGTCGAGCCGTTACGCGGTTTGGTAAAACCGCGTAACTTATATGACCATGACGTAGCGGCTGCCCACGTAGTACTGTTTGCCGAGCAAGACCGGCTCGCCATTGGGACCGATAAAGCCGGCGCGCAGGTTGAGCAGCGGATCGTGCGGAGCGATGCCCAGCTCGGCCGCCTGCTCAGCGCTGGCGCGAACGGCCTCGACCGTACGGTAGCCAGCCGAGACAATCGGGGTTCCGCCAACACGCCCGACCTCGGCAAAAATCGACTTGTCCTCAAGGTCGGCTGTCAACAGTTCGCGGTAGGCGTCAAACGGCACAAAGACGTTCTCCTCAAAGATGGGCTCGCCGTCGGCCGTGCGCACGCGCTTGATATGCAGCAGTAGCGCGCCCTTCTGCAGGCCAAAGAACTCCATCTCGTTTTGGCGCGCCGGAACAATCTGGCGATCGACCACATGTGCACCGGCCTTCATGCCATTGTCGGCACACAGCGCGGTAAACGTCTGCAGCGTCGAGGCGTGGAACTGACGGTTGATGTGCGGCGTGGAAACAAAGGTGCCACGGCCCTGCTGCTTAACCAGGTAGCCATCGGAGCACAGCTCCTCGACGGCGCGGCGCACCGTAATGCGGCTCACCTCGTACTGCTCGGCTAGCTCGAGCTCGGACGGAATACGCTCCTTGGGTGCATAAACACCTTTCTCGATCGCATCCTTGATTTCGTCGTAAATCTGCTGGTAAAGCGGTGCATTTTTGGTCGCGGGCATATCTGATCACTCCTATCAAAATATCGAAATTACTAATACGTATATAACGTCTAGCTCTATGTTACATCATAACGATAAAACGATACACCCTGCCTACCAAAAAGCGACAGGTCTATTTTGGTAGGTTTTATCTGGTCAAACGAGAGCCCCTCGAAAGCAACGGGGCTTTCGAGGGGCTCATTCGAATGGGCTGCGCTTGACCGGCAAAAAGCCAAAACCCTACTTGCCGTCATCCTGCTGCAGGCTGTCCTGCTCGCTGAGGCGCGCCTGCCTGCTGGCCATGCGCGCGGGCTTGTCGGGATCGGGTACGGCCGTGGGCATGGGCTCGTCGACATGGCAGCCCCACCAGCCGCCCACAAAGTTGAGCGTGTGAAACACATTGATCACGGCGCCGGGATCAATGTCGCACACCAGCTTGATAATGTCCTGGCTCTCGTAGGTCGAGACAACGGCGTGCAGCAGGTACATCTTCTCGCGGCTATATCCGCCGATGACCTCGGCGCAGCTAATACCATGCTGAAAATGGTCAACATAGGCGGTCATGACCTCGTCTGCCTTGCGCGTCGTGATCTGCAGCGTCACGCGGTCGTAGCGGCGATAGAAACTGTCGATGGTCTTGGTCGAAATAAACTGGAACACGATGGAGTACGCCGCATTGTCCCAGCCAAACATAAAGCCAAAAATCGCCAGGATAGCGCAGTTAAAGCCAAAGATGACGCCCCAGATAGTCTTGCCCGTGTGGTTGGAGACCCACAGCGCGATAAAGTCGGTGCCACCGGTAGATGCGCCGGACTTAAGCGCGATGGCAGCGCCCAGACCCGAGACCACGCCGCCAAAAATGATGAGCATGATCTTGTCACCCAAAAACGGCGCGAAGTGAAAGACGTTGAGGAACAGCGACGAGAGCACGACCTGCATCATCGAGAAGATGACGAAGCGCTTGCTAATGCCGCTCCAGCATAGGAGCGCCACGGGAATGTTGAGCGCAAGCATGCCGAGCGAGATGTCGATGTGAACGCCGCCCAGCGAGGTAACGCGATCGAGCAGGACCGCGACGCCGGTGAGACCGCTCGGAAGCAGGTCGGCGGGCTGAATGAACGCCTGGATCAGGAATGTTTGGAGGACGGCAGAAATTGTGACCGCCACGGCAGTAATGGCGCGGCGGACGATGGTAAGGCGGCCGAGCACGAGCACGCGGTCCGTGAGCTGATCGATGGCGTTCGCCACGGAGGCTCCTTTCGAAGGCAGATGTAGTTGTGGGGTATGTCCGCGATTGTAGCATGGAGCGTGCGGGGGCGCTTCAATTCACCCTCTCTCGACAACCAAAGCGGGACCAGCAACCCCACGACCAAAGGCCCAAATTACAAGTGAGTAGACTTTACGCGACCTGCAGAGCACACCCAAAACCGCCACCCCTGTGACCTGCGGTTTTACTAGAGCAGATGCGCTTTGTGCTCGTCCTGCACCAAAAAGTCTACTCACTTAGTCCGAATCGAAGCCAAACGGATCAAAATCGAAACCAAATTGAGCCAGTCCACCGCAAAAAACGTTTGAACCCGTGCTTCTCGCGGCGGATTGACACTACAAAGCGGCCAAAATGTCGGTCAGATTATCAATAACGGCATCGGCTCGCGATTGATCGAGGTTGACGCCCTCGTGCGGGCGCAGTGCCAGGACGCGGGCGCCGGAACGTTTGCCAGCCTCGATGCCCAAAGGCGAGTCCTCGATAACCAGGCACTCGGCAGGCTCCACCCCCAGCGCCTCCATGGCACGCAGGTAGATCTCGGGGTCGGGCTTAAACGCGCTGCACTCGTGACCGCTGATGGTGTAGTCCAGCACGTCGGCGATACCGGCAATCTCCACCAGCTCGTCGATCAGCTCGCGATAGGACGAGCTCGCGATAGCGCACTTCACGCCACGCTCGTGCAGCTCGCGCATCACCGGCTCCGTCTGCTTGTTGAGCAGCTCGGCATACGGAACGGGATGGTCCGGGCTGTAGACCTGCTTATACTCCACGCGCAGGCGTTCGCGTAGCTCAACATCGTCGGGCACGAGAGACTTCCAAATGGCGGGCTCATTAGACCCCGAAAGATCGGGAATCTCATCAAAGTGGAACCCCTTCTCTTCCATAAACGCCACGCGGCGGCGGTTGTAGAACCACTCGGTATCGACCAGCACGCCGTCCATGTCAAACAGCACTGCCTTGATCATACGCATCTCCTCCCACCTGCCAAAAAGGGACAGGTTTATTTTGGTAGGTTTTATCTGGGGCTTTGCGACGCGACAGACACGCTCTCCCCAGAGCAAAAAGGGGACGGGGCGCAAACCCCATCCCCTCTCAATCAACCCGTAAGGTCTACTTACTTGTGATTAGTAGGAAAGCTTCCACATGTAGCGACGCATGGTCAGCGGGTGCTGACGGGCCTCGGCGATCTGGTTGCCGTACTCACGCATAACGGCAAGGTGCAGCAGCGGGTTGAAGTAGGTGACGACGCTCGCGGGCACGACGTCAGCCAGGCCGTAGTCCTTGGAGTCGATCAGAGCGACCTTGGCGCCCATGCGCTTAAGGAAGGTGAGGGCGCGGGCGTCCATCGGACGGGTGGCGCCATCGGACATGAAGAAGACGTAGGGCTTACCCTCGGTGGAAACCTCGAACGGGCCGTGGAAGTACTCGCCGGTGTTGTAGGCGGCGGCGTCGATCCACTGCATCTCGGTGAACAGGAAGGCGGCGTGAGAATAAGCCATCTTCTCGGAGGCACCGGAAGCCATGAAGTAAATCATCTTGTCGTCCTTGAAGTCCTCGGCGAACTTCTTGGCGAGCTTCTTGCAGTGCTGAGCGGCGTTCTCGCAGAGATCGAAGACGTTGGTGAGGCCGGTGATCATGTCCTCGTAGTGGTCATAGCCCTCGGTCTGCTGAAGGATCTCGACAGCAAGAGCGATGGCATAGCCGGGCTTCTCGCACTTGGCAGCGTAGTTGGCGTGGAAGCCGTGAACGATGACATGGTCGGCGTCGACGGTCAGAGCGGAGCCAGCCTTGTTGGTGAGGGAGACGACCGGGCAGTTGTGCTTCTTGGCGGTCTTGTTGGCCTCGACGGTCTCGGGCGTGGAGCCACCGAGGGAGCAGGTGATCACGAAGGTGTGCTCGTTGACCCAGGAAGGCGTGTCGTAGTTGAACTCGTTAGCGGTGAAGATCTGAACGTTCAGCTTGTCCGTGTTGTTGGCCAGGAAGTACTTGGCGGGGTAAAGGTCGGACATGGAAGCGCCGCAGCCGACGAAGGCGACGCTGTGGATCTCGTGGTTGGACAGGACGTCAGCGACGATCTGCTTAGGGAGGTTAAGGTCGATCTCGTACATCTGACACATTCCTTTCGATTTTTGCGGCGCCACATTGCCGGGCGCTCGCAGGGTTACCGTGGTTTGGACCGAGTCGCCGGCCCGTTGAGGATGTGACAAAGGGACTGCCCTTTGTCACGTATAGGGATGGAAGCCTGCCTGGGGTATGGGATGCCAGGCAGGCCCCCGGGGGAAAGCGGTTAGGCGCTTAGTCGCGACTAGGCCAGGATGCCGGCCGCGGAGAGGGCGATGCCGCCCACGATGGCGATCACGAGAAGCCAACCGGTGTTGACGTTCTTCTTGATGAGCCAGTACATAAGGCCAGTGAGGCCAAGGGAGATCATCTGGGGCATCATGCCGTCCAGGATGTCCTGGATCACGACAGTGCCCTCAGCGAACTGCAGCGGGGTGGTGGCGCCGATCAGCGTAGCGATCATGCCGCCCACGGACATAAGGCCCACGATGCCGCAGACATACATGAGCTTCTCCATGAGGTCGCCGCCCTGAAGCTTGCTCAGGTACTCATGACCGCCCTGATAGCCCATCTTGGCTGCGAACCAAGTGATCAGCACAGAGGGGACGATGGAGATGAGCATGGCCAGGATCGGGCCCATGATGGAGCCCTGCTGAGCCAGCTGAACGCCCAGACCAAAGGCGATAACGCGGATGGTGCCCTGGAAGAAGGAGTCACCGATGCCGGAAAGCGGACCCATGAGGGAGGTCTTGACCGCGTTGATCGAATCGGGATCGAAGTTCTCGGGATCCTTGGCGTACTCCTCCTCCATGGAGGCGGCGAGGCCCAGGATGAAAGCGCTCGTCTGCGGGGTGCAGTTGTAGAACGCCATGTGACGGTGGTAAGCCTCTTTCTTAGCAGCGAGCTGCTTAGGGTCGGACTCATCCGGATAGAGGCGATCGAGCGTGGGAACCATGCCGTAGAGGAAGCCCATGTTCATCTGACGCTCGTAGTTCCAAGAGGCCTGGATGGCCCAGGAGCGCCAGAAGAACTGGCTGACCTTCTTGTTCAGGGACACGTCCTTGGTTGCGGTTGCCATAGTGTGTTCCTCCTTAGTCTTCGTCGTCTTCGAGCGGATCGTAGTCGGAATCGACACCGGCGGCTGCATGGGAACCGTTGAACTTGAAGCCCATGAAGACGACAGCCAGGCACACACCGATCAGAGCGACCGCGATGACGGACAGGTTGAGGTAAGCGGCGAGCAGGAAACCGATGAACAGGAACGGAGTCATACCCTTCTTGATCATCATGGTGAGCAGCAGGGCCAAGCCGTAGGCGGTCATGATCTTGGTCGAAACGTTAAGACCAGTGGACAGCCACTCGGGAACCATGTTGACGATGGCCTGAACCAGGTCGGTGCCAACAAAGACGGCGAGGAAGATCGGCAGGAAGTACATGACGGCGTACAGACCGGAGCCGGCGCAGATGTGCATACGGTAGGCGGTCTTGAACTTTCCGTTATCGATCGCGCTATCTGCCACATGGGTGAGGGCGGCGATGATGGAACGGAACACGATGCCGAGGAGCTGACCCAGGACGGCGACCGGGATGGCGATCGTCATGGCGGTCTCGGCGGAAGCATCGGTCAGGCACGCAAAGGCAGCGGCCACGATGCCGCCCAGGACCATATCGGGCGGAACGGCGGCGCCGACCTGCACCAGGCCCATGGACACGAGCTCGACGGCGGCACCGACGGCAAGGCCGGTGGGCACATCGCCCAGCAGCAGACCGACGAGCGTAGCGCCAACGAGGGGCTGCTCGAAGTTAAGACGACCGAGCAGGCGGGAGTCCCACATGCAGAACACGCCGACGAGGCCGACGAGCACCGCACTGATGAACGTATTCATACCCTTCTCCTTTCAGTCAGGCAAAAGCCTGGTTGATTACAGCTTGGCGTCGATGTCGACGCTCTGATACGTAGGGGTCTGCTGGACGTAGAGCTTGATGCCCATGTCGAGCAGCTGGTTGACGTCGGCCTTCTGGGTGGCGTCGAGGAAGACGGAGCTGTCCTTGCCGCCGACCTGATCGGCACCGTCGTGGTTGGCGGTGGCGCCCAGGTTGATGGCGTCGAGCTTGTAGCCCTGGCAGAACTGCAGCATCTCGGCAGTGTTGCCAAAGACGAACATGACGCGCTCGCCGAGGGTGTTGAGCTTGTCCATCTTGGCGAGGGCACGCTCGACGGTGAAGACGTTCAGGCGCACGCCCTGGGGCTTGGCCAGCTTAAGAGCGCCCTTCTTGATGTCATCGTTGGCGGCAGCGTTGTCGACGACGATGATGCGCTCGGCCTGAACCTTGGTGGTCCAGGTAAAGACGACCTGGCCGTGCAGCAGACGGTAGTCAAGACGTGCGAGGACGATCTTGGCGGGACCGGAGCTGTGACGGGACGCCTTGGCCTTCTTGGCGGGAGCCGCGGCAGCCTCGACCGGTGCGTTGGGGTTGGTCAGACCGGTGCGGGCCTCGTTGATGAGGGCCGCGAGCTCGGCGCCCTTGACGGGAACGGGGCTCATAGCGAGCGTCAGTGCCAGCGGAATGTTGAAACCGCTGACAACCGTGAACTTCGTGCCGTTCTTGGAAAGCTCGACCATGCTGTTGTTGACCGAGCTGCCGAGCATATCGGTCAGCACATAGACGGTGTCGTCCGCGTTGAACGTGGCGATCATGGCGTCCACCTTATCGGTGATGGGCTCCTTGTCGTCACGAGCAAGCGACACGACGTGGACGTTCGACACGTCGCCGAGAACCATCTCGAGCGTGTCTTTGGCGCCTGCGGCCAGGCCGCCATGAGATGCGAGAATGATCTGATTCATCTTGCCTCCTCCTTTTCGTTATGGTCATTATAACGTCTTATACGTTGCTTATATTGCTAATTAGTATAAAGACCGCTCGCGGGTGAAAATCGACCGTTGACGGGTTTAACGTAATCGAAACGTTGGGGCTGGGTAGGTCGGCACTGGCTGGATAACCCGAGGTCAGACCCTGCGCGCAATCCCCTATCGCACAAAGTACCAGGGGCTTTCCTGCACGGTGGGCTCCAGCGCGATGCCGGTGCGCTCCTTAAACAGATCCATGTCCTGCGATTTTTCGGTCCACCACGCATTGGGCTTAAAGGTCATGCTCTCAATGACATGACCGACAAACACACTGTTGCGCAGCTTGGAGAAGTCGGTGTTCATGATCAGGATGGACGCGAGCACCAGCACAATGCCCAGAACCTTGATCGCACCGGCGGGCTCGGCATAGACACCAATGCCCACCAGTACGGTGACGACCGTCTCGAAAGACATTACGACGGGAACTTTCGATGTCTCGAGCCCCATGGACAGACCCTGCATATATAAGATGTAAGCCACGGCTGTGGGGATGAGTCCAAAGCCAAGGAACAACAGCAGCAGCTGTGGCGACATTGCCGCGGCGACATCCGGCCACGGAGCCGCGATAGCTGCCATAACCGCACCGCCAAATACAAAGCCCCAAAACGTGACAGCAAGCGGGTGGACCGTCTTGGTTGCTATCCGGCTAAACACCGCGAGCGACGCACCACAAAGGCCTGCAATCACGCCCGATGTGACGCCCCAAACCGAAAAATGAAAACCGGAAAGGTCGCCATTGGTCACTGCAAGCACGCAGCCAACGATGTTAAAGACAATGGCAACGAGCTTGTTGGGGGTCACGTCCTCGCGATAAAGCACGCGGCCGAGCATGACGCCAAACACCGGTGAGGTGTAGAGCAGCACCGAGGCCGTGGACATGCCCACCTCGCCCATGCACTCGTAATAACAGGTGTTGGCGGCGGCCAGACCGACGATACCGACAAGCGCGCAGGGAACAAGCTCTTTAGGGCTTGCCTTGAACAGGGCCAGCGGACCCTGAGCCACGGTGGACCCCTCACCCGGACGGCAGCCCATAAACATCAGGACCGGCGCCAAGATAAGCGCTCCGACCAACAAGCGAAAGGCAGCCATGCTCTGGGACGAAACGCCCATGGCCGAGATGCCGTTTACAAAGATTCCGATGCTGCCCCACATAAGCGCGGCGATCAGCACCAGCACATAGCCCAGATTGCTTTTCTTCAACGCAGCCTCCTCGGTATTGTTTCCAATATGTTTCACACTACGTTATAGTCGTTATATACATTTTTCAAGACACAAATCGGCGAGCGGGAAAATCCGATCGCCCACACACTCATTGGGTACTCATTGGGGACGTACTTAAATGAGTAGTCGTTGGGGACGTTCTTGGATGACTAGTCATTTAAGAACGTCCCCAACGACTAGGACTGTCCCCAACTGCCGGCAGAAAAGGAACGTTCCCAACGTCTAAGGCGCCGCTGGTTGAGCATAAGTCAGCGAGCGGGCCGCATTTGAGGCAAGGCGACGTGAAACGAAAGGGCGCTGACCTTCTGGTCGCGCCCTTGAAGTTGAACGTCAGATTGCCCAAATGCGGACCGCGCAGCGTCGAGCCGTTACGCGGTTTGGTAAAACCGCGTAACTAATACTCAAGCTTCCACATGTAGCGGCGCGTCATGTAGTCCTTGTGGGTGACGGCAGAGAGCGCGCGCATGTACACATTGTTGAGGATCGGGGCAAAGATCAGGTGGTTGAAGTACTCGCTCACGCTGTCCTTGATGTCGTTGAGGCCAAGCTCCTTGGCGTCGAGCTGATAGACGCGCTCGCCACCGTACTGGTTGACGAAGCGGATGCCGCGCTCGTCGTTGCAGCGGCTGCGGCCGACGCTGATGAGCTGGAACAGCGAGGTGCGCTTGTCCAGGATCTCGAAGGGGCCGTGGAAGAAGTCGCAGGTGTTGATGGTGCAGGAGTCGATCTGCAGCATCTCCTGCACGTTGCAGATGCTAAAGACGTAGGCGGCACCAAAGAGCGGACCCTGAGCCATCACGTTGATGCAGGGCTTGTCGGCGTTCTGCTCGGCCCACTTGGCAGCGAGCGGACGGGTGTACTCGACGGCCTTGCGATAGATGGGGTCGACCAGGTCGAAGGCGGCCATAGCGGTCTCGTACTCGGCATAACCCTCGGTCTGCTGCGTGAGCTCCATGGCGATCATGGTCACGACGGCGGAGTTGGTACGGCCCATGCAGGACTCGTCGACGGCCAGGCTGTCATACTGGATCTTGTAGTCGCAGACCTCGGTGAGGCCGGACTCGTCAACATAGATTGCGATGGTGCTGGCGCCGTGGTCCTTGGCGACCTGGGCGGCGACGATGGTCTCCTTGGTGCCGCGCATGGACACGACAACGGCCAGGGTGTTCTCGTTGACGTAGGCCGGGGTGGCGTGCACGAACTCGTTGCTGGTGTAGCTGGAGCTCACGACCTGCGTGGCCTCGTGCTCCATAAAGTACTGGGCAGGATAGTTGCCGCCGTTGGATCCGCCGGCGCCAATCCACACGACGCGCTTGATGCCGCCCTTGTCTGCCTTGTCAGCCAAAACCTGGGAGACGACGTCCTTAACCTGTTCCTGAGTAGTCATCGCGCATCAGCCTTTCTTCTCGTTTGATGCTCTCGATGGCATACAAGTTACATACATGTTTTGGTTATGTCGACTAGTTGTATGCTATATTTATCTTAGAAATTTTGCTGGTAAGGTTTTCGGTAGCTCGATACCAGCGGTTTTATTGTTGTGTTGAATACATGCTTGCTTAGATAAGCATACAAGTTAGATATAGGCTGATCGCATGAACGCTTCATCTAAAAAGAAACTGAGCCAATACGAGCGCTTGGCGGGTATGCTGCGCGACCGCATCGCCGCCGGCATCTACGCACGCGGAGACAAGCTGCCGTCCGAGATGGAGTTCATGGACGAATCGGGGCTGTCGCGCAGCACCGTACGCCATGCCCTTAAGGTGCTCGTTGATGAGGGTCTGGTTCGAACCGAGCGCGGGCGCGGCGCCTTTGTGGCCGACACGCCGGCGCTCCACGAGAACAACCTGGTGTTTTCGAGCTATACGGCGCAGGTCCAGGGTCAGGGCATGAAGCCCACCACGCGCACGGTGGACTCGGGCTTTACCAAGGCGGGCGGCAGTATAGCTAAGTTCTTTGATGCGGCCGTGGGCAGCAAGCTCGTCAAACTTGTCCGTCTGCGTTATCTGGACGATGCGCCGCTGTGCCTGGAGACTACCTATCTACCACCGAGCTTTGAAGCACTCATCGATCGCGATATCAATGGTTCGCTCTACGCGACGCTGCGCCAGGAATTCCATCGCGCGCCGGCACAGGGGCACAAGACCTTTGAGGTGTGCTATGCCTCGCAAAACGAGGCGTTTTTGCTCAACGTTGAGCGCGGGCAGGCGCTAATCCTAATCACCGACTACGTCTACGACACCGACGGCCGCCCGCTCCATGTCTCCAAGCGCATCCAGCGCACCGACCGCGCCAAATACACCGAGCCCATCGGCTAACCTGCCAAAACCACCACAAAGGGGACAGGCACCTTCGAACCACCACAAAGGGGACAGGCACCTTCGTGGTGGTTTTAGGCGAGGAGATCGGGGAACCAGGTTGGCTTAGGCTGGTTGGGCGTGCGCTCGGCAAGGACCAGCTCCATCCAGCACATGTCGTACCAGCGGCCGAACTTTTGGGCACAGCGATCGAAGGCGCCCACCAAGCGATATCCCATATGGGCATGGAAGTCCTGGCTATTGTGCGTTAGATACTCGTCGTCCTTGTCGTGCGGCACGGCGATGAGCGCGCACATATTGGTGATGCCCATCGCGATCAGGCACTGCTTGAGCGCATCGTGCAGCTTGCGACCCAGCCCGCCATGGCGCACATCGCGCGCCAGGTAGATCGACGTCTCGACCGACCAGTCGTATGCCTCGCGGCTGTTGAGCGAACTCACATAGGCATAGCCAACCGGACGCCCGTCCAGCTCCATCACCAGATACGGATAGCGCTTGAGTGTACGCTCGATGCGCCCGGCGAACTCCTCAACGCTCGGCACCTCGTATTCGCAGGTAATCGCCGTCTGGCGCACATACGGCTCATAGATGGCAAGCAACGCCGGCGCATCATCGGGCGTCGCCAGACGAATCGTCGGCTCGGACATCTCGGTCATACAACCCTTCTCCCCAAAGCAAAGGCCACCCTGCGCCAAACCCGGCGCAGGGTGGCCCTCGTCATTACATCAGGCTACAGGACAGCCGCCAGCGCGTCGATGTCCTCCTGCGTCGTGGCCCAGCTGGTGCAAAAGCGCACCACCGTGTGGGTATCGTCGTACTTTTCCCAGTACTCGATCGCCGCATGCTCGCGAATGCGGGCCATGTCCTCGTTGGGCAGAATCACGAACTGCTGGTTTGTGGGCGTCTCCAAGAAGAACTGGTAGCCGCGCTCGTGCAGCACGCGACGCAGCGCCTGAGCGGTCTCAATCGCCTGGCGACCAATCTCAAAATACAGGCCGTCGGTAAAGAGCGCCTCAAACTGCACGCCCGTCAGGCGGCCCTTGGCCAACAGCGCGCCGTGCTGCTTAATACGCGG
This sequence comes from uncultured Collinsella sp., assembly GCA_900541795.1. Lineage (GTDB taxonomy): Bacteria > Actinomycetota > Coriobacteriia > Coriobacteriales > Coriobacteriaceae > Collinsella. The sequence continues at coordinate 13,092 of UQLC01000023.1, read as the reverse complement.
AATGGGATGCGCCGGGGCGTGCATGCCGCAGAACACCACAGCCTCGCCGCAGAGCGCACCGCACTTGGTGCCGCCGATGTAGAACACGTCACACAGCTGCGCCAGCTCGGGCAGGGTAATGTCGCACTCATCGGCCGCCAGCGCATAGGCCAGACGAGCACCGTCCACAAACAGCGGAATCTCGCGCTTCTGGCACACCGCGTGAATCGCCGCGAGCTCGGCCTTGGAGTACAGCGTACCGTACTCGGTCGATAGGCTCACGTACACGGCGCCCGGGAACACCGTGTGCTCGTAGCTCTCGTTTTCGTAGAACACCTGGATATAGTTCTCGAGGTCCTCGGCGTGCATCTTGCCCTCGTAGCCGGGGATGGTGAGCACCTTGTGGCCGCCAAACTCGATAGCGCCCGCCTCATGGCAGGCGACGTGGCCAGTCTCAGCAGCAACGACGCCCTCGTACGGCGCGAGCAGCATGTCGATCACCGTCGCGTTGGCCTGCGTGCCGCCCACCAGAAAAAACACGTCGGCGTCGGGCGCCTGACAGACCTCGCGGATAAGCTGCTTGGCACGCTCGGTGTGCGCATCGGTACCGTAGCCGGGCTGCGGCTCCATGTTGGTGTCGACGAGCGCCTGCAGCACTGCCGGATGTGCGCCGTGGGAATAGTCGTTGTTAAACGCGAGCATGGCAATCCTCTCTAGCCGGGCACGGGCCCGATGATTCAAACGGGGCTATTGTACGCCGTTGGGATAGGCAACGCGCGCGGCAAGGCACTCAAGCGCCAACACCAGGGCAAAGCCGCAGCTCACGTCGCTCAAAAAGTGAGCTCCGATCACGATACGACCAAAGGCGACGAGTGCCGAGACCACAGCCGCCATCCAAAAGACCGCCCGGCGACGCGAAGGTTTTTCCTTAAAGGCCGCCGCGGGAAGCCCTGCGAGCATAAGGCCGATCGCCGCGTGCGCCGTGTGTCCGCTCGCGAACGACTTAAAGCCGTCCTTGATCACGCCGGCGGCGATAAAGGCCCACTTGTCGGGGTTGCCGATCACCCACCACGGCTGAAAATCGAGCCCCGGCGTCACCTCGATCACGCGCATGCGCGGGCGCGACCACAGCGGCTTGACGATCACGTTGAGGATAATGGCCTGAGCGACCCACACGGCAAGTACCATCAACGCCCAGCGCGTGAGCTCGTCGGGCGCGGTGTCGCGCGTAAGGCGATAGGCAATAACGTTAACCGCAATTACCAGCACAAACGTCAGCACCAGCTGAAACGCGATGAGCTTGCCGCCGACGCGCAGCGATCCGATAATCTCGTAGCCGACCAGACCCACGTTGATCAAAACGCCCAGCGCAGCGAGCCATTTGCTCCCCCTGGAATCGGGGCGTGCCGAGCGCACGAGCATAACGCCCGCGATGCTCGCCGTCAGCTCGAACGGCAGCTCGCCGGCCGCCTCGACAAAGCGACCGTACATGCTGCCGATGTTGAACAGCGCGCTCGAAATCTGATAGTCGAAGAAACTGCCCACGCCCAGACAAAGACACAGGACAACCGCGATAATGGCGACGTCTTTCTTATAGATGTATCCGAACATGCTTTCCTTTCGATGGAACCAGAGTGCCCAAATGGGGCGTTTGCAGCGTCGACCCGTTAGTCGTCGTCGCTCGCACCCAACTGCTGCAACAGCATGAGTGCCGCGGCCACGGGGCCGGTACCGTCGTTGGCGTCGAGACCGCGACCCAGGCCGCTGCCCGCGCCGGCGCCCGCCTTGTAGGGCACCGACAGTTTGCGGCTCTTGGGGAAGTTCACCGCGCCATAGCGGGTCTTTAGCTCAAAGGCCACCTTCTTGGGCACGTCGACGCCCAAAAACGTGATGCGACCGCCGCTGAGCGTGACGCTCTCGAGCCCCAGACGCTCGCCGCGAATGCGGATTCGTGCGCGATTGAACAGGTTGAGTCCTGCCAACGGCAGCTCACCATGCGCGGCCTCGGTCTCTTCCTGCACCTCATCGATGCTCTCCAGGTCCTCGGCCGCCGCGAGTTTACGGTACACGAGTACGCGCTGATCCACCGCCGGCAGGTACTCCTCGGACAAGAAGTAGTCGGCCGGCAGGTTAATGCCCACGCTCGCCGCCTCCACGCCGGCGTCGTCATCGCCGCGCGCCTCGGCCACCGCCTGGCCCAGCATCTGCGTAAACAGGTCAAAGCCCACGCTCGACAGGTTGCCGTGCTGCTCGGCGCCCATAAGCGAGCCGGCACCGCGAATCTCCAGGTCGCGCATGGCGATGCGCATGCCGCTGCCCAGGTCCTGGAACTCGGAAAGTGCGGTCAGGCGCGCCGTCGCCTCCTCGGTGAGTGGCAGCTCGCCCGGGAACATAAAGTACGCGTAGGCCTGCGTGGCAGAGCGACCCACACGACCCTTGAGCTGGTAGAGCTGCGCCAGGCCCAGGCGCTGCGAGTCCTCGATGATCAGCGTGTTGGCCGTTGCGTTGTCGATACCGCTCTCCACGATGGTCGTGGCGATGAGCACGTCGATCTTTTTGGTCGCGAACTCGATCATCACGTCCTCGACCTCGCGCGGACTCATCTTGCCGTGCGCCACGCCCACGCGCGCCTCGGGCGCGGCCTCGTGCACGCGCGCCACGGCGTCGTCGATGGTCTTGACGCGGTTGGACACGTAGTACACCTGGCCGCCGCGGCCCACCTCCAGGCGAATCGCCGCGCTTACCACGTCGGGGTCGTACTCCCCCACGTGCACGATCACGGGACGACGCCCGGTCGGCGGCGTGGTAATCAGGCTCATGTCGCGCACGCCGCTCGTGGCCATCTGCATGGTTCGCGGAATAGGCGTTGCCGAAAGCGTGAGCACGTCAATCTGCTCGCGCAGGTTCTTGAGCTGCTCCTTGTGCTGCACGCCAAAGCGTTGCTCCTCGTCGATGATCACCAGGCCCAGGTTCTTGGGGTTCACATCGGCCGAAAGCAGACGGTGCGTGCCGATGAGCACGTCGATCGTGCCCTCGGCAAACGCCTTGAGCGCGCGCTTTTGCTGCGCCGGCGTGCGGAAACGGCTGAGCACCTCGACCTCAAGGCCAAACGGGGCAAAGCGCTCAAAGAACGTCTCGTAGTGCTGCTGGGCAAGAATGGTCGTGGGGCAGAGCACCATGACCTGGCGGCCGGAGTCCACGCACTTAAACGCCGCGCGCAGGGCGACCTCGGTCTTGCCAAAACCCACGTCGCCGCACAGCAGGCGGTCCATGGGCTTGGGCGCCTCCATATCGGCCTTAATGTCGGCGATGGCCTCCAGCTGGTCGCGCGTCTCGTCGTAAGGAAAGCTCTCCTCCATCTCGATTTGCTCGGGCGTGTCAGGCGGGCAGGCGATACCCGCGATTGATGAGCGGCGCGTATACAGGTCGACCAGGTCAAACGCCAGCTTTTTGGCATTCTTGCGCGCCTTGTTGGTGGCGCGCGTCCAGTCGGCTGTGTTGAGCCTGGTCAGGCGCGGTTTGTCGCCGTCGGGGCCAACATAGCGCGTGATACGGTCGACCTGCTCGAGCGGCACGTAGAGCTTGTCGCCGTCGGCATATTCCAGCAAAAAGTAGTCGCGCTCTTTGCCGCCCACTTCCTGACGCGCAATCTCGCTAAAGAGTGCGATGCCGTGAGTGGCGTGTACCACGTAGTCGCCCGGCTTAAACGGGAAGGTGATCTGCGTAATGTCCACCTTGCGGCGGCTGCGCGCGCGGTTGGCATCCATACGGGCGTTGAGGTCGGCGATTGAGAACACGGCCAGGTTGGCATCGGGCACCACCACGCCCTGCGGCAGGGCAGCGTCCACAAAGGTCACGCGTCCGCGCGAGATGGTGGGCACGGCGGCACCGGCGGCAGCCTGGGCCGCGCCCGCCTCGAGCGAGCGGGCGTTGAGCGCGTCGGCGCGGCGCTCGCGAATTGCAGCATGAGCATCCTGACGGGCAGCACGATCGGCAGAATCCGCCGCTGCCACGCGTACGCGCTCGCCAATGACGCCGGCGTTTTCGGGCGCTGCCGTCAGCGACTCCTCAAAGGTAATGCCCTCGTCGCCAAAGGTGAGCTCCATCGACTCGCGCGCGCCGCGGTCGGGAATGGCGAACACGCAGGCGTAGCGCTTGCCCACGACTTCCTGAATGCGCGTCATAAAGCGGTTGTCCGAGCCCGCGATGGCCGGCTGCTCAATCTTGAGCTCTGCCGTAACCGCGCCGCCGGCGCGAATCAGGCTCACATAGTTCAGGCGCTGCTGAGCACCAAAATCGAGCTGCTGGGCACGTACATACAGGCCATCCAGTCGGTCAATCCCCGCCTCACCGGCACGCGCCTCGATATCCTCGTAGGCGCGCAGGCAGTCGTCGAACAGCGAGCGCGGCTCGGACAGAACCACGAGCGCCTTGCCGCTCACGTGTGCCAGCGGGCTCACGGTCTGGCTGTACATCACCGGCAAAAAGCGGTCGAGCTCGGGCGTGACGATGCGTGCATCCACCATCTCGAGCAGCGCCGCCAACTTGCTATCGTCCTGGCTTGCGCGGTAGAGCGCCACATGCATGTTGTGAACGGCATCGTCGGTAAGCGCCAGCTCACGGCAGGGGAAGATCTCGATACTGTCCTCGTTGCCGATGGTCTGCCCCATTGAGCTCACCATGCGGCGGATGCGGTCGATCTCGTCGCCGAAGAACTCGATACGCACGGGCGCCTTTTCCTGTGCGGGAAACACCTCGACGGTGTCGCCGTGAACGCGAAACAAGCCGGGCGCGTCGGCGGCGCCGGCATTGGTGTAGCCCATGCCCACCAGGCGCTGCGGCACCTCGTCAAAAGGAATCTCCTCGCCCACCGCAAAAGTGGTGGACTCCCAATAGCGACTCTCGACCGGCGGCACGCAGCGCAGCAGTGCACGGGCCGAGGCGACCATGATGCAGTTGTCGCCGCGCACGATGCGCCCCAGAGCCTCGCAGCGCTGCGCCACCACGGCGTCGTCGGGCGCCTGCTCGCGCCACGGATAGTCCTTGCGCTCGGGAAAGCGGCACACGTACGCCAGGCCCACGTAGGCGGCAAGGCTACGCGCGGCGCGATCGGCCGCATCCTCGCCACTCACAATGTAGACCGTCGGGCGCGGGCGGCGCGCAAACTGGGCTGCCGCCATAAGCGTACGGCCCGACTGCGACACGGCCAGCGTCACGTCCTCGCCGGCATCGAGTCCGGCCTCGACGGTCTGCAAGGCCTCGGCAGTGTAGAGCTGCGCGGCTATACGGTGAATGAGCATGCTGTTCCTCCGGCATTGCAACGCCAAAAGCCCGCCGGGGCAAGCTCGGCGGGTATGCGGCGGATTTCATTGCCTGTCATGGTAGCGCATGAGATGGACACGCCAGCGCACGCCAAACAGCTACCCCAAAACGCGCACGCTGGGGCAAAGGTCTGCCAGCGGGCACTCGTCGCACTTAGGTTTACGGGCATCGCAGATCTCGCGGCCAAATGTGATCCACTGGTGGTTGACCGACTCCCAATACTCGTGCGGCAAAATCTTGAGCAGATCTTGCTCGGTCTTGAGCGGCTCCTTGGCATGCGTCTTGGGGCTCAGCATCAGGCGGTGCGCGATGCGGTTGACGTGCGTATCGACCGCGATGCCCTCGACAATGCCAAACCCCACGTTGAGCACGATGTTCGCCGTTTTGCGGCCAACACCCGGCAGCTTGACGAGCTCCTTCATGTCGGCCGGCACCTCGCCACCGTAATCGGCAACGATCATCTGCGCGGCCTCCACGGCGTGCTTGGCCTTGCTCTTATAAAAGCCGAGCGACTTAATGGTATCGGCCACATCGGCCACGCTCGCCCCCGCCATGGCCTCGGGCGTGGGCCACTGGGCAAACAGCTTCGGCGTCACCTTGTTGACCTGCGCGTCGGTCGTCTGCGCCGAGAGCAGCACCGCGATGAGCAGCCTAAAGGGATTCTCGTGGTCCAAAAAGCACTCGACCGGGCCATAGCGACGGTTGAGGCGCTCGCACACCTCAACGGCGCGCTCGCGTTTGGCGGCATTGGTCTCGCGTGGCATAACGACTCCTCGGCTCAGCGGCATAACAAACCTATGGGCACGATTGTCCCACGTATGGGGTCTTTACGCCTCCAAAAATGCGCCGGTCTGGCGGCCCCACAGGCTCGCATACTCGCCGCCCGCCTCGACAAGCTGCGCATGCGTACCGTCCTCGACAATCTCGCCGTCCGCCAGCACCACGATGCGATCGAGCGCCGCCACGGTGGACAGGCGATGCGCCACCACAATGGAGGTGCGACCGCGCATCAGGTTCTCGAGCGCCCCCTGCACCAGCGCCTCGGACTCGCTGTCGAGGGCAGACGTCGCCTCGTCGAGCACCAGGATTGGCGCATCGGTGAGAATCGCACGGGCGATGGCCACGCGCTGGCGTTGGCCGCCCGAAAGCTTGACGCCGCGCTCGCCCACCATGGTGTCAAAGCCACGGGGCAGACGGTCGATAAACTCCAGAGCATTTGCCAGACGCGCGGCCTCGCGGATCTGCTCGTCGGTGGCGTCGGGGCGTCCGTAGGCGATATTCTCGCGAATGGAGCGGTGAAACAGCAGCGCCTCCTGCGGCACGTAGGCAACCTGGCGGCGCAGGCTCTGCTGCGTGCAGCGCGAGACGTCCTGGCCGTCCACGAGCACGCAGCCGCCCTGCACATCGTCCAGGCGCAACAGCAGCTTGGTGAGCGTCGTCTTGCCCGAGCCCGATTTACCCACCAGGCCCACGCGCTGGCCTGCCGCCACGTGAAGCGTCAGGTCGTCGAACACGCTCTCGCCCGCCGCGGCATCACGGTATGCAAAGCTCAAGTGCTCAAAATCAATCGCGCCTTCGGTCACTTTAAGCTCGGGAGCGTTCTCGTCGTCTGCTACCAGACGCGGCTCGTCCAGCACGCGCGTCATCTCGGCCGCATCGCCCAGTGCGCGGTTAATGCGCTGCATCATGGAGCTTACGTAGTTCAGACGCATGGTGAGGTTGTACGTATAGGTAAAGATCATGACGAGCGCGCCGGCAGAGATGTCAAACCACGCGTTGCCTCCCGCGACGAACACGCTCACCACGGCCATGGTGATGACGATAAGGCCCGAGGTCGTAAAGTTGCGCTGCATCATGGCGTGCATCGAAACCGTCTCGGCGTCGCGCGCGGCGCGGTCGGCGGCATCGAACAGGTCGCGCTCAAAGTCCTCGCGCCCACAGGTCTTGACGGCCAGGATGTTCGTGACCGCGTCGGACAGCACACCCGACAGCTTGTTCTGCGCGGCGGACGTCGCGGCCGAAAGCGGCATGATGCGCTTATACATAAGCCAGACAAACGCGATGTAGACGACCATGATGCCCACCAGGATCACGGTAAACGTCGGCACCACCGGAGCGAGCGCCGCCACCGTGCAGACAACCGAGGTGATAGTGGGAATGAGCGAATACACCGTCACGTCCACCAGCCCCGTATAGCCGCTCATAAAACGGCTCGTCTGGCTCACAAGCGATCCGCCAAAACGGCTGGTGTGAAATGTCATGGATTGATTGGAGAGCGTGTCAAAGCACAGGCGCGCCAGGTGATAGTTGCCCGCAATCTCGAGCTTGTAGACGGTGTAGTCCTGCAGCTTGGAGAGGATTTGGCCCACTAGGTTAACGAGCACCAGCGCCAGAATGTAAGGGCCAAAGACCTCAAACACCTGGTCGCCCGCCACGGGGCCGGCCTGGACGCGGTCGACGATAAGGGCCATCACGTAGGTGTTGGCAAACGTGAGCAAAAAGATGTAGCCCGCCGACGAGAACACCGAGAGAAAGACGATCAGCGGCTGCGTGCGCGTGACGTCCCAAAAACGCTGCAGCGTGCGGCGCACGGTGGAGCGTTTGAGCGGACTGGTGTTTCTCTGAGACATGGGCTTCCTTTCACGTCTGATAGGGCGAAACGCCATTGTTGCACACTAAAGCGCACTCCAGGCAAGCACGATGCGAAAAGCGCCCGCGCCGTGCTTGCGCAAGCGCCCCGCCGTCAGATGCAGCTAGTCCTCGTCTTTTTGGTCTGCGAGCAGGCTCGCGGACGTGAGCCCCAAGATCGCGTCGGCCTCCCCGGCATCTTCCAGCGCATCGATATCCTTGAGCTTGCGCTCCATAACGTTGGTGCGCGTGGTGATGATGCCCTCGACCGTCTTTCCCGCAGTCTCAATCTGCTGCTGGGCGCGGCGCAGGGCCGCCTGATAGCGTGGCAGCTCGGCCTTGACGGCAGAGAGCACACGTAGCACGTCGTCGGTGCGTTTTTGCAACTTAAACGTCTGGTAGCTCATCTGCAGGCTGTTGAGGATGGCCGCCATGGTGCTGGGGCCGGCAACGTTGACGTGATAGTCGCGGCCCAGGGTCTCGATAAGCCCGGGGCGGCTGACGACCTCGGCGTACAGGCCCTCAAACGGCACGAACAGAATGCCAAAGTTGGTGGTCGCGGGCACGCTCAGGTACTTTTCGCAGATGTCCTTGGCCTCGCGTTTCACCATCATATCGAGCGTCTTGCGCGCTGCGGCAACGGCCTCAGCGTCACCCGACTCCTGGGCGTCGAGCAGATGCTCGTACGTATCGCCCGGGAATTTGGAGTCGATCGGCAGCAGCACGGGATCGCCCTCGTCTACCGGCAGCTTGACGGCAAACTCAACCCGCTCCGAGGCGCCGGGCTTGGTGGCGACATTTTCCAGATACTGGTCGGGCGTAAGGATGTCCGCCAGGATTGCACCCAGCTGTACCTCGCCCAAAATGCCACGCGCCTTGACGTTGCCCAGCACGCGCTTGAGGTCGCCTACGCCGGTGGCGATAGACTGCATATCGCCCAAACCCTTGTACACGGCCTCGAGCTGGTCGCTCACCTGCTTAAACGATGCAGACAGGCGATCGTTGAGCGTGCGGGAGAGTTTCTCGTCCACCGTCGCGCGCATCTGATCGAGCTGCACGTTGTTGTCCTTGCGGATGGCGCCCAGCTGGGCATCGACCGTCTCGCGCACCTTGTCCAGGCGGCGCTCGATGCCCTCGCGGTTGGCACCGAGCTGTTGGGCCGTCTCGCGACGCAGGTCATCCATACGGTCGCCAGCCTGCGAGAACTCACGCGCGATGGTCAGGTAACGCTGCTGCTCTACGGCCGCATCGGTCGTCTGCTGCTGCGCGATGGCATTTGCCGTGCGGCGGGTTTCGGCCAACGCGACGTTCAGGGTGTCGAGCGCATTGTTGGCCTGCTCGAGCGCAGCCAGCATCTCTGCCCCGCTATCGCCGCGCTCCTGCAGCTCGACGCGAAGGCCCTTAAGCTGCAGGGCACAAGCCACAGCAACCCCCACCGCCACCAAAGCAATCACAACAAGCACGATATCAATAGCAGACATAGACTCCGCCCAACAAACTCAATCGATCATCAATCAAAACCGCGATCAATCTTACCCCGCCACACGCACCGGGCGTCACGCGGCAATCGGACAAATGGATTTTGGGCCACAGGTACTAAAACGCTAACTCTCCCAGCCGGCGCGGATGGTTGCTACGACATCGCTTAGGCGCTGGCCGAGAACCGCCAAGTGCTCAAGCACCTCGCTGGGCGAGGCGCCGTTGAGAATGCACGTGAGGGCATATGAGGCCAAGAAGATTGCCGCGAGCCCTAACGGGATCAGCACGATCATCGCCAGCGTACGCAGGCGCTGGGTCCAACGACGGCGACGCGCACGACGCTTGTCGAACGCAAGCTCCTGCGCATATGAATCTTGCTGTACGGAATAGGCTCCTGGGTCCACCTCACCCGCAGACGATACCGCGGACGCGGCGTTTTGCGCAGGAGGCTGGACGGCCGCCCCTTGCATTTGCATCTCCATAAGCCGTTGCTGCTGGCGCAACATGCGCTCGGCTTGTTGCCGCGGGGTCTCAAGAAACAGATCCATGTTGGCCTCCTCAATCGGAGCATTCGACGCTTGCGCCCAGCATCCCGCACCATCGCGACCGCGGCAACGAAATCCGCGGCAATAGCCGCAAAGATTCTATAGTCAGAAAACTGTCGAAAAGCTCAACAACTCCCCTACCAGCACTTTCTCTGAGCTTTTTTCGCCAGCAATCTTTTGCCCTTCCGCCCTTACGCCAACCGACCAAAACCTAACCAAAAGCTTGACGGAAATTGTGAAGACAGAGACCCCACACAAAAACGTGCCGCCCCAAAAGGGGCGGCACACAAACTTCTAATCAGCTTTTCAGTAACGAGCACGCGACGACCCGAAGCGGGCCGGGAGGGCCGGACTACCTTCCCTCAACGCGACCCTGCGAAGCCGTGAGCGAGGAGGGAAGGTAGTCCGGCCCTCCCGGCCCAGCTCACGCTAGCGCCACGCGCTAGTAGTTCACCACCTGCTCCTCAAAGTACGCCTTCGGGTGGTTGCACACCGGGCACACCTCGGGCGCCTCGGCACCAACATGCAGGTGCCCGCAGTTCAGGCACTTCCACACCTTTACGCCCTCGCGCTCAAACACCTCGCCCGACTCAATGCGCTCGACGAGCTTGTTGTAGCGCTCCTCGTGAGCCTTCTCGACAGCGGCGACACCACGGAACTTCTCGGCGATCTCGGCAAAGCCCTCCTCCTCGGCGGTCTTGGCAAACTCGTCATACATCGTGGTCCACTCGTAGTTCTCGCCCGCGGCGGCGTCGCGCAGGTTGTCCAGAGTGCCCGGAACGGCGCCGTCGTGCAGGTACTTAAACCACAGCTTGGCATGCTCGGACTCGTTGCCCGCCGTCTCGGCAAAGATATTCGAGATCTGAACGTAGCCGTCCTTTTTGGCCTTGGATGCATAGTAGCGATACTTGGTGTGTGCCTGGGACTCACCGGCAAAAGCAGTCTCGAGGTTCTTCTTGGTCTGAGAGTTCTCAAAATCCATAGGTGTACTTCCCTTCAACACGTGCCGCCCATAGGCTTTGAGCGGCCCTGTCTTTAGGATGCCCTCAAGCCGAGAATTTAAACCTTACAATCCCGTTCTTCAGATTTGAGCGGGCTACACGCTCAACCAACGATCGCCCTCGGAGCGGCAAAAGCCCTCGCGCTCCAGATCGGCAAGAATACTTGCGACCAGCTCGCGCTCGACCGGCTCACGGCCGGCTGCCGTCTCCATCTCGTTAACGCCTGCAACAGCTTCATCAAGCGTAATACCTGCCGGCTGCCCATCGCGCGCTGCCAGCAGCATGCGCACAATGTGGGCGCGCTTTTGGCGGCGCGAGCCCTCAAACTTGGACTGACGACTATAGCCCGCCGACCGCCTGGACGGATTGGGCAGCGTCTTTTTAAGATACGCGCCGTAATCCAGCAACGCGTAATACCACGCGCGCGGCGTGTCGGCATCGTCTTGAGGCGCGGCAAAGGGCGCAATCTCATCCGCCGCCGCACCGGGGGCCGCCGGACAGGCAGCTTGAATCAGCGGCACCAGCTCGCGATCGGGAACGGCCGGCACATCGGGAAAGAAATGATGCAAAAAGACCGTGCGCACGTTGGTCTCCAGATACACGCCCGGAAGATCGAATGCAAACGAACGGATGCCCTGCGCCGTCGCCGGGCCAATGCCGGGCAACGCGACCAGATCGTGCGTCTCACGCGGAAACTCCCCATCCCAGTCCTCCACAACGCACTGTGCAGCCCTGTGAAGCGCCAGGGCGCGGCGATTGTAGCCCATCCCCTGCCACGCATCCAAGACATCGGAAGGGGCGGCCTGAGCAAGCGCCCGGACAGTCGGAAAGCGATCGAGCCACGCCGGCATGCGCGTCTCCACGCGCGGCACCTGCGTCTGCTGCAGCATGACCTCGGAAAGCCAGATGATATACGGGTCGCGCGTGCGGCGCCACGGAAGGTCGCGATAACGCAGGACCCCTTCCGAACGAATCATCGAACGAAAGGGGTCCTGAATCATGACAATGCTCCTTATGCGGCGCTATTCCTCCCGGCAAGCATACGCGCAAGCGGCGTACTCGGGAAACGCATCGCGGTCGGCGAACTTGGGATCGACAGCCGGAAACTGGCGATGGGCGACGATATCGCCGAGCGAAACGGAATCGAGATAGTCGCGCATCAGCGCCTGGGCTCCGGCCCACAGGGGATGATAGCAGCACGTGCCCATGCGCGCACAGTCGCCATCGGGCGCGGTGCAATCATTCATAACCATGGGGCCCTGAACGGCCTCTACGACCTGACGGATCGTGACATCGTCGGGGCTCACCTTAAGGCGCATGCCGCCATGAACACCACGCAGGCTCTCCACAATGCCGGCCTGAACCAAGCCGTGCTGAATCGAACGGGCAAACGAATACGGAACATTGACCTCTTCGGCAGCAGTGCGAACAGAAAGCAACCGCTCCGGCTCCTCGGCAAGCATCGCAAGCATGCGAAGGGCATAATCAGTCTTCCTCGATATGTCCATGTTTCCCCTTTCAAGGAATACGAACAGCTCGAACGAGCTCCGGGGCCGAGCTTGTGTCGAGACGCCAAATGACCGCCAGGACATCCAAATGGTAAATCGGATATCCACTGAGTGCCGCGCTTGGAGCGAAATGCATCAGGTGCGGCGCACAGTGCAATTTAGTATAACCTAACCCCCTGTCTCGTAGAACAGGTGTTGCGCAACAAAGCTGTTGTTCAGACAGATATACTTATTAGATTTTACTTGCGTTCCCGAAGGCGCGGGGATTCTGGGCGAAGATGCGCTAGGGCGATCGTTCTACCGAAACAAAGTGCATCAAACGCAAAAAGCCACGTCCGAAGACGTGGCTTTAATTGCGTTGGCGGGAAGTACGGGGCTCGAACCCGCGACCTCCGACGTGACAGGCCGGCGCTCTAACCAAACTGAGCTAACTCCCCAGGCAGGCGTTCGCGTTTGTTTCCGCTCGCGTGCGCTGCGGGGATTAGTATACACAGAAGTCTGTCCGGCGCGCAACAACTTTTTTGAAAAAATTTTTCAGGGCCATCCGGGAGGGTCTCCGGGGCTGAGGGCGGGGGTTAAGTTTGCTGCTCTACAGTCCTGCGCAAGACGGAAAGCACATTAAGTGCTTTC
>UQLC01000022.1 GCA_900541795.1 uncultured Collinsella sp. | reverse complement strand
AGGCCCCGCGCTCCAGCATCCTCTGGACCGTGTCCCGCTCGTGCCTCGTGAGCCTGCCGTAGGCCCTCGGGACCGCCCTCGCGGCGCCCTTCCCGCTCTTTCCGCTCTTTCCGGACATGACGTCCTCCGATCTCCCGGGGCCGGCCGGTCCGGCCCTCAGGGTATCGGGTTCCCACATTCATCCGTACATGTACGGATGAATGTGGGAGGTGTTCGGATGAAGTTGATATTCAAGGCGCCACTAAATAGCTAAATGCCGAACCGCTGCTCGAGGCGGCGCACATGGCGGCAGGGTATAATTTGATTGCCATAGATAGTAATTTGGAGGTGCCCCATGAATGCCCCCAACGCGCTCCAAAACATCCGCTCAAAACACCCCGTTGCATATGTGGTTCTCTATCTCTTTGTCGGCTGGGCATTGCTGGTTGTCATCACCCATGCCATAGCTTTTGGAGCAGAACTGCTGATAGCCAGCTCGGACCAGCCCGTCGTCAAATGGGAGACGACCGATGAGTGCACCGACGGAACCCGAACCGTCTACTACAACAGCCCGTCCCTCTATCAAGAGTTCAAGGTCAAGATAAAGGACTTCAAGATTGTCGATGCCGAGCTAGGCGTTTATTTGGCAATCGGAGCAACCATTAACGCCGAGCAAGTCGAGTACACGGACAGCCATGCGACGTATCGTATCGACCTCAGCATCCTAGGCCGACCGTCACGCACCTGTCTGCTCAAATGCGACATACGCGGCACCACACTACACATGTCCGAAATACAGATGCGCCCGGACAAGGGGTCCTCTTCTTGAGCAGTATACCCGCCTGCGCAGCTACTCCACCGGCTTGAAGATGGTGGCCTGGCCAAAGACGCTGCGGATGAGGGCCTTGGCCTCGTCCTCGGTCTGCGGGATGCTCGGGGCTGCGCCCTGATGGCCGAAGGGGCTGCCAGCACCGGGATTGGATTCCCAGGGAGCGGCAGGGACGTCGTCGTTTGCAGAGGCTGCGGGTGCCACAGCAGCGGCCTTGGTCGCGGACGCCGCACCCGGCACGTCGAACGGGGGCAGATCGTCCCCGCCGGCATCGGCAGCAAAACCACCGACCATAGCATCGTCGTAGGGCACCTGCTCGGATTCCCATGGCGCAGCCTGCGCAGGCGGCTGAGCCATGGGGACGGACGCGCGCTCGGGCGCTCGGGGCGCGGGCTCGGTCGGGAGCTTGCCCGTGGCAGGAGCACCGGCAGGGTTGTCGGAGCGCAGCCAAGGGGCCTTGGCCAGGTCGGATGACTTGGGCGCAGGCGCGGCAGCGGACTTGGGCGCGGGGATCGGAGCAGCCGGTTTGGGCGCAGCGGGTTCAGGCGCCGACGGGGTCGGTGCCGCTACCGGCGCCGCTTTTGGCTGCGTCGCGCTGGCGCTCGAGGATGCAGGGGGCACCGAGGACACGGGTTGCGGGTCCGCAGATACCGCAGCCCGTGCAGATGGAGAATGCTCCTCATGTTGAGGAGCCGGCGTGCCACCCCCATCCAGGACATAGTCGACGGTACGACGACCGAAGACCGCGCAGACCGTCGGCAGGACCACCGACTGCGTATCGGCGCGACCGAGCATCTTGATGGCAAAAGTCGAACCCGCGGGGAACGAGACCGTGAGCTTGGAGCCGTCGTCGGCCGTGGCGCGGGCGTTGAGCAAAAGCCCTGCGTAGGAGGCCTGACGAGCCTTGACGCGCTCGACGACCTCGGCCCATTTGCGCTGGAGCTCGCCGGCGTCCTCAACCGCGGGGGTCTCGGCAGCACCGGCGGCGGCAACCTGGGCGGCGTTGTTGGGCTTGGACACCGACACGGTCGATGCAGCGGGCGCGGAAGCCGGAGCCGCAACGGGCTGAGGTGCAGGCGTTACAGGTCTGGGCGCCGGCGCAGGAGCCGCGGACTTGGTCGCAGGCTGGGCAGCCGGAACAGCAGCGCCGCGGTCCCAAGGCATACCGCCCTGGCGCGCGGACGTAGCAGCGGGGGCAGCGGATGCCGCCGGAGCGGCAGCACGAGCGCCCGAAATGAGCGTCGGCTGTTGGGCAGCAGCGGGTACGGATGCTGCAGGCGCGGCGGCCTGAGCAGCAGCCACGCTCGCCGGCACCGCGGCGTTGGCGACCATGGCCTCCAAGCGTGCCACACGCTCGGCCAGAGCCTCAATGGTCAGATCGGCCTCGGGACGTGCCAGACGCGTGCAGGCAATCTCGAGCACCAGGCGCACATCGCTCGCGCCCCTCATCTCCAGTGCGGCATCGTCGAGCACTGTCAGCACACGGGCCAGGCGGTCGGCAGGATGCTCGCCAAAGGCAGCGGCCTCGGCTGCAAGCGCCTCGGCCTGCTCGGCGCCGCCCTCAAACAACTCGGCACGGGCACCGGCAACGCAGGCCACGTACACGTCGCGCACATGCGCCACCAGGTCGCGCGTCAGTTCCAGCAGATCGTTACCTTCCTCGACCTGCGCGCGAATAAGCCCATACAGCTCGGCGACATCGCGATCGGCAATGGCGCGCGCAAACTCGCCCAGAATCTGGTCCGAAACCTCGCCCAAAAGCGAGCGGGCATCGTCCGCATGCACGGTGCCGTTGCCGAAGACGCTCAGCTGCTCCAGCGTGGAGAGCGCGTCGCGCATGCCGCCCTTGGCATGGCGCGCCACGATGGCAAGCGCCTCATCGTCGTAGTCGAAGCCCTCCTGCTCGCACACGTATGCCAGGCGGCGCTCGATATCCTCGTTACCAATGCGGTGGAAATCGAAGCGCTGGCAGCGCGAAAGGATTGTCTCCAGAATCTTTTGCGGGTCGGTGGTACACAGCACAAAGATCACGTGCGCCGGCGGCTCCTCGAGCGTCTTGAGCAGCGCGTTGAACGCCGCCGTCGTGAGCATGTGGACCTCGTCGATGATATAGATCTTGTACTTGCCACGCACCGGGGCAAAGTTAACGGAGTTGATAATCTCCTCGCGCACGTTGTCCACGCCGGTACGGCTTGCGGCATCGAGCTCGTAGACATCGGGGTGGTTACCCTCGGCAATGAGCTCGCACTCCTCGCAAGTACCGTCGGGCATGCAGCCGCTTGCACCCTCGGCGCGCGCCGCCTCGGCATTGCGGCACAGCAGCGCCTTGGCCAGAATGCGCGCCATGGTGGTCTTGCCCGTGCCGCGCGGTCCGCAGAACAGGTAGGCGTGGGACAGGCGCCCCTCGGTGATGGCGTGCTCGAGCGTCGAGACGATATGCTGCTGGCCCACCACGGAGTCAAAGGTGAGCGGGCGATACTTTCGGTACAACGATTCCATGGGTGCTCCCCCGGGTATACTGAGTCTTGTTGCCGCGGCGGCCATGCGGTCGCACGGCATACTGCATTCCATAATAACCCGTACGGCGAGCCCGCCGCGATAGGAGTCCAAAGAGCATGGCAGACGCAGAGAGCAACCTCGTTCCCTCCGAAGCAGCCGACCAGGTCGAGGTCGCGCTCGAGGAGCAGGCCGCAGCCGATGACGGCATCCTGTACCTCAACGAGTACCAGTACGAAAACGACCTGGTCACCGACTTCGCCCGCCTGGTCGCCTCGCCCAGGCGTCGCGGCTCGCTGTATGTCGCCGCGGCAGTTGCCGCGCTCATCGGCATCGGCATGCTGGTGGCCGGCGGCAGCTGGATCAAGTTCGGCGTCGTGTTGATCGTGTTCGGCGCCTTTTTGGCCTGGTGGAGCAAGAACCTGCACCACACGCTCGCCCGCGACTTTATCGACGCCGTCGAGGCCGACGAGTCCATGGGTGGCCGCTATCGCCGCGTCGCCGCCAACGAGGACGGCCTGATGGTTTGGGGCAAGAGCGGCAAGTCGCAGTTCTTCCCGTTTGACAAGCTCGACCACGTACTCGACGGCGAGCGCATCTTTGTGGCCATGTTCGCCGACCAGGGCGTGACGATCCCCAAGGACACCTTCGTCCGTGGCGATGCCGAGCAGTTCGGTCCCTTCCTCAAGGCCCGCATCAACAAAAAACTCCGCATCGAGACCAAGAAGAAGAAAATGAAGGCCGAGAAGGCCGCCGCCGAGGCCAAGCAGGGCGACAAGCCCCAGGAGACCAAGGGCAAGCGGCGCAAGCAGAAGAAGAACAAGAAGAAGCGCTAAGGCCAAGCCAGGCAGGCAGCCTCGCATCCCGCTATCCTCCCCATGCACCCGAGCGTGCTACACTAGCAGCATCTATGCCACCGCGAACGGCTCGGCCCCGCGCCCGCCGCTCGCAAACGAACTTTAAACGCACGAGGGTTGGCCATGCCGCTTTTCTCGCAACATACCGCCCGGTTCTCGCCGGACGTTCCTTTGGAGGGCACCAGCTCTCGCGAGCTGCTCAAGCGGTACCAGCCGCTCGAGACACTTGCGACCGGCGGTTTTGGCTCCATCGAGATCTGCCGCGACACGCACCTGCGCCGCCGCGTCGCCATTAAGCGCATCCCCCTTATTAACGGTGTCGGCATGCCCGCCAGCGACATCATGGATGTCCTGCGCGAGGCGCACACTGCCGCCATGCTTCAACATCCCAACATCGTGCAGGTCATCGACTTTACGCACGACACAGCCTATGCCTACCTAGTTATGGAATATGTCGATGGCATGTCGCTGGCCGAGTTTTTGCACCGCGTGGACGGTCACTCACTTACCTTTGACGAGGCCGCGGCCATTGCCGATGCCCTAGGCCAGGCGCTCACCTTCGCCCATAGTAATGGCGTACTCCACCTGGACATTAAGCCCGCCAACGTGCTCATCGACCACTCGGGCAATGTAAAGCTCACCGACTTTGGCATGGCGCGACTGTCGTCCGCCGGTGGCTTTGGCGGCTCGCGCGGCGGCACCATCGGCTACATGCCGCCCGAGCAGCTCGATATCGAGACCGGCACGGTCGATGAGCGCGCCGATGTCTTTGCCCTCGCCTGTGTAATCTATGAGGGCCTGTGCGGCAGCGCTCCCTTTATGGCGGCCACGCCCGCCGACTCGCTCGACCGCATCATCGGCGGCGCCACCTATCCCAGCGAGCTGATACCACACTTTCCCCCGGGAGCCGAGGCCGCGCTCATGAGCGCGCTCTCCCCCATGCCGCAGGACCGCCCCAGCAGCGTCGAGACATTTTGCGACCAGCTCCTTGCCGGTCTGGGCAGCGTGCGCGAAGGCCGTCGCAGCCTGGAGCAAATGGTTGGCGAACTTTCGGATGACGAGCAGGAGCTCGACGATATCGAGCCGTCGCACTACGAGGACGACGCCATCGAGGTCGACCCCGCACTCGGCTGGGCGGGCACGCGCTGGAGCCATGCGCGCGACTACACCATGCGCACTATCTCGGCGCTAACGTGCGGCACCTTTAGCTTTTTGCTGATGCAAACGGCCGGGGTCGCGGCGCTTCCCGGCCTGGTCATTGCGGCCATCGCGATCGGAGTGGCGGCTGGCCTGGCCCCCCAGATTGGCTCGGCCATCTCGGCTGTGGGCTTTTTGGTGCTCATGGCCAACGCCACCATGCAGGCACAGGGCATCCTGTCGATGCTGCCCGTCGCGGTGATCTTTGCCGCCGCCATGTCCGGTTGGTGGATCGCCTGGGGTCGCACCGAGACTGCCGCGAGCGCCACGCTCACCTGTGCACTCGCGCTTGGCTGTCTGACCGGCAATACCTTCCTGGCAGCTGGGGTCGCCGCCGGCGTCGCGTCATTTTGGCTCGGCCCGGCAAGCGCCGCCGCGGCAACGGGCATGGGCGCGCTTTTTGCCCGTCTGGCCACGGTCGCGCTTTCAGCCGGAGGCGTACTGGGGCTCGGTAACGTTGCCGCAGCGCTGGGAGACCCACTCCTTTGGGCTGCCTTTGTGCTGGTCGCGGCAACTGCCGCGGCGTCATCTGCGCTGCTCAATGCCCATGCCAAGCGTGCCAATCAGGGCTCAAACCTTGCCGCAATCGCCGCCATCGCTGTCACCGGCATCGGCTGCGCAGCGGCGTCCTGTCTTGCACACCATATGGAAATTGCCAGCCTTGCAGCCGCGGTCGTCGCCAAGGCGGCGGTTGCGGGAACCCTATCCTCTATAATCGTTGGGATATGCCTATATTTGCTCGGATACCAAAGAACCTATACGGAGAGTGATCTTTCGTGAACTTCCTGAACATCTTCGAGGACCACGTGGCCGGCATCTTCGGTGCCACCCGTGCCCCGTTCTCCTTTAAGAAGCTTGCCAAGCAGGCCGCTCGCGACATGGAGGATCAGACTCTGGTGATCAACGGCGTCAACACGGCGCCGGCACTCTATACCATCCTTATCGCCGCCGACGACGATCCCATGCTCGCCCCGTTCTACCCCGAGCTTTCGCGCGAGGTCCGCGAGTTTGTGAAGGCGCAGGCCGAAAAGCGCCGCTATGTCTTTGTCGGCGAGCCCCTCGTGCGCTTTATGATCGATCCGCAGCTGCGCGCCGGCAAGTTCTCGGTCTTTGCCGAGAACGTCGATGCCCCCACGCTCGGCCGCCTGTACGAAGAAGAGCGCGCCTATCAAAACGGCCTGGGCCAGAACAACTCCGCGGCAAGCCGTGCCGCCAGCGCCCCGCGCG
Organism: uncultured Collinsella sp.; assembly: GCA_900541795.1. Classification (GTDB taxonomy): domain Bacteria; phylum Actinomycetota; class Coriobacteriia; order Coriobacteriales; family Coriobacteriaceae; genus Collinsella. The sequence goes on along the minus strand of UQLC01000022.1, from coordinate 23,716 downwards.
CCGGCCAGCAGCAGTTTGCTGCCCCGCAGCAGCAGCGCCCCGCCGCCATGCCCCAGCAGCAGCCGACGCCTCGCGCCGCCGCTCCCGACCCGCTTGCCGTGGCAGACCCCTTCGCGCCTAGCGTCCCCGACCCCGCCGCAGCACCCATCCCGGTGCCGCAGACCGTCTCGCGCGACGCGCTTGCCGGCATGGGCGGAGCCGCCGCGACCGGTGCCGCCGTGGGCCTAGGCGCCGCAGCCGGCATCGCCTCCAACATGGCGAGCACTCGCGCCCCGCAGCGCCCGCTCGCCCAGCTCGTCGACGTCGTGAGCGGCGAGAGCCATAGCATCACCTCCGCACAGGTAACCATCGGTCGCGAGCGCTCAGTTTCCGACATTGCCCTGCGCGACCCCAACGTGTCGCGCCGCCACGCCCAGCTCACCTTTACGGGCTCGGATTGGTCGATCGAGGACCTCAATTCCACCAACGGCACGCTCGTCAACAACCGCCGCATTACGCGCTGCCCGCTGCGCAACGGCGATCTACTGACGTTTGGCCTGAGTACTTTTGAATTTAGGGGATAGTCGCTTATGAACATCGATATCGTCCTTTTTGCAGGCCGCATCGTCCTGGTCGCCCTGCTCTATATCTTCTTGTTCGCCGTCATGAAGACCGGCGTGGGACTTGTGCGTGGACAGCGCCGCGACTCGGCTATCTGGACGATCGATGTGGACAAGGGTCCGCGCGGCATCCGCGGCATTCACGTAGACATGCTCGGCCCCGTCATCGTCGGTCGCTCGCCATCTTCGGACATCTGCATCAACGAACCGTTCGTTTCGGCCTCGCACGCGCGCTTTTCGCTGCAGGGCCCGGCGCTCATCATCGAGGACCTCAACTCACTTAACGGCACGCTCGTCAACGGCCGCCAGCTCGTGGAGCCCGCGACGCTGCGTGAGGGCGACGAAGTCCAGATTGGCGACGTGGTCATGAAGGTGAACCGTCGATGATCGACGAGGAGAACAAGTCCGCGACCATGACCGAGGCACCGGCTGCCGCCGCAGCTGCGCCGGCCCACGCCGCTCCGGCGGGCTCCGCACCCGTGGAACCCGAGGACACCGTGTTCTCCCTGCCTCTTTCGCATGTAACGCATGATATTTCGGATCTCGCCGATAACGAGGACGAAGAGGATGCCGTAGCGGCGCCCATCGGCGCACATGCTGCGGAACAGCCCACAGCGCCCGAAGCAACCCCGGCGCCGGCTCACTTTGCAGAGCCCGTCGCCGCGGCAATCAACGAGAGCGCTGCGGTGTTTGCGGCACCCGAGCCCGCCGCGCCGGCGTTTCCCATAGCCCCGGCATCCGAGGTTGCGCCCGCGTCTACGCCGGCGCCCGAGGCGGGGACATCCCCCGAGGACGGCCCTGCACCAAAGACCCCGCAGCCTGCGCCCGCAAGCGAGTCCGATGCCGTGGCCGAGCCCGCCGCCCAGTCGCAAAACACGCCCGCGCCGTCGCACTTTGCGACGCCCGAGCCTATAGACGTCAGCCCGCAAGATGACGAGTCGACCGCCCGCGTTTCCGAGGAGCCCGATTCCCCGGACACCGGCGATTCCGAATCAAACGCCGAGACCGACACCGTCTCTCCCGGTGACACAGCTGAAATCGACGTTGCCGCCGTTGAGGCCAAGCTCAAAGACCCCGGCTCGACCATGAGCTTTGAGCCCCTGACCGAGGAACGCATCGAGACCGACTCGACCTATGATGCCGGCACCACCACGCAACTCATGTGGGGCGCCCGCTCCGACGTTGGCTGTGTGCGCCCGCACAATGAGGATTCCTACCTAGTGCAGTCGCCGCTCTTTTGCGTATGCGACGGCATGGGCGGTCACGCCGCCGGCGAGGTAGCCTCTTCCATCGCCGTCGAGACTATTGCCAAGACAGCTCCTCAGTCTGCCGACGCCGCACGTCTGGCCGCAGCCGTCGAGGCAGCCAACGCCGCCGTAATCGAGGCGGCCCTGAATGGCCTGGGCAAGCCCGGCATGGGCTGCACAGCCACCTGCGCCTATATCGAAAACGACACGCTCGCCATCGCCCACGTGGGCGACTCTCGCGCCTACCTGCTCCACGAGGGCACGCTCATCCGCGTGACCCGCGACCACTCCTACGTGGAGGAGCTCGTGGACGCCGGCGAGATCACGGCAGACGAGGCTCGCGTCCACCCCAACCGTTCGGTCATCACCCGCGCACTGGGCTCGGACCCCGCCATGTATGCCGACCACTTCACTCTGCATATCGAGGAAGGCGACCGCCTGATCCTGTGCTCCGACGGCCTCTCGAGCATGATTCCCGATAGCGATATCGAGAACATCGCCACACAGTCCTCAACCGCGCAAATCTGCGTCGACAACCTAGTGGACGCGGCGCTTGCCGCCGGCGGCCACGACAACGTGACCGTAGTAGTCGTTGACCTGGTTGACGATGGCGTCATGCGCGAGGCGCAACGCGTGCGTCGCCGCAACGTTACTATCGCCGCCATCCTGGCCCTCGTCTTTGTGCTGGCAGCTGGCATCTGGGCCTACACGGGTGTCACCGGCTCGTACTACCTGGGTACCTACCAGGGCAATGTCGCCGTCTGGCGCGGCCTGCCCGGCAAGCCACTCGGACTCAAGCTCCACTGGCTCGAAAGCGAAACCAGCATCAAGCTGTCCGACCTGCCCGAAGACACGCAAAACCGCCTCAAGGCGGGCATTCCGCAAACAAGTGTCGACGATGCGCAGGACACGATATCCAAGTACCGCCACCAGATCGACGAGGAGCAGACCCGCCAGGTGATCGACGCGCAAACGATTCGCGACAACACCAATCAGGGATCGACCTCCGAATCAGATTCCGAGAAAACCGCCGAACAGTCCGCCGAGGCCGAAGCCTCCGATAAGAATTAGAAAGGGAGTGCCGCTTATGAGTCGCCGCAACACCGAGCTGCTCTTGCTCATCGCCTCGGCGTTCCCCGTCATCCTGCTGTATGCGATGTACGTCCTCACCGCGGGCGCTGCCATCTCCTTTGAGACGCTCGCCGTACCGATCGGCCTCTTTGCCGCCTTTGCCGCGGCCCACATTGCCGTGCGCATCTTGGCGCCCGGTGCCGACCCCGCCATCCTGCCCATCGTATTTATACTTTCGGGCATCGGCATCACGTTCGTGACGCGTCTCGCCCCCGCTCTCGCCATCTCACAGCTCATCATCCTGTTTGTCTCGGTGGCGCTCATGGTGGGAACGCTTGCATTAGTCAAAAACCTCGACGTGGTCATGCGCTACAAGTACACCTTTGGCATTATCGGCATCATCCTGCTGATGCTGCCTATCTTTATCGGCACCACGATCTCGGGCTCCAAGCTGTGGATTCGCATCGCGGGCTTTACCATCCAGCCCGGCGAGTTCGCCAAGGTCTTTATCGTGCTGTTCCTAGCTGGGTACCTGGCCGAGAACCGCGAGCTGCTCTCCATCTCCAACCGCAAGATCCTGGGCTTTAAGATCCCTCGCCTGCGACTACTGCTGCCGCTGTTTGCCGTGTGGGGTGTGTGTCTGCTCGTCGTCGTCTTCGAACGCGACTTGGGTTCGGCCGTGCTGTTCTACACCATCTTCTTGCTGATGCTCTACGTTGCCACGGGGCGCTTTTCGTATGTCGTTATCGGCCTTGCGCTCTTAGCCGTCGGAGCCGTGGGCGCCTACAAGTTCCTGTCTCACGTTCAGGTGCGTTTCCAGGTTTGGCTCGATCCGTTTAAGGACGCCCAGGGCCAGGGCTACCAGATCGTCCAGTCGCTCTTCTCGCTTGCCGATGGCGGTCTGGTCGGTGTTGGCATCGGCAACGGCATGGCCAACAACATCCCTGTCGTCGAGTCCGACTTTATCTTCTCGGCTATCGGCGAGGAGATGGGCCTTTTGGGCGGCGGCGCCGTGCTCATCCTGTTTATGCTCTTTGCCGTGCGTGGCCTCACCACGGCTGCCCGCGCTAAATCCGATCTCGCCGCCTTTAGTGCCACAGGCCTTACGGCCGCCATCAGCTTCCAGGCCTTCTTGATCGTTGGCGGCGTAACCCGCCTGATCCCGCTGACCGGCGTCACCCTGCCCTTTATGAGCCAGGGCGGCTCCTCTCTGCTGGCGAGCTTTATCATCGTCGCGCTCCTGCTGCGCGCCGGTGACGAGGCGACCGGACGCGAGGCCGAGCTTACCGGCACCGGCACCATGGCCGCCATCACCGATGATCAGGTCGCATCTGCCGCCGCCCCGACGGGCACGCGCTTTGCCACCTCGTCTTCCTACGGCAGCGGCAGCCATTCCATCGGCTCGCGTATGCGCCGTCGCCTGCTCGACACGCCTGAATCCGGTGTGCTCGGCCGCGTTGCGCTCGCCAACCGTCTAACCCGTGCGGTGCTCGCCTTTACGGCGCTGTTCGCCATCCTTATCGGCAACCTCACCTATGTCCAGGTCATCAAGGCCAAGGACTATCAGGACATGCCGACCAACAACCACACCATCGCCCGCTCCAAGTACATCCAGCGCGGTTCCATCATCACGTCCGACGGCGTGACGCTGGCCGAGTCGCTGCAGCAGGAGGACGGCACCTACGTACGCTCCTACCCCAACGGCAACCTGGCAGCGCACGTGGTTGGCTATGTGAGCCAGCAGTATGGCACCACCGCCATCGAGAGCGTCATGAACGACACGCTCACCGGCTCTAAGGATTACTCCAGCTGGAACAACGCCATCGCGTCGCTCGCGGGCCAGACCCAGCCGGGCAACACCGCCAAGCTCACCATCGACTCGCGCATCCAGACGGCTGCTGAGCAGGCGCTCAAGGGCTTTAAGGGCGCTGTAGTGGTCATCGACCCGCGTACCGGCGCGGTGCTTGCATGTGCCAGCTCGCCCACCTACGACAACACCAACATCGATGCCCTGCTGCAGACGGGCGGCGGCGAGGACGGCTCCATGTACAATCGCGCCATGGACGCGCTGTACACGCCGGGCTCAACGTTTAAGGTCGTTACGCTTTCCGCGGCACTCGAGACCGGTACCGCCAGCCTTACCAGCACCTACCAGGCGCCCAGCTCCATGGACATCGGCAACGCACCGGTCACCAACTATGCCAACGAGAGCTACGGCACCATCAGCCTGCAGCAGGCCTTTGCCGTGTCCTCCAACGTCGTCTTTGGCCAGGTGGCAAACGAAGTTGGCGCAAACACGCTCGTACAGTTTGCCAACGCCTTTGGCTACGGCCAAAAGCTCGGCCAAGACCTGACCTCCGCGGCCTCCATCATGGCCGACCCGTCGCTCATGACCGAGTGGGAGACCGCCTGGGCCGGCGCCGGCCAGCCTGTCGGCATGGACCACACGCCCGGCCCGCAGACCACCGTCATGCAAAACGCCGTGATTGCCGCCGCCATCGCTAACAGCGGCGTGGTCATGGACCCGTACTTTGTAGCCCAGGTACTCGCCCCGGACGGAACCGTAGTCAAGACCACGCAGTCCCGCTCGCTGGGTCAGGCCGTCAGCTCCGCCACGGCCGACCAGGTCAAGCAGGCCATGCTTGCCGTCGTCCAGTCCGGCACCGGCACCGATGCCCAGATCCCCGGCGTCAAGGTCGCCGGCAAGACCGGCTCGGCCGAGACTGGCGGCACCAACGTCAACTCGATGTTCGTTGGCTTTGCACCTTACGATTCACCCACGGTCGCCATCTCGGTGGCCTTGGAGGATTTCGACAAGCATGACGTCAAGGCCGCCAAGATCGCCGGCATCGTCCTGACCGCGGCGCTTGCCGCACAGGGAGCGTGATGCCCATGATCGAATCGGACACCCGAGGCGCGCCGCGGCCGAAGAGTTAGCGGCAACGCGCCACACGGCCCCAGCGGCCACATCATAGGTACTACACACATCGTTGAGCGAATAGTTATGTTAGGAGCAGGAATGGAACAGAGGGTCCTCGGGGGAAGATACCTCCTCAAGGATAAGGTGGGGACAGGCGGCATGGCGACCGTCTACCGTGCGCAGGATCAGGTCCTCGACCGCACGGTAGCCGTCAAGATCATGCTGCCGCAGTACGCCGGCGACGCCACCTTCGCCGCGCGCTTTAAGCAGGAGGCCCAGGCAGCAGCCGGCCTCTCCTCCCCCTATATCGTAGGCGTCTACGATTGGGGCAAGGACGGCGACACCTATTACATCGTCATGGAGTACCTGCGCGGTACCGACCTCAAGAGCGGCATCAAGAGCCATGGAGCCCTCGACCCCAAAAAGGTCGCGCAGATCGGCTCGCAGATCAGCTCTGCGCTTTCGGTCGCCCACAAGCACGAGATCATCCACCGCGACATCAAGCCGCAAAACATCATGGTGCTGCCCGACGGCAACATCAAGGTGATGGATTTTGGCATCGCGCGCGCCAAGAATAGCCACCTCACGCAGGACAACAACGTGCTGGGAACCGCCCACTACGTCAGCCCCGAGCAGACCCGCGGTCAGGACCTCGGCCCCACCTCGGATATCTACTCGCTGGGCGTCGTGATGTACGAGTGCGCCACCGGCCGCGTTCCCTTTGACGGTGACGACGCCATCTCGGTCGCACTCAAGCAAGTCAACGAGTTGCCTATTCCGCCGAGCCAGATCAACTCCGGTGTCGACGCCGACCTTGAGCGCATCATCCTCAAGTGCATGGAGAAGGACCCGGCAAACCGCTTCCAGACCGCCGACGAGCTTCGTCAGGTGCTCAACAGCTACCTGTCGGGCCGTGCCGTCAACGTCTCGGAGCCCACGCGCATCATCGGTGCCCCCGGTGAGCTGGGCGCCACCAAGACTCGCGAGCTTTCCGATCAGACGCGCGCCATGGTGCGTCCCGTCTCGGGCGTGAGCGGCCAGAATACCGCCCGTAGCTCGGTTTCGGGCTCCACCGGCTCCTACGAGGTCGAAAAGCCCAAATCCAACAAGAACAAGATCATCGCCGCCGTGGTGGCAGCCGTTGCCGTCATCGGCATCGTGGTGGCCTTTGCCACAGGACTCTTTGGCGGCGAGCAGGTCACCGTGCCCGATGTGCTGGGCAAGGACCAGCAGACTGCCGTCGAGCTGATCAAGGAAGCCGGCCTGGAGGTCGGCACCGTCGACCAGAGCTACAACGACGACGTCGACGAGGGCAAGGTTGCCGAGCAGACCCCCAACGGCAACGCCAAGAAGCCCAAGGGCACGCGCGTGAACCTGGTGGTCTCCAAGGGCCCCAAGCCCTCCGAGAAGGTTGAGGTTCCGCAGCTCGTTGGCCTGACCAAGGACCAGGCCGAGGCAGCGCTGGCAAGCGTTGGCCTTAAGGGCAGCGCTTCCGAGGAAGCCAACGAAGCCGAGGAAGGCCAGGTCTTTGAGCAGGGCACCGATGCCGGCAAAGAAGTCGAGAAGGGCACGACCATCTCGTACAAGGTCTCGAGCGGCCCGGATACCACCTCTGTTCCCGATCTGACTGACATGACCGAGTCCCAGGCGCGCAATGCGCTCGACATGGCCGGCTTTGGCGTTAACGTGAGTTATCAGGAGAACGACTCGGTTACCGAGGGCACGGTGATTAGCTGGAACCCCAGCGGCAAGCAGAAGCCCGGCGCCACGATTACCGTCGTCATTGCCAAGAAGTCCGGCAAGGCGAGCGTTCCGGGCAATCTGTACGGTAAGAGCATCTCTGCCGCCGTCACCGCGCTCAACAATGCCGGCTTCTACAACATCGCGTTCTGCGACCAGAACGGCAACCCCGTGAGCGGCAACGAAAACGCCACCGTCACGGGCGTCTCCCCCACCGGCAAGCAGTCCACCGACAGCACGATCACGTTGACGGTTTCGCTTTCTGGCTCCGATTCGGGCGACGATTCCGGCACGACTAACTAGTCGAGGACCCATCACCCGCAGCGGCTAGGGCCGCAAACATATTCGCTCAACGGCGCCCGCTTGCTCTCCCGCAAGCGGGCGCTTTATTTATCGACAGACCATGGCCCCTTAGCAACGCAAAGAGGCCCGCAAAAGCGAGCCTCCCAGGTGACAACAGAATATGTAATGCAGTAATTACTGGCCGCAGAACTTCACCATGATCTCGACCATGGACTCTTGCCTATGGACAAAATGTCCATAGGCAAGGAGATGAAAGAGTAAGGACAACGCCCTCTAAAAGAAGGCCGTATATGAAGATTGCATATCCCTTTTGCCTTCATATACTCAAGAAGCACCCCTCGAAGCGCTCCTGAGAGGCCCCCTTGGATGCAACCCAGGGGATCCAGATTCTGGTAGACATCGGCGCAGCAAAATCCTGCCGCGCAGGCACGAACGGACATCTTGACTCCTAACGCAATGCGGGGCGCCCCAAGACACCCCGCCACGACAAAAAACTAGTTCTCGTAGACCAGCGGGTGGCCCCAACTGCCCTCGATCTTGCAGGTCTCCGCCGCAAAACCGGCAGCGAAGTCCAAGCTCTCGCGAATCGCGGCCTCGCCGCACTCGCCGGCCTTCTTCTTGGAAAGATAGGTGACCAAAAACGCCGTCAGCAGTGAATCGCCGGCCGCCATAGCGTCTTTGAGCTCCTCGGGCGCCACGGGCTTGATGCCCTGCTCGTAGAAGTTTTCGCCGTCATAGGCGACGGAGCCCTTGCTCCCGCGCGATGCGCATACGATTTGAGGGCCAAGGGCCTTCACCCACTCGAGCTTCGCCTTGATATCCTCCAGGGAAGCGTCGCCCATGGACATAAAGGCGTACGTCACAAATGGCGCAATCTGCCCGAAGTACTCGTCGGTGGAGTCATCGGAGAAGTCGAAGCTGATAGGCACGCCGGCAGCCTTGATCTTGGGGAGCTCGCGCTCGGTGAAGCAGTAGTTGCCGCTGTGCACCAAATCGAAGCCGCTGACGTACTCGGCGGCGAAGCGGTCTATCACGTAGCGCATGTCGCCACGTATGCCGCCTTCATTGGAGCCCAGGAAGATACGGTCCCCGGTCTCGTCAACGGTCACGCGAGCGGCGCCGTTGACGCCCAGGACCTGCTGGCAGCGAAGAAGCTCGACGCCCTCGTCCTCGAGCGATGCTATAACGTGCTCGGCCTCCTCATCTGATCCGAAGATTCCCATGTAGGCGCTGCGATCGACGCCGAGCTTCTTGGCGAAGACGGCGAAGTTAACTGCATTGCCGCCGGGATACATGGTCTTGATGTGCTCGTACTTATCGACAACGTTGTCTCCAAAGCCAAGCACGCTTATAGGATAGGCTGCCATGGTTATCTCCATTCAGGTAAACCGCCGTGGTTACGGCGAGCAGACGGGGCGCGAGGGATTCGCACGTCTCAACGCGCCTCGCGCCCCGTTTTAAAATCGCTAGTACTTCTCGATGCCCATGTAACGACGCACGTCCGGGTGATGGTCGAACACCTTGCCGCGAGCGGAGCGCAGCTCACAGGTCATCGCGTAGAACAGGATTGGATCAAGGAACGCGCGAACGCTCGCCGGTACTTGGTCCATGCCGTACTCCATGGCGTCGAGCACCATAAGAGTGTCGGTATGGGTCTCGAGGAATGCGAGGGCGCGCTCATCCATGGCTCGGCACTCACTAGAAGACATCTGCAGGAAGTAGAAGACTCCGGGCTCGGTCACCTCGAAGGGGCCGTGGAAGTACTCGCCGGAGTGGATATAGGCGCAGCTCTGCCACTGCATCTCCATAAGCGAGCAGATAGCGAAGCCATAGGCCTGGCTAAACACGGGACCGGACCCCAAGATATACAGGAACTTGTGGTCCTGGCACAGGGCGGCAAAACGGTCGCAGAGTTCGGCGTTGACCTTCTCGCGAGCTGCAGGCAGGATCTGGTCCATCTTGGCGATACCTTCGTACATGTCGGCAAGGTCGGCATAACCTTCCTGCTGATCCAGGAGCTCGGAAGCGAGAGCCAAAGAGATGCCGGCGGGCACCTCCGCCTGCGGAACTCCCTCGCCCCACGGATATACCCAGCACATCCACTCACCGTTATCGATGCCGGAACCCGCGTTGTCCGTCTGCACGATAACGGTCGCGCCCGCCGCCTTGGCGATCGAGCACGCATCGATTACCTCGGGGGTGTTGCCGGAGTGGCTGCAAGCGATGACAAGGGACTTTTCGCCCAGGCGCTTGGGACGCATGATATCGAACTCGCGGGCGGTATACGCCTCGCTGGCAAACGTAGTCGCCTCGCGCTTGAGCAGCTCGTGGGCGGGCAGCAGGTCGATGAGGGAGCCGCCGCAGGCAACCCAGAAGACGCTATCGAAACCGCCCTTTTCAGCGATTGCGTCGGCGATAAGATCATGTGCGTTCATTGTTATTCTTCCTTTCGATACGGCGGACGAATCCGCCAACGTTTACTGCGAGTCTTCTCGTCAAGCGTGTTGACTTCCCCACGCGAATGGGAGCTACGCGCTAGTCGACAAAATACCTCTCGAAGGCGTCCATGTTGTGCCGGTCCGCTGCTGCGGGATCATCGAAATACCTTCCATCGGTGATCTCCTGACCAAGATAGCCCTCGAACCCATGCGCGTTGAGGACGCGTACGAAATCGTCCATACTGTGCTTTCCATCGCCCCAAACCAGATGGCCATATGGGTCGCCATCAATGAAGCGCATGTTCCTTATGGCACCATCGCCAAACTCAGCAAACCACTCTTCAAGGCTCTCGCCGGCGACTCCCATAGCGGTAGTGTCCACCATTGGAGTAAGGTGCGGGCTGGCTACTTGGTCAAGCATGCGCCTGGCGTCCGCGAGTGTAACCACCAAGTTGCTCTCTTCCGGCCTCAGGCTCTCCATGCAGAGGGTCACGCCGTGCTCGCCGGCATAGTCCGCAAGAATCGCCAAGTGCTCGGCAGAGCGCTTCCAAGCCTCCTCGCGGTCCTCGTCCCAATCGCCCCAACCGGAGTTGATGGACATATACGGGGCGCCGAGCACCTCGGCGAGCTCGATGCCGTGCTTAAAGTAAGCGAGGCTCCGCTGCGCGTGGAGGGGCTTTCTGGCAGCGTACTGCCACGGATACACCACGTTCTCCGGACACAGGGAGCTCACGGAGAGTCCGCGGGACTCGATCTTGCGGCGAAGCTCGTCGGCCTCGAAATACCCCGTGTGGTCCAGCGTCACGTGCGGCTCGGCCGCCCAAAGCTCGATGGTTTTGAAGCCAAGGCGCTGCTGAGCATCAAGGAAGTAATCGAGCGACCACATGATGTAGTGAATGTTCATGCCGGCGACCTGCTCGCGACGCAGACGGGGTGTGGAAGCGCTTAAATCCATGCTGGGCACCTCCTACATCGGCAGTAGGCCGGAGATCACAGTCGCGACCAATCCGAACAGAACCATGAAGATAAAGAACTTCCAGATGGTCTTCCACCATTGCCCGAAGGAGATCTTCGCCACGGCAAGACCCGCGACGGTCATGCCCGCAACGGGGCTGATGGTGTTGACGGTCTGGTTCGCGAACTGCAGAGCGGTGACGGCAGCCCCGGGATTGAGGCCCATAAGCTCGGTCAGCGGGCCCATGACGGGCATGGTGAGTGCAGCGAGGCCGGAGCTGGAAGGAACCAGCAGCGAAAGCAGGCCGAGGACGATGTACATGAAGGTGGTATAGATGAAGGACGGAGCGCCCGCAAGGAGTCCGACGAGCCAGTTAAGAATAGAGTCGATGATCATTCCGCCCTCTGCGACGACCAGGATGCCGCGGGCGATGCCGATGATGCAGGCTGCGTAGGCGAAGTCGGCGATTCCGCGGACGAACTCCTCCGCAATGGTCTTCTCGTCCAGGCCGCCGAGTATGCCGGCAAGAAGGCCCATGGCCAGGAACACCATGGAGATCTCGTCCATATACCAGCCCTGGGTAACGAGGCCCCACACGATAACGCCCATGCCGACCGCGAAATCAATGAGGACGAGCTTGTGGCGAAGCGTGAACTCCTCTTCGATAGAGGCATCGGTGACAGAGAACTCGATGCGCTTCTGCTTATCGTCCTCATAGGTGATGGAGGACTTGGGATCGAGCTTGACGCGGCGCGCGTAGCGCATGGCCCAGAAAATGCCCGCGGCGGTGAAGATGACCCACAGGATGGCGCGGAGCCAAAGCTGGGGATTTCCCTCGATGCCGATAACGCCCTGGGCGATCAGCACGTTGAAAGGATCAATAGTGGATGCGCAGTAACCAAGGTTGGGGCCGAGGAAGCAGATGATGAACGCGGTCATGGAGTCATACCCGATGCTCAGCATGATGGGGATGAAGATCGCGTAGAACGGCAGCGCCTCCTCGGACATGCCGAACGTGGTGCCGCAGATCGAGAGCAGGATCATGGAGATGGGGATGATCAAGATGTCCTTGTTCTTCAGCTTCTTGATCACGCGGCTCATGCCGGCGTTTAGGGCGTTGGTCTTGGTGACGATGGCGAACGATCCGCCGATCAGCAGGACGAACGCGACGACATCGGCCGCAGCCTGAATGCCCTTGGCGGGAGCCTGCAGGACGGCATCGATGCCCTGTCGCAGATCGACGGTCTCCCCCGTCTCCGAATCGGTGTAGACCTTGTCGACCTCTTGGTACGTTCCGGCTACGGCGACTTCTCGCTCGCCCGCGGCCGTCTGAATGGTCTGGCGGTCGAACTGACCCGATGGGACGATCCATGTGAGCACCGCGAAGAACACGATCAGCATGAACGCGATGGTGTACACATGGGGAAGCTGGAGATGGAATCTGCGCTTGGGCTTCTCCTGTTTGGCATCCGGCATTCTTAACCTCCTGCCAGAGCAACGATGCTTGCCAAAAATCCTTCACGTATAGGCAAACATCTTAGGTTGTTCTATGTATAACCTGCATGAAGGCGTCGGTCAAGAAACATATTAGGTTGTTCTATAAGTGGTAACTTTTACGCGCTAAACGGACCTGCCGCGGCAATACGAGAACAGCGCTGTGTGAGACAGAGCCGCTAGATATCGAAGCTGTAGCGCGAACCCACGTAGTACTGTCTGCCATAGCAGAAGCGCTCTCCGTTGGAATCGAGAAAGCCCGCGTTCATGAAGAACAGCGGCTCCCCTACTGGGACCTTGAGCTCGCGGGCGGCATCAATTCCCGCACGGGCGATCTCCAGCCTGCAGGGATCGGACGAGCAGGGATACCTACCCGTACGCTCCCCCACGGCCTCGAATATCGAACAATTGGAGAGACCGATATCTTTGAGAAATTCGAATCCATCGACAGGATAGTAGTTGTTCTCGAACAGGACCGGCACGCCGTCTGCGGTACGCACGCGTGAGACCAAGATGAGGTCAGAGCCTTCATCCAAGCCAAAGAAAGAAGCGAGGTCGCGATCGGCGGCAACGGTCTTGCGGGCAACGACGCGAGCGCCCGCCTTCATGCCGTTTTCAGCGCATGCTTGGGTAAAACTCTGAACATCGTCCTTCTGATGCACCTTGCGAATTATCTTTGTCGCGGTCACAAACGTACCACGCCCCTGCCGCTTGGTGAGATACCCCTCGCCCACAAGCTCCTCTATTGCGCGGCGAACCGTGACCCTTCCCACGCCGTACATCTTAGAAAGCTCAAGTTCCGTTGGAATCTGCGAGTCAACGGGATATGTCCCCTGTTCGATATCGCTCTTAAGCAAATCGAGCACCTGTTGATACAGCGGGGCGGAAGAGCCCCCATCCAGATGCGCATCCACAAAAACTCTCCCTTTAAGGCGTTCGCGATCTCAACGACTCCATTCTACCGCACACGGAAAAATGAGGTTAAACACATAGGGGCCCTGCATGTTTGAGCGTATCGGGAATCTGGTCGCTGATTTCGTCCGCATTTGCTTGCGAAAAACCAAAACGCTCCTCGCGCTTGGCGAACACGGTGAGGCCCGCCGCCTTGCACGCAGCGATCGATGATGCTCGTGTGATGTTGGCTTCCTTCCTTTGCTTGCGAGGCGCGTCACTCGTCCTGCTGAGCCGCGGGCCCATCGTTCGGCGTGGCCTGCCTGCGCGGGGCATGCCGGGAATTGATGTAGTCGTATGCGTAGGCGATCTCCGTGACGGGGACCTCCACGTGGTAATGGGCGGAAATGTCAGAGAAGCTCGTGCGGAATGCCTCGACGAAATCGTTGTGTTCATTGGCGAAGCGCTGCTCGTCTGCGTAGTTCTCGATGGGGCTTCTGGTCACGAGGCGCTCCACGAGACAACACAGGTGCACGTAGAGCCCCATGCTCACACGAGCGCCAATCACGTCTCCGGTGAGCTGCTGGAGCCGCTCTGCGGCACTCTCGATTTCGCCGAAGAGCTTGTTGGGGTTAAGGATTGTGATGGACTCGACCACGTTCCTGAGGGTCATGTTCTTGACGAGATTCTGGTGGAACGTGCGCAAGCTGTCAGCGTCGAGCAAGCGTGCGAAGGCGCGGTCTATCTGGGCCGTTCCTTCGCCGGCGATGAGTTCCTCGAGCGAAATGAACGGGACTCCGTCGGCGTGCGGATTGTCCGTGCCGATGACCGAGCGCACGTTGTACTGGGAGAAGGCGGCATCCTCAGATCCGTTATTGGCGAGCTGCCGCCAGTCAACGGCGACAAGCCGCGCGGGGGACTCGCCAGGCAGGCTCTGCGCCACGAGATCGCGGATCCGCGCAGCTGCGTCAAGTCCGCCTTCGGAGCAGAAGACAATCGCGTCCGGTCGGGCGTTGCGCGCCACGATGTGATAATTACAGGTGCAAGCTGCCGCAGCATCGTCGAGAACCTCTCGCACGGAGCGACCCGCGATAAGTCCGGCGCCAACCTCCACCGCAAGGCCGGTAGAGGCGTTGTTTATGATGCCGAGCGTCATGCCGGAGGTGGATTCCAGACTCTTATAAATATCCTGGAGCGATCCCATGTCCACGAGGATGACGACCTCGTCTGCGTAGGAGAAGCGGTCGATGATTTGCTGAAGAGGAACAGCGACGTCCGCAACCTTCTGGTCGTAGGGCATGTCGATGGCCTCGAAGACCCTCGTGTCAAGAATCCGATTGGCGGCGTCGGCGATGCTCGTGGCGGTCGAGTAGCCATGACTGAGGACGATACCGACGCTCCGACGACGCTTAGACGGGTCGAGTGCGAGTGCCGCATGCGCAAGGACGAGCAGACACGTGAGATCGTCGAGTGCGATGCCGAGCGTGGCCTTGAGTTCATCAGCGATGCAGGCGCAGACAGTAACGGCAAAGCGGTTGCGCTGGGCCACGACGCCGCGCATGCCGGAAAGCTCGCTTGCATGGGAGCTCTTCCAACGCGAGAGGCTTGCGGGCGGCCACAGCTGGAGGCAGATGCCCTGGGCGATTAGATGCGAGCTCTTTCGGGACAAATCGATCGAGTAGAGTTCGTTCACGGAAGTGACGACGCTGTCGGCGATCTGCTCGTATGCGTCGGACTTCGAGCGGCCCGGGTTTTGCCCGAACGCCAGGTAGTCCTCGAGGTCGCGGGCTCGCTCCACCAGCTGAGCGCTGCACGCGCCCCCATCAAGCGTGCCTTCGCGATAGCTCTCGTATGGCTCCAGCATGGCGTCGAGTACATGCCGTGCGCGGTCGTCCGCCTGGCTTTGGATGCTCCGGGTGGTGTCGATGAGCTGCATGTCGTTCTCGCTGCGCTCGAGTGCGGAGCCGGCAAGGATTGCGGAGGGAAGCTGGTAGGTGCGAATCTCCAGGCTGTCACCCTTCGTGTCTAGATAGGCCTCGGCGCAACAGTTGGTGATGCAGTCGCGCAGGCCGCGTACGTTCTCCTCGAAGTTGGTGCCGGCGAGGGCTCGGAAGGCTCCGCGACTTATGAGGATGTCGCGTCCTATGCGTCGGCCCTCCTCCTTGAGGAAGTGGAGAGTCAGTTCCTCACGCTCCTCCTGGGTGCGCTCGCGCAGAGACGGCACCTGGGCGGACATGGGGATGCGACGCGTGAGGCTGCGGCACTCGGTACTGTCTGCCTCGTTTGAGGTGGCAAAGATAAGGCGCACAGCAGGGGCTGGCACAATGGCGCCCGCCTGTGCGGAGGCCCACTCCAAGAGCGCGTCCTGGGCAGCGGGTGAGAGGGCGTCGACGTCCTTGAGATAAACGATGCCGCCGCTCGCCCGATCTGCAGGCCCGCCATCTGCGCACAGGTCGTGAGTGAGCGCGCGGGCATCGTCTGCGTAATGCGAGCAGTCGATGCTCACAAGCTTGGCTTCCTGCTGCAGGACGCCGACGTTCTTGCCGTATTCGAGGGCAAGTTCGGCGAGTAGACCCTTGCCGGTTCCCGAGGCGCCACAGAGCAGGATGGGCAGGCCAGCTGGCGGGTACTTGAGCGCGGCGCAGAGCTGGCTGATGCAGGGCGCAAGGCTCAGCTCGTGACCGATTGCGCGGTCGAAGTCGAGTCGCTCGCCGTTTCCGAGCGTGGCGAAGAGCTGCTCGACCGAAGGGTAGGTGCTACGCTCAATGCGAGACTGGAAGAAGCGTTCGAGGGAGCGGCGGTGGAAGTAGCACACCGGTCGTGCCCCTGCTTTCACCACGAGGCCAGCGCGCACGAGCTCGTTGAGATACTGACTTGCCAGGCTGCGCGAGATGGCGAGCGAGTCGGTTATAGATGCCGTGGTGAAGTGGTCGAGACGGTTCTGGATGCGCCCGCCCCGCGTGCTGCCAAGCTCGCGCGTGATGCGATCGAGGTAGGCAAGCAGGTCTTTCTGTGTCTCGGGGATGTTCATGCGGCTGGTCCTCCTTTCGTCCCACACCTTACGGGCGGGGTGGTGCTCGGGACGGGTTGGCGCCCGCGTTTTGTCACGGGCACGTGAACTTCGGCACTCCATGATACATCTGTAGTGGCATATGGCGACTTCTCGACACCTGCGCTCGACACAGCGAGCGGCAACAGCGCTGTCCGCCGAGCGCCTCACGGGCGTATCCCAACCGTAGGAGTGCGCTTTGCCACCTTTGACTGCCTCCCTGTCGGCAAGCGGCTCGCCGTTCGCTCCGTCTCTGACCACATCGCTCGAATCGACTCTGCCGCCGGCGCTGTGGTGGCCGTCGTGCCCGCAAAGGTCATCAAGCAGGCCGACGAGGTCACCGCGGGCAAGGTCTCCCTCGTCGACGCACTCAGGAATCTGTAGGCGAGGCCCCTAAGGCCGCCTCGCTGTCGGCAGCCCGGGGCCATGTGCCATCAGGGCACAGGACGAGTCCGGTCGCCGGAATGCGGCCGGACCCGTTGTTCGCGTGTTTTGCTGGGGGAGTCGCTGTGGCGACGAGGTTCACTGGCTTACTTTTCCTGTTCGCGCAGCCCCTTCGCCAAGGCTATGTTGGACAGTTTGAGTTCGCCATTCGTTACCGTAACAGCAAGCGAGTGGCCGAACTTCTCGCAGACGCGTGTCGTGAGTGCGGTACCGTCGAGGTAGAGGACGAGGATGTTGTCGTCAACGATGAGCTGCAGGTGGTAAGAACGCCCGGACTCGAGCCAGACTGGCCTCCAAAGCCCCTTATCCATTACGCGGAACCACTTGTAACAGGGGCTCTTGTCGAACGAGAGCCGATTCGCGTCGAGGTCGAAGCGGTATTCGTACGACTCGTCGGTCTCGAGATTCTTGTAGGCTCGAATTGAGAAGTCGCAAGCGTCCCTGAACGTCACGTCTGCCTCGAAGCAGAAGATCTCGCCTGCGTTTTCGGTGATTACGCACTCCGTTCGTTCGTGGTCTCCGCGAAGCTCGATATCCGGGACGGCATCAGGGCACTCGAACGCATCCTTTATGCTTTGGGGAGGGCGAACGCCGAGGGTGCCATTGGGGCGCTGGTACACCTCATGGGGCATAAACGAGCCACCCCAAAGCCAGTTGGCCCGGTCATCGTCGTTCTCGCGCGTGGGGACCCAGCCGGACAGAATCCTGCGCGATCCGTCGAAGGCGGTCCGTCCGGCGTAATACGCCCTCCCGTCGAAGGCGTCATCTCTCGGCTTCTCCCACGGACCGTAGAGATCGCGGCTCATGCGGTAGACGATCTTGTTCTCGTCGCTGTACTCAGAGTAGACCAGGTACCACCAATCGCCAATTTTAAAAATGTCTGGCATTTCGAACATGGTGTAGAGGCCGGGGGCCCAGAAGTCGCCCTTGAACTGCCAGTGCTCGAGGTCCTTCGACGTAAAGTGAACGAGCCTGCCAGTTTGGAGGGTTTTGGAGGGGTCGTCTCCCTTACGCGTGCCCAGTACGAGGAGGTATTCCTTCCGGTCGTCATCCCATATTACGAAAGGGTCGCGCCAGTTGCGCCCATCGTATCCTGGCTGAGGCGTGAGCTCTACTGCAACGCCCGTCTTTTTCCACGTCGCATAATCATCCGAGCAGGCCTTCGCCTGCATGAGCACCTGGGACGTTTTGCCTTCTCGCAGGTAGTTGCGGTTGAACCCGGTATAGAAAGCGCGTACCTCCCCTTTTGCCTCGTAAACGGTTCCGGCGTAGATGAACTGGTCTTGGTCGTCTTCTCCGCCGTGGGGGATCGCCGTTCCGTGTTCCTGGTACGTCACGAAGTCCTGGGTGGTCGCGAGCGACCACCCAAAGGGCTGTCCTTCGGCAAGCGGAGCGGGGTCGCGCGTGTCACGCTGGTGGTATAGATAGAACGTGCCGTCCTTGCCGAAGGGCATGACGTCTCCCACCCACACGTCCTTCGGTTGGTAGAACAGGTGCTGGTTATTGGTCGGGACTTTGCGCATGTCTCGTCCTCCTTACTGTCGCGTCTTTCCTATTCGTCTTCTTCGTCAACGTCCGGAGTAAGATCTCCGAGGTAGACGAGCTGCTCTTTGGCTTGGGTGACGACATGCCTCACCACATCGGGAGTAAGCTGTCCGGCGTGGAGCGAGAGCTCGAGGGCCACGGGAAGGTTTACGCCGGTCACTATGAACGCGCCTCGCGGAGCCGAGCAGGCTACGAGCTGGTTTACGCTGCCCTGAAGGATGTCGGTGAGAACGAGGGTCTCGTCATCTTCGGCGATGCCCTCGAATGCGCTGGCGAGCTTCTCCTCGAGCGGGGTTTCGTCTGTAAACGCGCAGACAACCCTGATGTCGTGCCCCGGTCCTATGATGGCCTTGAGCGTGTCTCCGAGTCCGGCTGCCAGGCCGTAGTGCGATGCAATGATGATGTGCCTCATAATGCGTCCTTTGTGGGTTGGTCTAGCCCTAGGCTAGGCAGCAAGAATGCCGAAAGCCGCGCACACCCACGAGATGATGAGGATGCCGAGGACAATCTTGTTGATGCTGACCTTGCGCTTGACGAGGGCGTAGACGATGGCTGTGGCTATTACGGGCAGCATGCCGACCATGATTTGGTCGAGGATGCCCGTCTGGACGTCGAGCGTGACGTCACCCATGGTGAACGTGAGACCACACGAGACCTTGATGACGGTGGGGATGAGCGCACCGACGACCATCATGCCAAGTGCCGACGTCGACTCGGTGAAAACGGACATCTTCTCGGCAAGGGTCGTGAAGAGCTTGTCGCCGAACTTATAGCCTATGCGCCAGTCAAAGAGCTTCCATACGAAGATGGCGATGGCGACGGCGAGCCAGAGAAGCACGCCGACGGGGTTTCCCGCCTGTCCCATGTAGGCGGCGATGGAGCCGAAGATGGTGGGAATGAGGATGGCGAAGATCGTATCGCCGACTCCTGAGAGGGAGCCCATGAGGCCAATCTTAAGGTCTTGGACCGCGTCGATGGCGTCATTGTGCCCCTTGTCCTCCAAGGCTAGGCCGGCGCCGAGGAGCAGGCCGCTTACCTGGGGAGTCGCATTGTAATAGCGATAGGTGCTCAGAAGTGACCTGCGGTAGCCCTCCTCGTCTCCTGCATAGATCTTGCGCAGGGCGGGTTCGGTTGCGAACATGACCGCCGGGGCACACTGGGACTCATAGTTATAGATGGACGCGCCGAGCATCCAGCGGCGGCCGCAACGGTCGAGATCGGAAACGGTGAGGACTGGCTGGTACGTTCCGTCTGCCAGGCGGGTTGGCGCTTCGTTTGCCTTGGTGGCGTTAACTTCGTTACTCATCTTCCAGACCTCCAGCGTCGAGGGCGTTTACGGACGGATTGCTGTGCGACTTGTAGTACTCGATGGCCGCGGCGGCACCGAGCAGGGCAATGGGGAGAATGCTTATCTGCAGATAGGCGGCCAGAACGAAGCCAACGATGGCGTAGGCGATGAATTTCTTCATTGGCATGAAGGACAGAAGCATCGCAAGGCCGACGACGGGGAGGATACCGGCGGCGATGGAGAGGCCGGTCGTGAACCAGGAGGGCATGACGGAGAGGAAAGCGTTGACGGCATCGGCGCCAAAGAGCAGTACGGCAAACGTGGGGATGGCCGCCGTAAGGCCATAGAAGACCGGACCGAGGAAAAGTACGCTCTTCATCTGCGAGTACTTGCCCTCTTCGGCAAAGCGCTGCGAGGTACGCCCGAGGAAGCCGTTTGCCGTCTTGGCGATGACGTCGAGCTGAAGGCCGAGCATGCCGACTGCGATTCCGGCGGCAACGCCGACGCTCGCCTCCTGACCCGAGGTGATGGCAACGACGGCGCCAATGATGGCGGCAGTGGGATAGTCGGGGACGGAGGCTCCTCCCATGGCCGCCACGCCCAGGCTCATGAGTTGGACGATGGCGCCGACGGCGAGGCCGGTTACGGGGTCGCCGAGCGCAAGTCCGACGAACCATGCTGGCGTGACGGACATGTTCGTGAGAATTTGTCCCGCGTTCTTCTCGGCTCCGTAGATGAAGGCGATGAGTGTAACGACGGCTATCTGGATGATGGATGGTGTCATAAGTTCACTCCCTTGCTAAAGCGTGATGATGCTGGAGAGCTCTACGGGCTTGTCGGCCGGCACATAGCGAACGGTGATGTCGCAGCCGGTGCCAGCAATCGCTCGATATGCGGGCAGCTCGTCTTTGGTGACGTAGGCGCGACTGCTCACCTGGACGGCGTCTGACCCCTCTTCGGGAAAGACTGTGCCTCCGACCACGAGTGTGGGAACAACCTGGCCCGTCTGTATGACGTCGAGGATGGTCTGGGGGTCTCGCGCCACGATGAAGACCGTGTGGTCGTCGTACTTGCCCGCCCGATAGTTCGTGAGAGCCGTCTCCTTGTTGATAATGGAGAGGGCGACTCCCGAGGGCTTTGCCATCCGCATGGCGGCCTTCTTGGTCGGGTCGTTGGCGACGATGTCATCGATGACCATGAGACGCTGCGGACGGAACTCGGGTACCCACTGGGTTGCCACTATGCCGTGTAGCAGGCGGTTGTCGATGCGTGCTGCGATGATGCTCATGTGATGTTGGCTTCCTTCCTTTGCTTGCGTGACGCGTTTCGGCATGGCCTGTGCCGAAGCGCGTCATTCATCCTGCCGGGCCGCGGACCCGTCGTTCAGCGTGGCCTGCCTGCGCGGGGCATGCCGGGAATTGATGTAGTCGTATGCGTAGGCGATCTCCGCGACGGGGACCTCCATGTGGTAATGGGCGGAAATGTCAGAGAAGCTCGTGCGGAATGCGATCGAGGTAGGCTCTGTGTCTCGGGGATGTTCATGCGGCTGGTCCTCCTTTCGCCACACACCTTACGGGCGGGGTGGTGCGCGGAACGGGTTGGCGCCAGTGTTTCGTCACGGGCGCGTGCACTTCGGCACTCCATGCTACATCTGAGTGGCATATGGCGACTTCTCGACACTCGCGCTCGACACAGCGAGCGGAAATGGCGCTGCCTGCCGAGCGCCTCGCGGGCGCATCCCGACCGCAGAAGTGAGCGCGAAGGCTCGTCGAAGTGCTGGGTGGGGGACCGGCGGTCTGGATACGCGGTTTCGTTCGGCGAAGGCGGCGAGGCGAATGGCATGGCGAACGTACGGGTTTGACGTGAACGGGTTGCCCGTGGCGGCGTGGTATCGGGAGGAGACGGTCGAGCAGGTGCTCGCGCCGCTGCTCGCCCGTCTCGCGCGCTCGCATCAGGAGAAGGGGTCGCAGGCCCATCTCGGCAACCCGGTGCGCATACGCTATTGCGACCGGGACGGCCACGTGTCGCGAACGGATATCGTCCGCCAGGTGGACGTCGCGCCGCGAAATGCAGACTCGCCTCAATCGTCGGTAAGGGGTGCCGCGGGCGATACGATGGAATCCACGGACCGCACCGCGCCGCCGAGATTGCGACGCGAACGCAGGCGATGCGCCCGAAAAACTCCTCCGCGCATGTAGGGCGAAACGCCAGATTGGAGCTCCATGAACGATTTCTCCTTCTACTCCCCCACCCGCTTTGTCTTTGGGCGAAAAGCGACCGACAAGGTTGGGGACTCTGTCCGCCTCCGGCTACCGCTGAGCGCTCATTGTCTACGGCAGGGGTTCCGCAGTTCGCTGCGGAACGCTCGTCCGCGTGAGGGCATCGCTCGATGCCGCGGGCGTGGAGCACATCGGGCTTGGAGGGGTGCGTCCAAACCCCGAAATAGGCTTGGCACGAGAAGGCGTCGAGCTCGCACGGGCAAACGACGCCGACATCATCCTGCCCGTGGGCGGCGGCTCCGTCATGGACTGCGCGAAGGCCATCGCACTGGGGCGGTATACGACGGCGACGTATGGGACTTCTTCCGCAAGCGCGCCGTTCCCGCCGACCGCATCGACGTCGCCTGCGTGGTGACCATCCCCGCATCCGGTTCCGAGGCCTCTAACTCCTGCGTTATCAGCAACGACGAGGAGCACCTCAAATGCAGCATTAACACGGACCTCAACCGCCCGGCCATCGCCTTCCTCGACCCGGAGCTGACCTTCAGCCTGCCCGCCTGCCAGACCGCCGCGGGAGTGACCGACATGATCGCCCATATCATGGAGCGACTCTTCTCCGGCGAGCCCGCCGTGGGCGTAACCGACAACATCGCCTGCGGGCTAGTGCGCGCCGCGAGGGAGGCGGCGCCCAAGGTGATGGAGAACCCCGATGACTACGACGCCCGCGCCGAGATCATGTGGGTGGGTACGCTCGCCCATAACGCCCTGCGCGACGGCGATTGGACCTGC
Source organism: uncultured Collinsella sp. (assembly GCA_900541795.1). Lineage (GTDB taxonomy): Bacteria > Actinomycetota > Coriobacteriia > Coriobacteriales > Coriobacteriaceae > Collinsella. The sequence continues at coordinate 724 of UQLC01000022.1, read as the reverse complement.
CGCGGCCTTGAGCACGAGCTATCCGCACTGGACACCAAGATCACGCACGGCGCCGGCCTCGCCGTCATCTTCCCCGCCTGGATGCGCTACGTATGGCGAGAGCACCCTGAGCGCTTCCTGGAGTTCAGCGCCCAGGCCCTTGGCATCGAACCCATCGATTCGGACGCGGACGAGCTCGATGTGGAGGTAACCCCCGAGCAGGCAATCGAGTACGCGGTCGAAGCGACCATCGACGAGCTGCAGGATTTCTTCGTCTCGCTGGGAATGCCGCGCGCGCTATCGGAGTTCGGAGTCACCGAGGACGATATCGAAAAGATGATTCCGGGCCTCAAGATCAACCGCGGAGAGCTCTTCGGCAGCTTCAGGAAGCTCACGCTGGACAACGCGAGAAAGATTTACCGCAGCGCACTCTAGGAAACAGATGCCAGTCCCCCACGGGCGAGCAGCACGGCGGCCCCCGCAAACCAGAAACGGCGCCGCTCCCGCGACGCCGTCATATTCCCTGGTGCCCCCGGGCGGATTCGAACCGTCGACACCCGCTTTAGGAGGTCTTGTATTTCTATTTGAGCTGGTGTTTTATAATTTTATACAACTTCATATAACCGCATGTAAAACGGCATGTTTCAAGAATCGCGAGATATAGGCTTCAAAAACTTTCTACCCTAATTCTACCCAGATACTCTTGCCTGGGTAGAATTTTGGGATTAGGCTAGGGGCAAGCCTT
>UQLC01000021.1 GCA_900541795.1 uncultured Collinsella sp. | reverse complement strand
ATGTTTGTCGCGAGTTCCGCACGAGCCGAAGAGCACTTAATGTGCTCTTCGTGCGAGCCAGGACTGTAGAGCAGCAAACATAACCAAGCCCCACCGGGCAACCGGTCAGGTTAGGCTACTTCGCGGCGCCGGGGATGCCGTGGGAGGTTTTGGCGGTTTTGGCTCCGTTTACGATGGCGGTCTGTAGGGCCCTTACGGCGAGCATGCCCAGTAGGTCTAGGGGAACGGCGGCGCTTGCCTGGGCGCCCAGTTTGCCGCTGGCGAGGGTGTAGATGGTGTCGCCGTCGTTGGTGGTGTGTGTGGGGCGGATGGCGTGTGCGTAGGCGTCTGCGGCCATCTGGGAGACCTTGGTGGCTTGTGCCTTAGTGAGTTCCACGTTGGTGACGATGCAGCTGATGGTGGTGTTGGTGCGGTCGAGCGGCATCTGCATGGATCCGGCGGCGGCAAAGGCTGCGAGTTCCATGTCGACGATCTGGTCGCTATCGGCTGCGGCGCGCATGCCGGCGACCCACTCGCCGGTGAAGGGGTCGACAACGTTGCCGCAGGCGTTGACCGAGACCACGGCGCCCACCTTGATGGGGCCGAGTGCCACGGCGGCAGCTCCAAGGCCGGCCTTCATGCAGGTGGCAGGCCCCATGAGCTTACCCACGGTAGCGCCCGTGCCGGCGCCTACGTTGCCCTGTTCGAGCTTGGTGGGGGTGTGGTCGAGTGCTTCGCGCACGGCGGCGATGCCGGCCTCAATGTCGGGGCGCACGGTGGGGTTACCAAAGGCGAGGTCGAAGATACAGCTGGAGCACACGATAGGCACCTGCGTGGGGCCGACGGGAAGGCCGATGCCGCGGCTCTCAAGCTCGCGAGCGACGCCGCTTGCAGCCTCGAGGCCAAAGGCCGATCCACCCGAAAGGCAGACGGCGTGGACCTTGTCGACGGTGTTCTCGGGTCGCAGCAGCTCGGTTTCGCGCGATGCTGGAGCACCGCCGCGAACGTCAACGCCGCCGGTGGCGCCCTCGGGTGCCACGATTACGGTGCAACCGGTGCCGGCCTCCTCGTCCGTATAGTTGCCATAGCAAAAGCCATCGACATCGCAGACGTCAATGGCCTCGAGCAGTGTATCCATGTTTAACTCCTATCGGTTTTCCGCCGCGCCTTGTGCCCGGTCGGGATCCGTACGGTACGCCAAAATTGTAGGCGCCGGGGGATACCCAGCGCCAGATGCAATTACGAGAGTTTTTGAATCGCGCGCGCGACGCGGGCGATGGGTAGGCCCACCACGTTATAGAAGTCGCCCGAAATATCGTGCACGAGCATGCGTCCTCCTGTGCCCTGAATGCCGTAGGCGCCGGCCTTGTCCATGGGCTCACCCGAGGCGACGTAGTGCTCGATCTGCTCGTCGGTGAGCTCGTAGAACGTCACGTCGGTCACATCGACAAAGGACAGGCTTTCGGCGGCATGCGGGGCGGCCGTATCGCCTGCCTTAACGATGCAGACGCCGGTTGCGACCTGGTGCGTGCGGCCCGAAAGCTCACGGAGCGTAGTGCGCGCCTCGTCCTCGGTTGCCGGCTTGCCCAGAATCTTGCCGTCAAAGGTGACGATGGTGTCGGCCGCGACCGTTAGCTCATTGGGCTCGGCATGCTCGGCAGCAACGGCAGCCGCCTTGGCGCGTGCCAAGCGCTCGACAAGCGTGAGCGGGGCCTCGCCATCAAAGGGCGTTTCGTCGATATCCGCGGGAATCACGCGAATGTTGTAGCCTGCCTCGCGCATCAGCTCTATGCGGCGCGGCGATTGCGAAGCCAAAATCATAGTTGGATGCCCTCGGCGACCTTCTCGACGGCCTTGTCGCCGGCGAGCGTGCGCAGCAGCTCAAGCGCAAAGGGGAGGGACTGTGCCATGCCGCTGGCAGTGATGATGTTGCCGTCTTGCGTGACCTTCTCGCCGGTATAGGCGCCTTCGGGGAAGCTTTTCTCAAAGCCAGGGAAGCACGTGGCATGGCGCCCCTCGAGCAGGTCGAGCTCGCCTAGGATAAACGGGGCGGCGCAGATGGCGGCGACGTGCTTGGTTGCGGCGAACTCGCAGACCACGTCGCAGACGCGCTGATCTGCGCGCAGGTTGGTGGCACCGGGCAGGCCGCCGGGCAGCACGACGCAGTCGTACTCGTCAAAGTTGATCTCATCAAAGAGCGCATCGCAGGTCACGGGGATCTGCAGCGAGCTTACGACCTCGCGCGTGGGCATGATCGAGACGAGCGTGGCACGCACGCCGCCGCGACGCATGACATCGACCATGGTCAAGCATTCAATAGTTTCAAAGCCATCGGCGGCGAGAACGGCAACGCTGGGCATGAGGGTTCCTTTCATAGGCGGCATACAATTAGCCGTCTTATACCCCGAAGACCTCCGCTTGCCACGCTCGATTTCCCAATGATTTTCTGAGCAATGATTAAGCGGCTAGTTGCGCCTAAGGTGGACGACGGTCTCGCAGTGGAAGGTTTGTGGGAACAGGTCGACTGGCGTGATCTTTACGGGGGAGAAGGTGCCTTCTTCGACAAAGCGTTTGAGATCGCGCGCCAGGGTGGCCGGGTCGCAGCTCACGTAGGCGACATCGCGGGCACTCGTGCTGGCGATAAGGCCGATCGCCTCGGGGGCGAGGCCTGCGCGCGGCGGGTCGACCACCAAGATGTCGGCATCCTGGTCGGGGAACTCGCGCACCGCGTCTCCGCCAATGACGTCGACGTTATCAAGCTTGTTGATTTCCAGGTTACGGCGTAGATCGCGCACGGCGGGGCCGTAGGCCTCGACGGCAGCGACAAAGTCGCAGCGGCGGGCGAGCGGCAGGGTAAAGGTGCCGGCACCGCAGTACAGGTCCACGGCAAGCTCGTCTTCCTGCGGGTCGAGCGCTTCCATGACAAGATCGATCAAAATCTCGGCACCCTTGGTGTTGACCTGGAAAAAAGACGGGGCAGACAAGCGCATCTGATCCTCGGCGATATTCTCGGTCCATGAGCCCTCTCCGGCGAGCATTTCGACCTTGGAGACACGGCGGGCCTTCTTTTCGCCCTTGCTCATCACGCGTACGATGCTCGTAGGATGAGCGGCGTCCGCCAGCACGCGGGAGACCTGCGAGCGCGGAAAAGAGCCTGTGGGCGTCCAGAGTGCGACCTCGAGTGCCTTGGTGCGGCGCGATGCGCGAATGCCCACGCGTTCGAGCCCCAAGTCATGGCTGCCGCTTAGATAGTTGAGTGCGCCGACGACCGATTTGAGTGCCTTCGGGAAGCGCTTATCGAACAGCGGACACATATCGACGGTCACGATTTTGCTGGGGTCGACACCGTGCATGCCAAGGCGCACGCGACCGTTGACGACGGTCGGTTCGAGCTCGATTTTATTGCGGTAGCCCCAGTCGTCCTTGGTGTGGCAGATGGGCTGTACCAACTCATCTGCCAGCTCAGGAGCGAACTTGCCGATGCGCTCGAGCGTGGAGCGCAGGTTTTGCTCCTTGGCGGCGAGCTGTGCCGTGCGTGAGAGATTGCCCCACGAGCAGCCGCCGCAGATGCCCACGAAGGGGCAGGGAGGCTGAATGCGATTGGGGCTTGGCTCCAGAATCTCGGTGGTGCGGGCGCGCATGAATGACTTGCCGTCCTGTACGACCTCGGCCTCGACGGTGTCGCCTGCCACGGCACCCTGCACAAAGACGGCCTTGCCGTTGTCGGCGTGCGCCAGCCCGTCGGCGCCGTAGGTCATCGATTCTATAGTGAGCTTCATATTCCTGCCTGTCATTCGCGTTGTTGTTCGCACCATGGTAGCAGGGAAAAGCGCCCCGTATCCGAGGCTTTCCTCAAATGCGGGGCGCTTCTACAAACTGCTTCTACAAACGACTATTTCGTCTTGCCGGTAATGAGCGTCTTAAGACCCAGGCCGATCAGACCCAGGCCCATGCGCACGCGGCCGGGGCGATGGCGCTCGATGGCCTTGGTCTTGCCAGCGGGCTTATCGCGACGGGCGCTCGTCTCGGGTGCGGGCTTGGTGACCTGCGGATCGGGCTGAGGTGCAGGTGCAGGCTCGGGCTCAATGACGGTCGCCTGGACCTCTTGGACCTTGGGTGCTACTGGCTGCGGCTCGGCCTCGGAGGCAGGTTCCGCCTCAATGACGGGCTCGGGCGCGGCCTCGGCGTTGCGATAGGCGCGCTCCAGCAGGGCTTCCTGTGAGTTGAAGGGTTTCTCACCCTCTGCACGCTCCACGGGGACCCAGGTGCCGTCGCTCGTGAGGCTGCGGGCCTTCACGTTGTCGCGCAGCTGCATGCCCATGTACTCGTGCACCAGAGCGCGGCAGGTGGGGTCGAGCACGGGGAAGGCAATCTCCACGCGGTGCTCGGTGTTGCGCGTCATCATGTCTGCCGAGCTCAGGTAAATCATGTCCGAGTCCACGCCGAAAGCATAGACGCGCGCGTGCTCCAAAAAGCGTCCGACGATGGAGCGGACATGCACGTTCTCGGTCTTGCCCGGAACACCGGGCTTGAGGCACGAGATGCCGCGGATGATCATGTCTACGCGCACGCCGGCACACGATGCCTCGGCGATCTTGTCGATAACCTCGCGGTCGGTCAGTGAGTTGAGCTTAAAGAACACGCGGGCGGGCTCGCCGGCAAGGGCGCGCTGGATCTCGCGGTCAAGCCCGCGCATGATGAGCGGTTTCAGTCCGACGGGCGCCACACCCAGGAAGCGGTAGTCGCCGCGCAGGTTGCCCAGCGACAGATTGCGGAAGAACAGGTTGGCGTCTTCACCGATGCCGGGATGGGCTGTCATGAGCATAAAGTCGCTGTAGAGTTTGGCCGTCTTCTCGTTAAAGTTGCCGGTGCCCAAAAGCGTGAGGCGGGTGAGCGCCATGCCCTCGCGATAGGTGAGCTGGCAGATCTTGGAGTGGCACTTAAAGCCTTCGGAGCCGTAGATGACGGTGCAGCCTGCCTCTTCCAGACGCTCGGCCCACTCGATGTTGTTCTGCTCGTCAAAGCGGGCGCGGAGCTCCATGAGCACCGTGACCTCTTTGCCGTTCTCGGCGGCATCGATCAGCGACTCGCATAGGCGGCTCTGCTTGGCCACGCGGTAGAGCGTGATGCGCAACGAGATGCACTCGGGATCGTAGGCTGCCTCGTGTACCAGATCCAGGAACGGATTCATGGCCTCGTAAGGGTAGAAGAGCAGCTTGTCGTGCTGCAGCACCTGCTCGCGGATGGAGCGGGTCATGTCGATGGTGGGGTTGGGCTGTGGCTTAAACGGCGTAAAGAGGAGCTCGTTGCGCAGGTGCTCGGGAATCTTGCCCTCAATGCCAAAGACGTAGCCCAGGTTGAGCGGGATATCGCAGGTAAAGACAGAGCGGCGCGAAAGCTCGAGCGCCTTGCGGATAGTCTTGAGCGTCGCCTTCTCGAGCGACCCCGAGACCGCGAGCACTACCGGCTGCAGGCGCAGGCGCTTCTTGAGAATGCGCTTCATGTGCTGGCGGTAGTCCTCTTCCTCTTCGACGCCCTCGCCGTCCGGATCGATGTCGGCGTTGCGGGTGACGCGGATCAGCGCACGATCCAGCGGCTTATAGGAGCCAAAGCAGCTGTCCAGGCAGGCGAGGATGACGTCCTCGAGCAAGATGTAGGAGTAGGTGCCGGTGGGCGAGGGGATCTCGACCACGCGGTTCATCGAGGCGGGAATCTCGATAAGGCCCAGTAGGCTCTCCTCGTCGGTGGCGCCGTCCAGACCACAGGCCAGATAGAGCGCGCCGTTGCGCAGGTTGGGGAAGGGGTGGCGAGGATCGATGACCAGCGGCGAGATGACCGGCGACACGTAGGCCTGGAAGTAGCGGGTTACAAAGGTACGCTCCTCGGGCGTAAGCGAATCGATGTGGGCGCGGTGAACGCCCAAGGTGTCGAGCTTGCCCTCGATGCTCTTAAAGATGGACTCCCAACGGGTAAGGAGCCCGGGCATTTCGGCCATGACAGCATCGACCTGTTCGGAGGCGGTCATATTGCTCTTGTTGTCGACAGGTTGTTTTTTGAGCTCCGCCAGATCGGACAGGCCGCCCACGCGCACCATGAGGAACTCATCGAGGTTGGACTCGAAGATCGAGACGAACTTTAGTCGCTCGAATAACGGAACGGTTTCGTCGAAGGCTTCGTCGAGCACGCGGTTGTCAAAGCGTAGCCAGCTGAGCTCTCGGTTTTGCGTGTATGAGAAGTCGCGCGGCGGTTTGCGCAGCTTTGCGGCGGCTTGCTTCTTTTCGATTTTGCTCGGCATATGCATCTGTCCGTTCAGTCCCCACAGGGGACGGTAGCCTAACACTATTCACTATTGTCTCAATTTAGTCGACCTGTGGCACGGACGTATTGCGTGAACGGTATCTTTACCTACTTCTTACGCTGCCAAGGCATGCAACTAACTGCCCAACTCGTTTAGAAACAATCTATATCCATACTCAATTGGTGAGGATGTATGAATAAGAATGATTGCGAGCTGAATATAATCGAATCCAAATTGAATCATGAACAAACGACATATATATGCAGAAAACCGTTTTAGCTATGCAATTCCTAAACATGAAAATATTTGTGCAATCTAGCTTAATTCCTTAGAAAAAAGAACATTTACCTTTGAAAACCTGCTTTAGAGAACCGAAGTGCATCATGGGGGAATCATATGAGATATACCGTTCATCGCACTTTGCTGACCGTTCGGGGGCGAGGTGGAATTGCAGGTGGTTTTTGGATATAACTAGAGCTGTCAGCAAGCAGCGTCCCATACGGAGGGGCGCTGATACATTCGGCCAGTAAGGCCCGAAAGAAAGGTAGGAGGCCATGACGAAAGGTCTGCACGTGCCTTCCGAGATCGGCAAGCTCAGGAAGGTCTGCCTGCACCGTCCCGGCGACGAGCTCCTCAACCTGCCGCCCGACGAGCTCGAGCGACTCCTGTTCGACGACGTCCCGTTCCTGGAGGTCGCGCAGCAGGAGCACGACACCTTCGCCCAGATCCTGAGGGACCAGGGCGTGGAGGTCCTCTATCTCGAGAACCTCGTCGCCGAGGTGTTCGACCAGGTCCCCGGCGCCCGCGCCGAGTTCACCGACCAGTACATCGCCGAGGCCGGCATCCGCGGCCAGCACATGCCGCAGATCGTCCGCGAGAAGCTGGACTCCATCGAGGACAACCTCGAGTTCGTCAAGAAGACCATGGCCGGCATGACCAAGTCCGAGATCGACATGCCCCTCACGGCGTCCACGACCCTCGACTCCCTGGTCAACTCCGAGTCCGAGTCCGACCTGATCATCGACCCGATGCCCAACCTCTACTTCACCCGCGACCCGTTCGCGGTCGTCGGCGAGGGCGTCAACCTCAACCGCATGTACTCGGTCACCCGCAACCGCGAGACCCTGTACGGCAAGTACGTCTTCAAGTACCACCCCGACTACAAGGACGTCTCGCTGTACTTCCGCCGCGACTGCCAGTTCCACACCGAGGGCGGCGACGTGCTGAACATCAACGAGAAGACCCTCGCCGTCGGCATCTCCCAGCGCACCCAGGCCGCCGCGATCGACGTCATGGCCCAGAACATCTTCTGGAACTCCGACTCCAAGGTCGAGCGCATCCTGGCCTTCGACATCCCGGTCTCGCGCGCCTTCATGCACCTCGACACGGTCTTCACCCAGATCGACGTCGATAAGTTCACGATCCACCCCGCCATCATGGGCACCCTGCGCGTCTACGAGCTGACCGCCGGCAAGAACCCGGGCGACGTGAACATCCGCCTGATCGAGGACACCCTCGAGCACGTCCTGGAGGACGCCACCGGCGTCGACCAGGTCAAGCTGATCCCCTGCGGCGGCGGCGACCCGATCGCGGCCTCCCGCGAGCAGTGGAACGACGGCTCCAACACCCTGTGCGTCGAGCCCGGCAAGATCTGCGTCTACGCCCGCAACACCGTCACCAACGACGTGCTGTACAAGGAGGGCCTGGACCTTCTCGTCGTGCCCTCCGCCGAGCTCTCCCGCGGCCGCGGCGGCCCGCGCTGCATGAGCATGCCCTTCTGGCGCGAGGACCTCTAAGGTCTTTCAGGACCCGTACAGGTCATAATACATACATCTAGCTGCCATTAGATGTCTCCCATTGGGGCGGTGCGGGTTTTCGCACCGCCCCAATCTTGTATGAGGGACGTCAACACGATTGGATGACTGCTTTTGTAAGGAGCTTGGCCATGGACATCAAGACGATTGGCGTTGAGGAATGGCTCAACGTTTGGGAGAAAAGTGCCACGTGGGACATCGCCCAGTCGACGATCTCGTCGCTCACCATGGGCGAGCTGCGCGCGCTCGATGAGCAGGACGGCGCCACGTTCTACGAGCGCTTGGACCGCGAGAAGATGAACTACGGCTGGATCGAGGGCTCGCCGGAGTTTAAGGCCGTGGTTGCCAAGCTGTATCGTCGGGAGGTCAATCCCGACCACATTCTGCAGACCAATGGCTGCACAGGTGCGAACCTCAACGCCATCATGGCCGTGGTCGAGCCCGGCGACCACGTTATCGCCGAGTGGCCCACCTACGCGCCGCTCTACGAGATTCCGCGCACGCTGGGCGCCGAGGTCGAGTATTGGGAGCTTTGCGAGGAACTCGGCTGGAAGCCCGATATCGAGGAACTCAAGCGCTTGGTGCGCCCCAACACCAAGCTTATCTGCATAAACAACGCATCGAACCCCATCGGTACGGTGCTCGATACCGATATGCTCGGCCAGATTGCCGAGATCGCCCGTTCGGTGGGCGCCTACGTGCTGTGCGACGAGGTGTATCTGCCGCTCGAAAACACTGAGTCCTTTATGTCGATGGTCGACGTGTACGAGAGGGCCATTGTCACCAACTCGTTGTCGAAGACCTATTCGACGCCTGCGGCCCGCGTGGGCTGGGTCGTGGCCGACGAAGAGGTGTCCAACCGCATCCGTACCTATCGCGATTACACCATGATCTGCGGCGGCGTGTTCAACGATGCTCTGGCGACCTATGTGCTTGAGCACAAGGATAAGATTCTCGAGCGCAATCGCAAGATCGTGTTTGGCAACCGCGATATCGCGCAGGCTTGGATCGATACGCAGCATCGCGTTTCCTGGACGGCCCCGCAGGGCGTGTCCACCTCGTTTATCCAGCTGGATATTCCCGAGGATGACGAGGAGTTCTGCAGGCGCCTGCTGTCCGAGAGGGGAGTGCTGCTGGTCCCCGGTAGCCGTTTTGAGCTTCCCTGCGGCGCACGCCTGGGCTACTGCGCGAGCGAGGACGTTCTGCGCGAGGGCCTGAGGCTTTTGGGCGAGGCACTGGCGGAGTTCGATCGCTAGGATTCCGATGGTCTTCGGGGGCCTTATCCAAATTAGCCGAAGATAATCGAAAACGGACCCGTTTCCCTAGGGGAAGCGGGTCCGTTTTTCTATACCGAGAAGTCAAGTTGTTACAAATGGGGCCGTAAAGCGAGGCGGTATCCGCTGGGCCTTATACTGAGTTTCCGGTGAACGGTATCAAGCGTCTGGTAAACGGTAATTTATTTATCAGAAATGAATAGGACAAACTTTTTTCTGAATAAAAATGAAAATGGTTGAGACGCGGTGTGAACCGCTAATTCTATTCATAGCTTTATTGGAAATATGCAATTTGAGGATGGTTTAACAAAGTTTAGTTCCATTTGATTTTAGGATTAAAACGCGTTTAAGCACGTAAATACGCTTTATTAAGATGAAGTGTGCCATGCGTGAAGTATATGTGTATGCCGTTCACCCCCTATAAAAAACCGTTCGGGGGCAAGGTGGAAGTATGAGCTGATTTTGGATATAAATATGTCGTCAGCAATAACGCCTCACACGGAGGGGCGCTAACGAATCGGCCCTGACAAGGGCCCGAAAGAAAGGTAGGAGGCCATGACGAAAGGTCTGCACGTGCCTTCCGAGATCGGCAAGCTCAGGAAGGTCTGCCTGCACCGTCCCGGCGACGAGCTCCTCAACCTGCCGCCCGACGAGCTCGAGCGACTCCTGTTCGACGACGTCCCGTTCCTGGAGGTCGCGCAGCAGGAGCACGACACCTTCGCCCAGATCCTGAGGGACCAGGGCGTGGAGGTCCTCTATCTCGAGAACCTCGTCGCCGAGGTGTTCGACCAGGTCCCCGGCGCCCGCGCCGAGTTCACCGACCAGTACATCGCCGAGGCCGGCATCCGCGGCCAGCACATGCCGCAGATCGTCCGCGAGAAGCTGGACTCCATCGAGGACAACCTCGAGTTCGTCAAGAAGACCATGGCCGGCATGACCAAGTCCGAGATCGACATGCCCCTCACGGCGTCCACGACCCTCGACTCCCTGGTCAACTCCGAGTCCGAGTCCGACCTGATCATCGACCCGATGCCCAACCTCTACTTCACCCGCGACCCGTTCGCGGTCGTCGGCGAGGGCGTCAACCTCAACCGCATGTACTCGGTCACCCGCAACCGCGAGACCCTGTACGGCAAGTACGTCTTCAAGTACCACCCCGACTACAAGGACGTCTCGCTGTACTTCCGCCGCGACTGCCAGTTCCACACCGAGGGCGGCGACGTGCTGAACATCAACGAGAAGACCCTCGCCGTCGGCATCTCCCAGCGCACCCAGGCCGCCGCGATCGACGTCATGGCCCAGAACATCTTCTGGAACTCCGACTCCAAGGTCGAGCGCATCCTGGCCTTCGACATCCCGGTCTCGCGCGCCTTCATGCACCTCGACACGGTCTTCACCCAGATCGACGTCGATAAGTTCACGATCCACCCCGCCATCATGGGCACCCTGCGCGTCTACGAGCTGACCGCCGGCAAGAACCCGGGCGACGTGAACATCCGCCTGATCGAGGACACCCTCGAGCACGTCCTGGAGGACGCCACCGGCGTCGACCAGGTCAAGCTGATCCCCTGCGGCGGCGGCGACCCGATCGCGGCCTCCCGCGAGCAGTGGAACGACGGCTCCAACACCCTGTGCGTCGAGCCCGGCAAGATCTGCGTCTACGCCCGCAACACCGTCACCAACGACGTGCTGTACAAGGAGGGCCTGGACCTTCTCGTCGTGCCCTCCGCCGAGCTCTCCCGCGGCCGCGGCGGCCCGCGCTGCATGAGCATGCCCTTCTGGCGCGAGGACCTCTAAGTCTTTCCGTTTCCGGTGCGGTCCCCCTACAACCGCACCGGCTTCGCCCGTTAAACGGGCACCACTAATACTTACGTAATTCATTTCTTCGAAAGGAATCAAACCATGGGTGTTAACCTTTCCGGCCGTAGCTTCCTCAAGCTTCTCGACCTCACCACCGAGGAGATCGAGTACCTGCTCAAGCTCTCCAAGAACTTCAAGGATATGAAGCGCGCTGGCGTTCCGCACCGCTATCTCGAGGGCAAGAACATCGTTCTGCTCTTCCAGAAGACCTCTACTCGTACCCGCTGCGCCTTCGAGGTCGGCGGCATGGATCTGGGCATGGGCGTCACCTACCTCGATCCGGGTTCGTCGCAGATGGGCAAGAAGGAGTCCATCGAGGACACTGCCCGCGTTCTCGGCCGCATGTATGACGGCATCGAGTTCCGTGGCTTTGCCCAGGACGACGTCGAGGAGCTCGCTGCTAAGTCCGGCGTGCCCGTGTGGAACGGCCTGACCACAGAGTGGCACCCCACCCAGATGCTCGCCGACATCCTGACCGTCCAGGAGAACTTCAACTACGACATCAAGGGCAAGACCCTCGTCTTCATGGGCGACTGCAAGAACAATGTCGCTCGCTCCCTCATGGTCGTCTGCTCCAAGCTCGGCATGAACTTCGTGGCCTGCGGTCCCGAGGAGTGCATGCCCGCTGACGACGTCATCGAGGCCTGCAAGCCCATCGCCGAGGCTAACGGCTGCACCATCAAGCTGACCACCGACGTCAAGGACGGCGTCACCGGTGCCGACGTTATCTACACCGACGTGTGGGTCTCCATGGGCGAGCCCGACGAGGTCTGGGCCGAGCGCATCGCTCAGCTCACCCCGTATCGTGTCACCTCCGAGGTCATGGCTATGGCCAACCCGGGTGCCATCTTCCTGCACTGCCTGCCCAGCTTCCACGACACCAACACCACCATTGGCGCCGAGAAGTGCGAGCAGTTCGGCATCACCGAGCAGGAGGTCACCGACGAGGTCTTCGAGAGCCCCGCTTCCAAGGTCTTCGACGAGGCCGAGAACCGCATGCACACCATCAAGGCTGTCATGTACGCCACGCTCAAGTAAGAGCATCTAGCATCTCGCTCGGGGTGTATTGCTGCACACCCCGAGCGGTTTTATCTGGTAATAATCTCGCATCAAGCGGCAGGCACGGCACGGAAGAGCCGCTTCTGGCGAGATTAGTAAATGATTTATGAAGGGGGGATGAGAACTATGACTGAGACCGCTAAGAAAAAGCGCGGTATGCCTTCATCGTTCACCATTCTTCTTGCTCTGCTGGCAATTGTCGCAGTGATTACCGTTATCGTCTCCGGCACGTCCGGCGGCGCGGTTACTGCCGCCCGTCTGAGCGATTTCTGCACCGCCCCGATTAAGGGCTTCGCTGACGCTCTGCCCGTCTGCCTCTTCGTTATGATCCTGGGCGGCTTCCTCGGTATGATGACCGAGACCGGCGCCCTGGACAACGGCATCGCCGTTCTGGTGCAGAAGCTTAAGGGCAACGAGATTATGCTCATTCCCGTGCTGATGCTCATCTTCTCCCTCGGTGGTACCACCTATGGTATGTGCGAGGAGACCGTTCCCTTCTACGCCCTGCTCGCCGCTACCATGATGGCTGCTGGCTTCGACCCCATGGTCGGTGCCGCTACCGTCCTGCTCGGCGCTGGCTGCGGCTGCCTGGGCTCCACGGTTAACCCGTTCGCCGTCGGCGCTGCCGTCGACGCTCTGACCGGCGTTGGCATTGAGGTCAACCAGTCCATCATCATCGGCCTCGGTGCCGTCCTGTGGATTGTCACTACCGCTATGTCCATCTTCTTCGTGATGAACTATGCCAAGAAGGTCAAGGCTGACAAGGGTTCCACCATCCTGTCGATGCAGGAGCTCAAGGACGCCGAAGAGGCTCACGGCAAGGCTGCTTCCGAGGTCCACAAGGAGGTCAAGCTCACCGGTCGTCAGAAGGGTGTTCTGATCGCCTTCGCCTTCACCTTCGTCGTCATGATCGTCGGCTTCATTCCGCTGGCCGACCTCAACGAGGGCGTCGCCAACTTCTTCGACGCTGGCGCTGTCTACGACGCCGACGGTAACGCCGTCGTCCAGGGCTGGTCTGCCCTGATCACCGGCCTGCCCATTGGCCAGTGGTACTTCGACGAGGCTTCCACCTGGTTCTTCCTCATGGCCGTCCTGATCGGTATCATCGGTGGCCTGTCCGAGAAGCAGATCGTTAACACCTTCATCACCGGCGCTGCCGACATGATGTCCGTTGTTCTCGTCATCGCCCTCGCCCGTGGTATCTCCGTCCTCATGGCTAACACCGGCCTCGATGTCTTCGTCCTCGACGCTGCCGCCAATGCCCTGGCTGGCCTGTCCGGCGTGATCTTCGCTCCCATGAGCTTCCTGGTCTACTTCGGCCTGTCCTTCCTGATCCCCTCGACCTCCGGTATGGCCACCGTCTCCATGCCCATCATGGGACCGCTGGCTGTTAAGCTCGGCTTCTCGCCTGAGGTCATGGTCATGATCTTCTCCGCCGCCATCGGTGTCGTGAACCTATTCACCCCGACCTCCGGCGCCATCATGGGCGGTCTCGCCCTGGCCAAGATCGAGTGGACGACCTGGCTCAAGTTTGCCCTTAAGCTCATCGTCGCGCTCTCCGTCGTCTGCGCCATCATCCTGACCGTCGCCTGCGTGTTGATCTAAGTACCCAACGGGTACCCCACGGAAACCTTGACGATCCTGTAGAGGATCACCTGGTCATCGTCTGTCCGGCGGGGTAAACCCACCGGTAGACTCCTACCTTTAGCCCCCTTCCGTTCCGTGCGCGGGAGGGGGCGCTCTTGTGTTCCGGCGTTTTACCAAACGCCGGAACCACTCGACGCTGCAAGCCCGCCAGAGCGGCAATCTGACGTTCAATCGTCGGGCATGGCCAAAAGGCCTATGCCCTCCTCTTTCACGTCACCTTGCTCGCTCTGGCGGGCTTTCGCTGACTTTTGCTCCACCTGCGATGTTGCCGATGTTGGTGCTGGGCGACTTGTTTCCATCCCAAATGAGCTGCCCCGGGTCCCCGGTGGTTGTGGTGGGCGTGTTTGGTTGGTGCCAGTTGATTGCTTGGGCGTTGGGGAGGGTCTGCTCCGTTATAATCGCCTAGAACATTAAATGGAAACGGGACGGGAGCCATATATGCGCCAGGGTTTCGACAACGCGAAGTATATCGAGCTGCAGGCTGCTCACATTAAGGAGCGCATCTCGCAGTTTGGTGGCAAGCTCTATTTGGAGTTTGGCGGTAAGCTGTTCGATGACTATCATGCGAGCCGCGTGCTGCCGGGTTTTGAACCGGACAGCAAGTTCCGCATGCTCAAGAGCATCGCCGACGATGTCGAGGTTATCATCGCGATCAACGCGAACCACATCGAGAAAAACAAGGCTCGTGGTGACCTTGGCATTACCTATGACGAGGATGTGCTGCGCCTGGTTGACCTGTTCCGCGGCAACGGCTTTGCCGTCGCGGCCGTGGTCATCACCCAGTACGCCGGCCAGCCCGCCGCCGATGTGTTCCGCAATCGCCTGAACGCGCTCGGCATTCCCGCCAAGCTGCACTATCCCATCGAGGGGTATCCGCACGATGTCGATCTGATCGTTTCTGACGAAGGCTACGGCAAGAACGAGTTTGTCGAGACCACGCGTCCACTCGTTGTCGTGACGGCACCCGGCCCCGGCTCGGGCAAGCTCGCCACTTGCCTCTCGCAGCTGTATCACGAGCATAAGCACGGTACCGCCGCCGGCTATGCCAAGTTCGAGACCTTCCCGGTCTGGAATCTTCCTCTGACGCATCCGGTCAATATTGCCTACGAGGCCGCCACGGCTGACCTCGACGACGCCAATATCATCGATTCGTTCCACCTTGAGGCCTACAACAAGACCACGGTCAACTACAACCGCGACGTCGAGGCCTTCCCGGTAGTCCGTGCCCTGATGGAAAAGATCTTGGGCAAGAGCCCCTACCAGAGCCCTACGGACATGGGCGTCAATATGGTCGGCTTTGCCATCACCGATGACGATGCCTGCCGCGACGCTTCCAAGATGGAGATCGTCCGCCGCTACTTTACCGCGGTCGAAAATGTGCGCCGTACCGGCGTGGGCGATGAGCAAGTCGACCGTCTCAAGATTATTATGAAGAAAGCCGGCATCGATAAGAACTACTCACCGGCGCGCTCGGCGGCCCTCACCAGGGAGCAGCTGACGGGTGGTCCCGTGGGTGCCATGGTCATGCCCGATGGCTCCGTGGTGACCGGTAAGACCTCCACGCGCCTGGGCGCCGCAAGTTCGCTCATTATGAACGCCCTCAAGCATGTCTCGGGCGTCGACCTTGAGCTCGAGGTCATTAGCGATGAGGCGATCGAGCCCATCAGCAAGCTCAAGACGCATTTCCTGGGAAGCAAAAACCCGCGCCTCCACACCGACGAGACGCTTATGGCGCTGTCGATCACCTCGGCCACGAGTGAGACGGCCGCTCGCGTCCTTTCGGGCCTGGAGCAGCTGCGCGGTTGCGATGCCTTCTTTAGCGTGATCATCTCGCCGACGGACGAGACGGTACTGCGCAAACTGGGTATCAACGTGTGCTGCGAGCCCAAGTTTGAGCGCCGCGGTTTCTTCCATCGCTAAGTTTGAAGCACCGCGGTAATTGCATTGCATTTTGGCCGTATCGGGTTAGCGCCCGGTACGGCTTTTTGATCAATAAAGCGCCTATTTCGGCGAAAAATAGCTGTTTACCTGCCTAGAAACAATTTGAGCGGTATACAATAACCGTAACTGTTTCATCCTTAGCGGGATGCCGCATGATGGATATTACCTGCCATCGTGAGGTGTGTCGGTCGCGCACGGCGCGTTAGATGCTCGTGCTCGGTTTGAGGAGGCTGCTATGGCGGGCAAGGGTCGTGCGAGTGTCAACGATATGAAGCGTGTCGAGGTGCTGGTGTTGATGGAGATCGACCAGCAAACCGAAGACAATGGCGGGCCGTATGGTTTCTCGCGCAAAACGCTTGCCGAGCGCGTGGGGGTTTCGCCGTATCGTGTCCGCGCCGCAATCGATCGCTTGGATTCCGAAGGCATGATTGATGTCGTCTCGCGTTATAGCGACGACGGCGGTCAGCTTGCAAATGGCATTTGCCTCACCGAACGTGGCGAGTGGTATCTTGAGGGCGTCCGTACCGGCATGCTCGTTCAAGAAATGCTTGAGGACGAGGTTGCTGATCGATAGCAGCATGTAACCCTTGCCACAGCGACGTCGCCTGGGAAACCGGGCGGCGTTTTGTTTCGAGATGGAGAAATGCGATTGCGCGTAAGAAAAAATGCGTGCGGCGCGCGTCGCGAGTATTACAATGAAGACCCGTAAGATGTGTATGGACAACTTCTACGGGAAGCGCAGGTAACTCAATATGACCAAGCATGTGTTCGTGACCGGCGGCGTGGTTTCGTCTCTGGGCAAGGGTATTACCGCGGCCTCGCTGGGCCGTCTGCTCAAGTCGCGCGGGTACAAGGTAACGATGCAAAAGGCCGACCCGTATCTGAACGTCGACCCCGGCACCATGAGCCCGTTCCAGCATGGCGAGGTCTTTGTGACCGAGGACGGCTACGAGTCCGATCTGGACCTGGGCCACTACGAGCGCTTTATTGACGAGAACCTAACCCGCGATTCCAACTTTACGACTGGTGCCATCTATAAGAGCCTGATCGCCCGTGAACGTCGCGGTGACTTTTTGGGCGGCACCGTACAGGTGATTCCGCACGTCACGAACGCCATTAAGGAAAAGTTCCGTCGTATTGAGGAGCAGACCGGCTCCGACGTGGTCATCACTGAGCTGGGCGGCACTATCGGCGACATTGAGTCGCAGCCGTTTGTCGAGGCCATTCGCCAGTATCGCAAGGAGGCCGGCCCCGAGAACGTCTGCTACATCCACGTGTCGCTCGTTCCCTATATCGCCGCCGCCCACGAGGTCAAGACCAAGCCGACGCAGCACTCCGTTAAGGAGCTCCGCAGCTTTGGTATCCAGCCCGATATTATCGTTCTGCGCTCCGACCACCATATCGACGATGCCATCCGCGGCAAGATCGCAAGCTTCTGCGACGTCGACACCGACTGTGTCTTTACCAACGAGGACTGCGCGAGCATCTACGATGTTCCGCAGTTGCTTGCCGAGCAGGACTTTGACCTGCGCATTTGCGAGCGTCTGGGTCTGGACCCGCGTGAGCGCGACATGAGTCAGTGGAACGAGTTCCTACGCAAGCAGAACCATGCCAACCAGCACGCCGACAAGGTGAAGATCGCCGTCGTGGGCAAGTATACGCAGCTGCCCGATGCCTACCTGTCGGTTATCGAGGCCCTGCACCACGCTGGTGTGTTCTACGATCGCCACGTTGACGTGCAGCTGGTCGATGGCGAGAGCCTCGACGAGCAGAATGTCTCCGAGGTCCTGGGTGACGCCTCGGGCATCTTGGTCCCTGGCGGCTTTGGCAAGCGCGCCCTGGAGGGCAAGATCCTCGCGGCCGAGTTCGCCCGCGAGCACAAGATTCCGTATCTGGGCATTTGCCTGGGTATGCAGGTAGCCGTGTGCGAGTTCGCCCGCAACGTGGTCGGCCTTGCCGGCGCCAGCTCTTCCGAGTTCGATCCGGATGGCCCGTATAGTGTCATCGACCTGATGAGCTCGCAGGAGGACGTGACCGAGAAGGGCGGCACCATGCGCCTGGGCGCCTATCCGTGCAAGCTCGCCGCCGATACCCTCGCGCGCGAGGCATACGGCGAGGAGCTCGTCTACGAGCGTCACCGTCACCGTTTTGAGTTCAACAACGCCTTCCGCGATCAGCTCGAGGACGCCGGTCTGGTAATCTCGGGTCTTTCGCCCGACGAGCGTCTGGTCGAGATGGTCGAGCTGCCGCGCGACGTACATCCGTGGTATGTGGCAACCCAGGCTCATCCCGAGTTCAAGAGCCGCCCGACCAACCCGCAGCCGCTGTTCCGCGAGTTCGTGCGCGCTTCGATCGGCCAGCACGAGGGTGTCGACCGTCTGCAGGTGACGCCCAAGAACCTCGCTACGGACTAAGGGTGCCGGAGAATAAGGAACATACTGAAGCTACTCCCTCGTCGCTCGCTGTGGTGGCGGGGGAGTATCTCGATTACCTCGCGGTCGAGCGGGGTTTGGCGCGCAACACGATTGCGGCCTACCGTCGTGACCTGACGACGTACTGCGCCTATCTGGAGCGGGCTGACATTGCGTCTTTTGAAGAGGTGACCCGTCAGGTCGTGGAGGGCTTTGTTGCCGATCGCCGCGACGGAGGCTATTCCGACGCCTCGGT
Source organism: uncultured Collinsella sp. (assembly GCA_900541795.1). GTDB lineage: Bacteria > Actinomycetota > Coriobacteriia > Coriobacteriales > Coriobacteriaceae > Collinsella. The sequence goes on along the minus strand of UQLC01000021.1, from coordinate 16,820 downwards.
GGAGCGCGCGCTTGCTGCCGTGAAGGGCCTGCATGCCTTTTTGGTGCGCGATGGGGCCGTGGCCCAAAACCCGACGGCGGCGTTGCGCCTGCCCAAAAAGGCAGATCGCCTGCCGGAATACCTTTCGGTGGAGGACGTCTCGGCACTGCTGGATCAAGACTTTCCCGAGGGCGAGATGGGACTGCGCGATCACGCCATCTTGGAAGTGCTTTACGGTTGCGGCTTGCGCGTGAGTGAACTGGTTGGGCTCGATGTGGGCGATATCCATATCGATGACGGGTTTGTCCTGGTGCGCGGTAAGGGCTCCAAGGAGCGTCTGGCCCCGTTGGTGGGAAGCGCGGCGCGTGCCCTGACACACTATCTAGGTGACGGGCGCACGCTCCTGGCCGCCCATGCTCACGGGACGGAGACCTCGGCGGTCTTTTTAAATAAGAACGGACGTCGCCTGTCGCGTCAGGCCGTGCATGCGATATGCGAGCGGTATGGGCGCCAGGTGGGGCTGGTGGGGCTCCATCCCCATACCTTGCGCCACTCCTTTGCCACCCACATGCTCGCGGGCGGTGCCGACCTGCGTGTGCTGCAGGAGATTTTGGGCCATGCCGATATTTCGACCACGCAGGTCTACACGCATGTCGACCGCACGCAACTGACCGAGGTCTATCTGGCGGCGCATCCGTTGGCACATCGCTAGCACCTCGCTGACCTGCATATTTATAAATATTAAAGGGGACGGGCCCCAGATTGCCGAGACGCACTTTTGCGCGCATGGGCAATCTGGGGCCCGCCCCATTTTTCGCCAGACACCGACGCGGTGGTGGGCCGTGTGTGCCGTGGGTGGGGGAGTTTGGGGGCGATGTGAACGACGTGTAAAGGGACGTAAAAATCGCCTCAAGGTCAACTTGAAGGTTGAGGTTCGCGGGCGTGGTTCTACAGGTGGCATCCCGCCTTTGCTGTAAACACAACATATTGTGTTTTCGAACATATGCTCGGGGGTGTTTTACAACATATTGGGGGTGGAGTGGTGGGGTGGGGTGGGGGAAGGGGTGGGGAAAGGTGTTGAAAAATGGGGCGGTTCCCCATATTATTGATGACGTCGACAGGCGGGGTGGTTCCCCGCGTACGTGCCATCTGAGTAACCGAGGGGAGGGCGCACATGGGAATGACGGGTGCATACGAGCGCAATCTCGATGCAAAAGGTCGTCTATCCCTGCCTGCACCCCTTCGTGAGGAGCTTGGAGAGCACGTTCGCGTGTTCAAAGCCCTGGATGTCGATGCTCTGTACGTGTTCTCTGCCGAGGCCTTCGATAAGTGGGTCGAAGGACTCTTCGCGGGTCGTGAGGGCCACGAGGGTTTTAACCCGCGTGACATCAACGACCAGAAGCTTATGAGGGCGATCAACAAGCGCACCACGTCGATGGATGTGGACAGCGCAGGTCGTATCGGTCTTTCTGAGTCTCTCCGCAAGCAGGCGAACCTCGACCGCGAGGTCACGGTTGTGGGCAACTACGACCACCTTGAGGTTTGGGACCGCGCTACGGCCGATGAGGACGATGATGACGAGGCCCTGCTGGACCTCTTCTTCTCGTAAGGGCAAGGCACGAGTAACGGATGGAGCGTGGGATCTTGACACAAGAATATCGGCATGAACCTGTCATGCTCGGCGAAGTGCTTGAGTCGCTGCAGCTAAAGAGCGGTTCCGTCGTCTGCGACTGCACCCTTGGCGGTGCCGGCCATTCGGTAAAGATGGCCGCGCAGGTGGGGGAGACCGGCCTTTTGCTCGGCGTCGATCAGGACGACATGGCCCTCGAGGCCGCTGGCGCCCGTCTGGACCGCGAGGTTCCCGGCGTACCGCACCAGCTGCTGAAGGGCAACTTCGGCGACTTGGACGAGCTGCTTTGCTCGGCCGAGGTGCCCGGGGTCGATGGCTTCCTGTTCGACTTGGGCGTTTCGTCGCCGCAACTCGATATCCCTGGCAGGGGCTTTTCGTACAACGAGGACGCCCCATTGGACATGCGGATGGATCCGGGTAACAACACCTTAAACGCAGCTGAGGTCATCAACACCTATAACGAACACGACCTCGCCCGGATTCTACGCGTCTATGGCGAAGAGAAGTTCGCCTCACAGATCGCGCGTGAGATCGTGCGCCGCCGCGAGCATGAGCCGATCGAAACCACCGGTCAGTTTGTCGAGATCATCAAGGCTGGTATCCCCGCTGCCGCTCGTCGGCATGGCGGACACCCAGCCAAGAAAAGTTTCCAGGCCATTCGCATCGAGGTCAATCACGAACTCGATGTGCTCGAGCGAGGGCTTGACGCCGCCACAAGGTGGCTCAACCCGGGTGGACGCATCTGCGTCATCTCGTATCACTCGCTCGAGGACCGTATCGTAAAGAACCACTTTAAGGAGATGAGCCAGGGGTGCACGTGTCCGCCGGAGATTCCGGTGTGCGTGTGCGGCAACGTGCCGATACTCAAGGTCATCACCCGCAAACCCTTGGTTGCCCAACCCGATGAGGTTGCGCGCAACCCTCGGGCGAGATCAGCCAAGATCCGCGTGGCGCAGCGTCTGTAGACGCGACCGCGCGATATTGGACCTCCCGCTCGTACCACAAACGAAGCTTAAACACACTACCAACGTACTCGGGATGGGAGGCGGCATATCATGGGCTACAACACCTCAAACGCAGCACTCGCCTATGATATGAACGCCATGCCCGCCTATCGTGAGGCACCGCAGGCTCCCGTTGCTCCCCGCGAGCAGCGCATGCCGCGCTTTGATGTCTACACCGGCGCGGGCCGTCAGGCAAACCAGGCGGTAAGCCCGGTTTTCATGAGCGTTCTTAAAACGTTTTGCATCATTGCGGCCATCTTCATGACGATCGGTGTCGCCCGTGTGGCGCTCGCCGGCGTTACGGCCCAGGTGCTCAACAGCAACGCCGCGCTTACCAACACGCTCGAGAAGGCGACCGATGAGAGCTCCGACCTGGAGGTCATGCATTCGGTCTATGGTGCCGACACGCGCATTCGCGACCTTGCGGGCGCTTATGGCATGGTGGAGCCCAGCGAGAGCGTTACACTTGATTTTTCGCAGGATGCAGTCGCGGGCGCTAGCTCGACCGCGACCGCTCAGTAACAAGACGGTAGCTGAGTATGACAAATGACTATCGCCGCGGCTCCGACGGGGGTCGCGGTTCTGGACGTCCCTCATCGCGGGGACGTTCTGGTTATCAAGGAACGGGTCGGCCATCTTACAACGCGAGGCCGTCCTATGGCAACGACCCTGCGTCGCGTCTCCGTGGCTCGAGTGGTCCTCAAATGCATAACACCAGACCGCGCAAGAGCTCGTCGACCGAATGGCTCACGGGCACGCCGCTGCCCCGTCGCAAAGCCGTCATGGGCTTCATCGGGTTTGGCTTGGGTTTGGGCGTCCTTCGCCTTGCCGACTATCAAATCGTGGAAGCCGATAAGTTACGCGACCGCGCCGATGCACGTCGCTTGCTCGCGCAGACGCTATATGCCAAGCGCGGTACCATCTACGACCGTAACGGCAACGTGCTGACGTCGTCGGTCGAATGTCGCAACATCGCCGTGAATCCTCAGCTTATCGAGGACGTTGACAAGACGGTGTCAGCGCTGGTCAAAGCTACGGGAATCGATAAAAAGACCTGTCGCGAGCTCGTTGAGTCGGATGGCACCTGGGTGTATATCAAACGCCAGGTGGACGAGGACGATGTCGCGGCGCTGGAGAAGAGGAACCTGCCAGGCGTGCTCTTTGAGCAGGCCATGAAGCGCGTGTACCCCTACGGCAACCTGGCATCGCAGGTGCTTGGCGTGGTAAACGTGGACAACGACGGTCTGACGGGCCTCGAAAAACAGTACAACAAGCTTTTGACCGGAACCAACGGTTCGCTGGTGCGCGAGCGGGCGAGGGACGGTAGCTATATCGCGGGCGGCGCCTATAAAAAGGTGGCGGCGGTTGACGGCGTGGACATCGTGACGACGCTCGATGTCAATATCCAGCGTGCCGCCGAGGACGCCCTGGCCGAGGCGGTCGAAAAGACCAAGGCCAAGAATGGCTCGGCCCTGGTCACCGATCCCACGACGGGCGAGATTCTGGCGGCATGCTCGTATCCGACATATGACCAGACCGATCTGGAGAACGCCAAGACCGAGGACATGAACTTGCGCCTGGTTACCGATGCCTACGAGCCCGGCTCGGTCTTTAAGACGCTCGTGGCCGGTGCCGGCTTCGACTTGGGCGCCGTGCGTTCGAGCACGTCGTTTGAGGTGCCGGCGAGCATCAAGGTTGGCGACGACACCGTTACCGACGCCGACAAGCGCGACTACACCATGACCATGGACGTGCGCGAGATGATGCGCCGTTCGTCCAATGTGGGCTTTGTCCTGGTGGGACGCAAGATCGGTGCCGATGATTTTGCCACTTATGTGGACAAGTGGGGTATCGGCCATAGCTCCGGTGTCGATTTTCCGGGTGAGAGTCTGGGCATCGTCAAGGAGCGCGACCAGTACGACGGCGCCACGCTGGGCTCGATGAGCTTTGGCCAGGCGCTGTCCGTCTCGCCGATTGAGGTCGCACGTGCCGTGGGCGGCATCGCGAACGGCGGCGTGATGATGACGCCGCACTTCTATAAGTCCAGCAAGGGCGATGAGAAGGACTGGGGCGAAGGCGAGCGTGCGATTTCGGAGGACGCTGCCGCCCAGGTGACATCGTGCATGCAGACGGTCGTGTCCGAAGGCACGGGCGTTGGCGGTGCGGTCGATGGCTATGACGTGGCGGGCAAGACCGGTACGGCCGAGCGTGCTGACGAGAACGGCGGTTACCTCAAGGAGAACTACATGTCGTCCTTTATGGGCTTTGCGCCGGCACAATCGCCCAAGGTGCTGTGCTATATCACACTCGATGGAACGCCGAGCGGCTCGGATGCCGCCGCGGTGCCATTCCAGTCCATTATGGCCAACGCGCTCGACGTGCTGGGAATCCCGCGGACGAAGTAGGGGGTTACAATCTTGAGCGTGGTCTGCCGTTTGATCTGAAGGGTGTTCACATGCCCTGCACCACGCGCGCATGGCACTGGGATACAATACGCCGATAGCATTATTAGGTTTACAGGGGAGCTGCAATGATAGAGATCGCCGTCAACAACCTCGCGGCCTCAACGGGGGCCCGAACCGTGACGGAAGAAGTCGACCGGGTATGCCGCGGGTGCGTTATCGACTCGCGTCAGGTCGAGGAGGGGACGATCTTTGTCGCCTTCCCCGGCGAAAAGGTCGACGGCAATGATTTTGCCTCCCGTGCCATCGAGTCGGGTGCCGGTGCCGTCGTGATGACGCGCGAGCCCGATGCCGAGCTGGTTTCGCTGGCGCAGGATAAGGGATGCGCCATCTTGCTGACCGACGACCCCGTGGAGTTCTTGCTGCGCCTGGCGCACGTATATCGCCTGGAGCTTGGCTGCCTGGTCGTTGGCATTACCGGTTCCATCGGCAAGACGACGACCAAGGACGTGCTCGCCGCTGTACTCGCCAAGCGCTATCGTGTCTGGGCCACCAAGGGCAATTTCAATAACCTGATCGGCATGCCGCTCACGGTGCTTTCCGCTCCGGCCGATACCGAGGTCCTGGTGCTCGAGATGGGCATGAACCATTTCCACGAGATTGAGCGTCTGTCCCAGTCCGCCAATCCCAACCTTGCCATCGTAAGCAAGATTGGTACCTCTCACATCGGCATTTTGGGCAGCCGCGAGAACATCGCCCGCGCTAAGGCCGAGATTGTCCAGGGTATGTGCGCCGCCGGCGACTTCTTGCCGCTGCTGGTTTTGGGCGGTGAGGACGACTTTACGCCGTTCATTCGCGATACGTTCGCCCAGCCTGCTGGTATCGATGTGATGCTGGCCGGCGTCTCGGACGATGATGAGGTCCGTGCCCGCGACATTCGTGTTGATGACGAGGGACGTCCGGTCTTTACGCTCGATTTTGGCCAGGGTGAGACGATCGATACCATGCTTGCCATCCCCGGCGTGCAGTCCGTTCCTAATGCCGTTAAGGCCGCCGCGGTTGCCTATCGCTTGGGCGTGACGCCCGAGCAGATCGATGCTGCCTTTAGGGGCCTCACGATCACCGGTCACCGCCAGGAGATCAAGCGCGCCAAGAGCGGTGCCCGCGTCATCGACGATTCCTATAACGCCAGTGCCGAATCCATGGCTGCTGGCCTCGATCTACTATGCTCGCTTTCGTGCACGGGGTCTCGCATGGCGATCCTGGGCGAGATGGGCGAGATGGGCGATGAGGCTCCTCGCATGCATGAGCTCGTGGGCGCCTATGCGGCCGCCAAGAAGCTCGACATGCTGGCGTGCGTGGGTGGTGAGCTGGCCCAGCTTATGGCCGATGCCGCGCGCATGATGGGCATGGACGAGGACCGCATCCAGGTGTTCTCCGATTATCAGCAGGTGCTCGACCGCATGGGCGGCGCGCTTGAAAAACATGATGTTGTACTGGTCAAGGGTTCCCGCTTTGTTGAGCTCGACCGCTTTGTGGAAGGTGTGTGCTAGCCCATGTTCGGCAATCCCTCGTATCCAACGTATCAGGCTTTTTTGGGGCTTGGCATCGCCGCTGCCATTGCGCTGCTGCTCATGCCGTGGTGGATCAAGCTGCTGAAGGTCGAGGGTATCGGCCAACAGGTCCGAGCCGACGGCCCCAAGCGTCATTTGATTAAACAGGGTACGCCGACCATGGGCGGCGTCATCATCCTTGTTGCGATTTCGCTGACCTGCCTGCTGATGGGCAAGCTCACCACCGAGCTCGTGCTCGTGCTGCTCGCCACGCTGGCGACCGGCGTGCTGGGCCTGATCGACGACCTGACCTCCGTTACGCATGGGCGCTCGCTCGGTCTGACGCCTCATGCCAAGATGATCGGCCTGACCATTATCTGTGTCACCTTTACGGTACTTGCCGTTAACTGGTGCGGCGTCGCCCCCGAGATTCGTTTTCCCGGCGGCCTGACGATTGATCTCGGTGTTCTTTCGACCACCATCTGCGGCCTTTCGTTCCCGTGGCTCTACATTGTCTTTTGCTGGCTGATGATCGCCGGTCTTTCTAATGCCGTGAACCTGACCGATGGCCTTGACGGTCTTGCTGGCGGCACCTCCATGATTGCCATGCTCGCCATGGCTGCCATGGCGTTTTTGCACGGAGACGTGAACCTGTCCATCTTCTGCACCGCGTGTGCCGGTGCCTGCTTGGGCTTTCTGTGGTTCAACTGCTATCCGGCGAGCATCTTTATGGGCGATACCGGCTCGCTTGCCCTGGGCGCCGCGTTTGCCTGCACGTCCATCATGACCAACACCGAGGTCGTCTCCCTTATCATCGGCGGCCTGTTTATCGTTGAGACCCTGTCGGTCATGATTCAGGTTGTCTACTTCCACTTTACGCACAAGCGCGTCTTCCTTATGGCGCCCATCCATCATCATTTCGAAAAGAAGGGCTGGGCCGAGACCAAGGTCGTCATCCGTTTTTGGATTATCGCTGCTGCCTTTGGTGCCGTTGGCCTTGCTCTGTTCTTCCAGTTGGGATAGTGGTCTTTCATGTCTCTTGCTGATGTCTTTAGCCTGCTCGTTTTGGGTCAGGGCAAATCCGGTCTCGATGTCGCCCGCTGGGCGCTGGCACATCCCGAGCGCGTAAGTGCCGTTACCGTGTATGGCGGTGGCACCTCTGAGCCCAATGACGCCACGCGTGCGCTCGAGGCTGCTGGTGCGTCGTTTGTCTATGGGACCGAACAGGTCGAGGGCGCCTATGACGTATGCGTGACGTGCCCGGGCATCTCGGAGTTCTCGGGCTTCTTTAAGGCTGGGCGCGAGCATGCCGCCCAGATTATGGGTGAGCCCGAGTTTGCCTATCGCCTGTCGCCCGATAACTGGATTGCCATCACGGGCACCAACGGCAAGACGACCACCACGTCGCTGACTGATTATCTGCTTAAGGCTGCCGGCGAGGCCAGCGTTGCTGTCGGCAACATCGGCGAGCCGCCGGTCAACGAGATTGACGGTCGAGCCCACAACGAGTGGTTTGTGGCTGAGCTCTCGAGCTATCAGATTGCTACGACAACCGAGCTCCACCCCCGCGTGGCGGTGCTGCTCAACATCACTCCCGACCACTTGGGCTGGCATAAGAGTCATAAGAACTATGCGCTTGCCAAGATCAAACTGTTTGACAATATGGTCGATGACGATCTGGTGGTTGTCGACGTCGAAGACGCCGGCATTCACGAGTTCGATGAGTACATCTACACGCCGGGTCGTCGCATCTGCAAGGTTGCCTTTGACGAGCCTGAGGGCGAGGATGCCGCCTTTGTGCGCGATGGCAAGATGATCGTGCGTCTGAAGGGTGTCGAGACCCCGCTCATCGCTACATCCGAGCTCAAGATCTCGGGCCATCACAATGTTATCAATGCCCTGTGCGCTGCCACGGCTGCCTTGGCAGTCGGTGCCGATGTCGACGGTGTCTGCCGCGGTCTGGCCTCGTTCCAGCCGCTCGAGCACCGCGTGGAGCCGTGTGGCGAGATTGACGGCGTGCGCTACGTCAACGATTCCAAGGCGACTAACACCGATGCGGTCGAGAAGGCACTGACGGCATTTCCCGATGACGACGTGATCTTGCTGCTCGGCGGCCACGATAAGGGTACGCCGCTTGCGGACTTTGCCCGCGTCGTTATGGACAACGTGCGCTCGGTCGTTTGCTTTGGCGATGCGCGCGAGCGCTTTACCGCCGCTATGGACGAGGCCGATGTCGATGGTGACGTGGATATCGCCCAGGCGGATGACCTGCGCGATGCCGTGGACGTCGCCCGTTCGCTGTCGAGCCGTGGCGACGTGATCTTACTTTCTCCTGCCTGCTCTTCGTTCGATGAGTTCTCGGGCTATGAGGAGCGCGGCCGCGTGTTTAAGGACTATGTGGCCCAGCTTGCCGCTGCGGCGAAATCGCAAATGGAATAGGGGTTGCCGGTGAGAGAGGAGAGCCCCCGACAAGGTATGAGGAGGCCCGACTCGGACCGTGCTTCCTCGCGGCGCAGCACACCGCGTTCCGGTCGCGGCGGGCAGACGTTTAGCGAACGCTATATTGCCGGCGTTCCCGCCCGTATCATGCGCCCCCGTTTGATATTCATGGCCTGCCTGTTTACCTTGGTGTGCTTTGGCCTGCTGATGGTGTACTCGGCGTCTTCGGTCGAGGCGCTGCACGAGAATGGCTCGGCGACGTTTTTTCTGGGTCGACAGGCCGCGTTTGCCGTGGTCGGTGTTCTGGCGCTGATTGCCATCGTGCGCGTTTTGCCGGACAGCTGGTTTGGGGAGGATGTGCTCAGGATCTTCCTCATAGGCATGATAGGGCTACTGTTTCTGGTGTTCTTGGTGGGCAGCGGCAGCCGTGGCGCCACGCGCTGGCTTAACATCGCCGGTATTCAGTTCCAGCCTTCCGAGTTTTTAAAGCCATTTGCCATTGCGTATTCGGCCATCATGCTTGATCGCTTCTTTTCGCCCGGTGGCAACATCAACGAATTCCTTCGCAAGATGGGCATCTACCTGGGCATTTCGCTCTTTCTGATCTTTATCCAGCCCGATTTCGGTACTGTCCTGATCATTCTGTTGACCCTCATGTGCATGGCGTTGTTTGCGGGTCTCGACCCCAGATTTATCATTGGCGTGCTAATCTTCGGCATTCTCGTGATCGTGATTGCGCTTGTCGCAGAGCCGTACCGTATGGTGCGTATTCAGGTTGCCTTGAACCCTTGGGCCGACGAGTATGGTGACGGCTATCAGGCCACGCTTGCCATTATGGCCTTTGCCTCGGGCGGTCTGTTCGGCCGTGGCATCGGCAACTCAACCATGAAGTACTCGTATCTGCCCGAGGCGCACAATGACTACATCCTGGCCATCATTGGCGAGGAAGTCGGTTTTGTCGGAACCGTGCTGTTCTTCTTGGTGTTTGCGATGCTGATCTACTCGGCGTTTCGCATTGCCGAGCAGGCGACCGATCGCCGGGGCGCGCTTATGGCGTCTGGCTCCGCGGTCATTCTCGCAGTGCAGTTTTTGATTAACGCGCTGGGCATCCTCAACGTGTTTCCCATGACGGGCAAACCGTTGCCGTTTATTAGCTACGGCGGTTCGTCGATTATTGTGTCGCTCATGCTTGCCGGGTTGATCCTGCGCGTTTCGTACGAGAGCGCCCGCCGCGATGAGTATGACCGCCGCCGCGAGAGCTTTGCCGTTATGGATGAGAGTACCGCCGGCGTGCCCCACGTGCGCGGCGAGCGATCTTCGCGTAACGGTTTTACCGTCCTGGATGGCTCTGCGACCGAGCCGGCAGCCCGCCCGCGTCAGCGAACGGCGCCGCAAGGTCGTCCTCAGCGCCCCAGCCCTCGCAACGCGGGCGGCGGATATAATCGAATCGATTTGAACTCGGACCCGTCGGCGCGTCTGCGTACCGACGACCAGGGACCGCGTGTACGAAGGGACTACCATGACCGATAAAATGACCGTTGCTATTGCAGCCGGCGGCACGGCCGGGCACATCAACCCCGCGCTCGCCTTGGCCGAAGAGCTGCGTGACCGTGGCCACCACGTTGTGTTCGTGGGCCAGTCGCGCAAGCTCGAGGGTCGTCTGGTCCCCGAGGCTGGGTTTGATTTTGTGCCCATTACGGTCACGGGCTTCGACCGCTCCCGTCCTTGGACGGCGCTGACCTCGCTGTGGCGTGTCAACAAAGCCAAGCGTGCGCTCGCCAGTCATTTCTCAAAGGTCGGCAAGCCCGATGCCGCCATTGGTTTTGGTGCCTATGTCGAGGTTCCGCTGCTGGGGTGGTGCAAGGGCGCGGGCGTTCCGTATCTGCTGCATGAGCAGAACTCTGTTCCGGGCCTGGCCAACAAGATGATGAACTCCCACGCCGCCCGCGTGTGCATCTCGGTGCCGGCAGCGCGTTCGGTCTTTGAGCGCGAAGGTGACCCTGACCACGTGCTCATGACCGGCAACCCCGTACGTCGCTCGGTGATCGAGGGCGATCGCGCTCGCGGCCGCAAGGCACTTGGCGTTCCCGAGGACGCTACGCTGCTGCTCGTCTTTGGCGGTTCACTTGGCGCCCAGCACCTCAACGAGCGTGTGGCTTCGCTCAAAAACGAGCTGCTTTCGCGCAAGAACCTCTATGTGTTGCATTCGACGGGTGCCGACGGCTTTGAGGAGACCGAGCGCGCTTTGGCGCTGACGCCCGAGGAGGCGAAGCGTTACCGCGTCCAGCCTTACATCGACAACATGGGCGATATGCTGGCTGCTGCCGATTTGGTGCTCTCGCGTTCGGGCGCATCGAGCGTGGCCGAGATCGCTGCACTCGCCGTGCCTTCGGTGCTCGTGCCGTACCCGCATGCGACGGCCGACCACCAAACCACCAATGCCCGTTATCTGGTCGACGCTGGGGCCGGCGTGCTCTGCGCCGATGCCGATATCGACGGTTCTGCCTTTGCCGATGAACTGCTGCACCTGGTCGATGACGCGGCGGCGCGCGATGCCATGCGTCAGGCGGCGCGTGGTCTGGCTCAGGATAGGGCCGCCGCTCTTCTGGCGGATGCGGTAGAGGGTTTGCGTTAGTTAGACGGGATATCGTCGGTCGCCCTCGCGCTGATGCGGTAGGTGCGGTACAGTTAACGGGTTACAGGCAGTGTTTACGCAAGGAGTACACGAGCACATGGCTGATTCCCAGACTGCAACCTCAGCGCCCGAGTTTAAGAGCGCCCACTTTATCGGTATCGGCGGCGCCGGCATGAGCGGCATCGCCCTCGTTCTTCACGAGCGCGGTTATGCCGTTACCGGCTCCGACCTTAAGACGTCACGTTATATCCGCCAGCTTACCCGCGCTGGTGTGAAGGTGCATGTGGGCCATGAGGCCGCCACGATCGACGAGGTCAAGCCCGACGTGGTTGTTGTCTCCACCGCTATTCCGGAGTCCAACCCTGAACTCGTGCGCGCTCGCGAGCTTGGTATTCCCGTGTGGCCCCGTGCCAAGATGCTCTCTGCTTTGGGCCACGGCTACACCACCGTCGCTGTTGCCGGCACGCATGGCAAGACCACCACGTCTTCGATGTGCGCCACCATGCTCGACCGCATGGGTCTGGATCCGAGCTTCTTGATCGGTGGCATCGTCGAGGGCTATGACACGAACGGCAAGAACGGCTCGGGCGACTACTTTGTCGCTGAGGCCGACGAGTCCGACAGCTCCTTCCTGTTCCTGAACCCCAACGTGGTCATCGTGACCAACGTCGAGGCCGACCACCTCGATCACTACTCGGGTATCGAGGAGATCGAGGCAACTTTCGCCAAATTCATGAGCCTGGTGGGCGAGGACGGCACCGTCATCGTCTGCGGTGAGGACCCGCATCTGGTCGAGCTCGCCAAGTCGACGGGTCGTCACGTGCTTTCCTACGGCTTTGCCGAGAGCAACGACATCGTCTGCATGCACCCGGATGTCAAGGGCATCCAGAGCGATTTTATCGTTCGCTTTGAGGACGGCACTGAGCACGCTGTGGAGATCAAGAGCAATCCCGGTCGCCACAACATGCTCAACGCCACGGCGGTGCTCACCGTCGCCCATGTCCTGGGCCTTGACATCGACGCCGCCGCCAAGGCGCTCTCGAGCTTTGAGGGCGTCCGCCGTCGCTTTACCCACGTGGGCGATATCGATGGCATCACCGTGGTCGATGATTACGGCCATCACCCCACCGAGATCAAGGCGACGCTTGCTGCTGCTTCGTCGCTGGGCTACAAGCACGTCGACGTCGTGTTCCAGCCGCACCGCTATTCGCGCCTGCAGGCCCTGTGCGACGACTTTGCCGATGCATTTGCCAATGCCGATAAACTGCTGCTGATTGATGTGTTCTCGGCTGGCGAGATGCCCATTCCGGGTGTCACCTCTAAGATGCTCGCCGATACCGTGCGCGCCAAGCATCCTGGCAAGGAGGTCGTGTACTGCTCCAGCCGTCTTGAGCTCAATCAGGAGCTCGAGCAGATGGTGGGCGAGGGCGACCTGCTGCTCACTATGGGTGCCGGTGACGTTACGACCGTCGGTCCCGAGTTCATTGAGTATCTGACTGCCAAGAAAGACGCTTAAGTCTAATGGGTCTGTTTAACGCCGTCATGGCGCTCTCGGGCATGATCGACACGGATGTGATCGAGGACGAGCGCCTTGCGCGTCATACGAGCTATCGTATCGGCGGCAAGGCCGACCTCTTTGTGACGTGCCATAGCTATCATGCCCTCCGCCGCGCCGTGGCGGTGCTCGATCGCGAGCAGGTGCCGTGGGTCATCATCGGCAAGGGCTCCAATCTGCTGGTTGCCGATGGCGGTTATCGCGGCGCCGTCATTTCGCTCGGACGTGAGTTTCAGCGCACGGTTGTTGCCGATGACGGTTGTACGCTGACGGTCGGTGCGGGCGTGATGTTTGCGCGCCTGGTCAACGATGCCCTGTCGCGTAGCCTCTCGGGCCTTGAGTTTGCCGTTGGCATCCCTGGTTCGGTTGGCGGTGCGATATCTATGAATGCCGGCACACGGACCGAGTGGATTGGCTCGCTGGTTGAGGATGTCGTAACGTTTGACCCGGCATCCGGTATCAAACATTATGCGGGGTCCGAGATCACTTGGGGCTACCGCGAATGTAGCCTTCCCCGCAATGAGATCATCCTCGAGTGCGTGCTCAAGCTTAAACTGGCGCCCAAGGCCGACATTCGCGAGCGCATGGAGCGGTACCTGACGAGGCGCAAGCGTACACAGCCCATGGGTCGCGCATCCTGCGGGTCGGTCTTTCGCAACCCGCCCGATGCGAGCGTGGGCAAGCTTATCGAGGATTGTGGATTAAAGGGTTTTTCGATTGGCGGCGCGGAAGTTTCGCCCGTTCACGCTAATTTTATCGTTAATAACGGAACTGCCTCGGCCGATGACGTTGCCGCGGTTATCAGACATGTGCACGGAAAGGTGAGGGAGGCGTATGGCATCGAGCTCAGACCGGAAGTTAAATTCCTCGGCTTCTAGAGCATCGAAACCCACCTTCCGCCGCGCCGGAGGGCGTTCCGGCACGCCTGCCAAACCTCAACGCAATACCGTCGCGCACTCTAAGTCTGTCGGGCATGCTCGACAGACCAGTCGTCCGGTCGTCGGCTCGCAGCTCGGTAATCGTCCGGCCGCAAAAAAGTCCTCGCGTCCCTCGGTGACGTCAAAGCCTGTTATGGGCGCCAAGCCTGCCCGTCCCATGGCAACTCCTAAGCCACCGACGGGAACTAAAACGCTGCGTCCGGGTCGCACGCTGGGCGCATCGAAACCGCGCTCGCTGACATCGGTGCCGGCTACCGCCAAGAAGCCTTCGGGTAAAAAAGGCGTCAACCCGTTGTCTTCACTTGGGGCGATGGCAAATAAAACATCAGACGCCGCTTCTGTCGTTACAGGCAAAGGCAAAATCGTGGGCGGCGTTCTGGCCGTCTTGGCCGTGCTCGTCGTCGTTGCCATCGTGGTGATTAACTCTGGATTGTTTACCGCCACTGATATTCAGATTCAAGGCAGCGAGCATGTGACGAAGCACGATGCTATCCAGCTGATCGATTTGCCCGAGGGAACGTCGCTTTTTAACGTCGATCCCGACCAGATTACCGAGGACCTCAAGCAGAACCCGTGGGTCTCGGGCGTGGATGTTCAGCGTCAGTTCCCGCATACGCTCATCATTACGCCTATGGAGCGCAAGGTCATCGCAATTGCCTATATCAGCTCCGATGACCTAGCCTGGGCCATCGGGGATGATGACACCTGGATCGCCCCGCTGTCGACGTCGGTCGAAGTGGACGACCAGGGCAACGTCATCACGACAGGGCAGGGCTCAAATACCCTGACCGGCATCGATGCCGCACTGGCGCTCGCTAAGCACTATGGCGCGGTGTTGCTGACTGATGTCTCGGCGGATGTCGCTCCAGTTTCCGGCCAGGCGGTGAGCTCCAAGGCCGTTAAGGCCGGCCTGGATTATGTGCGTGGTTTTTCGAGCGAGTTCTTGGGACAAGTCAAGGATATTTCCACGCCTTCGGTCGAAGCCATCTCGGCAAACCTCAATAACGGCATTGAGGTGTCGCTGGGCGATTCGGACGATATCGCCAAGAAGGAACGCGTAGTCACCAAGTTGCTTTCGCAGGTAGAGGGCGTAACGTATATCAATGTGCGCTCTCCGGGCAACTACACATTTAGGAATGCTCCGACCTCATAGCGCTGGTTGATGCTTTGTTGAGTGGCCATACCACGCCGTTTATCTGGTTTGTTTGGTTTTCACGGTCAATTATTTGACTGATACGTTCATAATGTGCAACCATAATACGGTTTACCTTTGCATTTACTTTCAACCTGAAGGTTAATGTGCGCAGGGGTCGACCCATGCTATGGCTATAACCTTTGTTCGGAGGACCGACATGCACGAGACAGAGATCAACAACTACCTTGCCGTCATTAAGGTGGTCGGCGTCGGCGGCGGCGGTACCAACGCGGTCAATCGAATGATCGAAGAGGGCATCCGCGGCGTCGAGTTTGTTGCCATCAACACCGATGCTCAGGCACTCGCGATCTCTGATGCCGATATCAAGGTGCACATCGGCACCGACCTTACCCGCGGCCTGGGCGCCGGCGCCAACCCCGAGGTTGGCCGCAAGGCTGCCGATGAGTCCCGCGACGACATTGCCGAGGCGCTCGCTGGCGCCGACATGGTGTTCATCACCTGCGGCGAGGGCGGTGGCACCGGTACCGGCGCTGCTCCCATCGTTGCCGATATCGCGATGAACGAGGTCGGTGCGCTGACCGTCGCCGTCGTGACCAAGCCCTTCACCTTCGAGGGCCGCAAGCGCAAGAAGAGCGCCGAGGAGGGCATTAAGACCCTCTCCGATTGCGTCGACACCATGATCGTCATCCCTAACGATAAGCTGCTCGACATCGCCGAGAAGAAGACCACCATGCTCGAGGCCTTCGCGATTGCCGATGGCGTCCTTTCCCAGGGCACCCAGGGCATCACCGACCTCATCACCGTCCCCGGTATCATCAACCTGGACTTCGCCGATGTTAAGACCATCATGAAGCAGGCCGGTACCGCCATGATGGGTATCGGTACCTCTTCTGGGGACACCCGTGCCGTCGACGCTGCCCAGCAGGCCATCTCCAGCCCGCTGCTCGAGAGCTCCATCGATGGCGCCACGCGCGTGCTGCTCTCCATCGCCGGTTCCAAGGACCTGGGCATCCAGGAGATCAGCGACGCCGCCGACGTTGTCGCCAACGCCGTCGACCCCGAGGCCAACATCATCTTCGGTACCGTTGTCGACGAGTCCCTGGGCGATCAGGTGCGTATCACCGTCATCGCTACGGGCTTCTCCGACTCCAACGTCAACCGTCAGGACGAGCTCTTTGCTGCTCAGCAGTCTCAGAGCAAGGCCGCTGCCTCCGCTGAGCCGCAGCGCACCGCTCCTGCCACGAGCCCGGCTCAGGCCGCTCCGACCCGCAACGTCGGTGGCACCGAGCTTCCTAACTTCGGCAACGATCAGTTCGAGCTTCCCGACTTCCTGAAGCGCGGTAGCTTCTAAGTCGTTCTTTGCATTGTTGTGCGCAGGGGCGTGTCCGTATGGACGCGCCCTTTTTATTCAAGACTTTAGTCTGCTGGCCGCGCAGCGGCCAGCTTTAAACCACCCGCTACGCGGGTGGAGACGAACGGCTTTACAAAGCCACCCCTCCGACCGATATTGACGATTGTTCAGGCCGTCA
>UQLC01000020.1 GCA_900541795.1 uncultured Collinsella sp. | reverse complement strand
TCGACGGCAACGTCGCCAAGAACCCGAACGCGAGCGACAAGACCAAGCAGGAGGCGACTGACGCCGAGAAGGAAGTCGATGTCAACAAGGAGCCTGCCCAGACGACCCCGTCTGCCAAGACCGACAACGCCAAGACTGACAACAACGCTGGTTCTCAGTCTTCCAACAACGGTTCTTCGAACTCTGGTTCGGCTTCCAGCAAGCCTTCCAAGCCCGCCCATACGCACACTTGGGTGAACCATACGGCTACCCGCCAGGTCTGGGTGAGCAACTGGGTTGATGTGCCTGACTACGAAACCAAGACAATCTATGGCGGACAACTCTACACGGAACAACCTGACGGAACATGGCTCAGCAACGGAGAGACGTACTGGTTCTACACCGATGCCGACTTCGAAGCATTCAAGAACCTTATCGTCGAAAAGATGAAGACCGAAGGGTATTGCGGCAACTACGTGAACCGCACTAAGACCGAGAAAGTACAGGTAGGCTCCCACAAGGAAGACCACGGTTCCTACAGCACCGAAACCTACGTGGACTACGTGTATTGCACCTCGTGCGGTGCTCATCAGTAAACAATCCACATCCGGACAGCAAATCCTACCCAATCACAGAAGATAGCCAATCGTCTTCGAGGAGGAAGGCGGTCGCAAAGCGGCCACCTTCCTCTTTTTACCTCAGCAAAAACGAGAAATGGCATCTATTCGGAAAACGCGAAAGTAGATCAACGACAGCGCTCTGCCCTATCGAGGGCTCTTGATGGTCTCAGAGCGGATCGCGTTGAGACCCTATCGCATCCCGCGACCGCCAAAGGTCCTTTCATGGGTCTTTCAGCGGGCGCTTAGTGGGCTGCTAATGGGATACTGACGGGCAAGAGCGAAAAGATGCCTTCGGCATCGAGTGCCTCCAAAGTGAAAAGGAGGTACACACATGAACAACAAGCCATTAGAACCCAACAGCCCCCAGGAGGAGGCCATGTGGAGGGCGCAGGTGCTCAGGCGCACCGCCCGCATCTGCTCGGCGAAGGCCAAGGAGCTTGAGCGCATGGAGAAGGCGGACGGGAACGCCCCCATGCGCGACAGCAGCACCCTGAAGGACGTGCTCAAGCGCATCGACAACGTGATGGAGTGGCGGTTCGTGAACGCTCTGGGCGAGGTCGTACTCGACGGGGACATCCTCGCGGAGAGCATCGACTGCGAGGCCCTGCGCACCATGCGCTACTGCGTGGCTGAATGTCTCAAGCGAACCGAGGAGCGGGAAGCGGAGGGGAAAAGCGATGAGTGACTACGGCATCAAGACCTACGCCGACCTCGCCGAGACGTGCGGGAACATGGTGCTCGCAAACGAGATGGCAAAACGCCCGCTTGAGCTTGTGAGCGGGGACTGGGCGCCGTGGGAGGAGATTTTCCAGTGGTACATCATACAGGACCCGTCGTTTGTCATGGATCACACGGGCGAGCCGGTGTTCTACGACGAGGAGCTTGACCTGTACGTCCTTGGGGTAAATCATCTAGGCACAGCTTGGCGGCTCGTGCCCGCTCCGATAATCCACGACTGAAAAGACGCCGAAGGGCGCAGCGAAAACAATCGCTGCGCCCTTTATTTTTTGCTCCGCGCGCACTCAAGACGCGCTTTCTACACGTCGTCACTTTACGCCTGAACTTGTAGAAAATCCTCCGAGAAGATCGCCCCGTTTATGGGGCTTTTCGAAGCGCTTTCTACAACTGTCGCAATCTTCGACAAATTCAACCCTTGAAACATGCCTTGTTTTCTACAGCGTTTTACGCCATATATCAGGAGAAATCGCCTTGGCTCCCTCCGCTATACGCTTCGGGGGCAAAAAAGGCAAAAGGGCATAAGGGGGACTGACGCAGCGTGCGCTGCGGTCGGCATAGCCGACAGTCCCATGCCCAACGCCCGCGTACTTCATACAAATAAACCCACGAGCATCGAGCGAAGCGAGATGCGCACGGGCGAAGGGCATGCGTATGGAGACCCCGTGAATCTCGAAATATAGCACTGACTTTTTTCTCCTCATTTATGAACGGATGCAAACAAAAATACTGATTTATCAGGGTTTTCTCGATTTGCTGATGCGCAACGGTGCGGGCACTCTCGGGTCGAATTGAAATTGCGTTGCAAGCAACGCCGATTGAAAAGGAGGCTCGAATGAGCAAGGAGACAAGTGTTCAGGATGCGTCTGAGAACCCTGTGTACAGCATGCTCGAAAATGCCATGTTGGTCGTTGACGAAGAGGAGGCAAAGAAGTTTCTTGGGGCAACCAGGCTTTTGCAGTTGATGGTAGACAGCGGTGATGGCATCGGGCCTGCGCATCTTCGTCACTGCTATGACTCATCTCATCGCTATTACTTTGTAAGCGATCTGCTGTATTGGAACACGAATCGTCGCTAGGGTTCTCGAAAGCAATCCCGCGCAGCCCGTACCACTAGCAATTATGTGTCCCGATGCACCAGCGAAGCAGCATCGGGGCACATCCATAAGGAGAGGAGATGACAAGAGTGCCCACGAGGAAAGACAGCAAGGGGCGCATCCTTCGCCAAGGAGAGGGGCAGCGCCCGAACGGCCAGTACTATTTCAAATTCAAAGACGTGAAAGGCAAGACGAAGTACAAGTACTCGTGGACGCTTACCACGCACGACCTCCCTCCCAAGGGCAAAAAGTCGGGGCCGTGCCTCCGCGAAATCGAGAAGCAGGTGCAACGCGATCTGTTTGACCGCGTTGCACCAAGCGGGATGACCGTTCTCGAATTGGTTGAAAAGTACGTCGCGACCAAGACGGCGGTGCGCCCGACTACGCGCGCGGGCTATAAGACGGTTATGAACTTTCTCGCCAAGGACGAGTTCGGAAGCAGGAAGATCGGCGATGTAACGACGCTCGACGCGAAGAATTGGCTCATCTATCTTCAAGGCGAACTCGGGAAAAGCTACAGCGCGATTCATTGCATTCGAGGAGTGCTTCGCCCAGCTTTCCAGCTAGCGGAGGAAGACGACCTCATCAGGCGCAACCCGTTCAACTTCGAGCTTGCCACCGTACTCGTCAATGACTCCATTGCGCGCGAGGCCTTGTCCCCACAGGACGAGCGCAGGTTCCTCGATTTCATCAAGGGAGATAAGCATTACTCGCGATATTATGAAGCGTTCTACATCCTCTTCAACACGGGGCTGCGCATCTCGGAGTTCTGCGGCCTCACAAAATCTGACCTCGACTTCGAAAACGGAAGCATCCGCGTCAACAAGCAGCTGCAGAGGGGCAGCGATATGAGGTACTACATCGAACGCCCCAAAACGAAAAGCGGCGAGCGATACGTACCCATGTCCGAGGAAGTCAAAGAATGCTTCAAGGCAATCCTTCAAAAACGTGCCAACCCACCTGTCGAGCCCGTCGTTAACGGAGTGAGCGGATTCCTGCTTCTAGACAAAAACGACATGCCGAAGGTTGCGATGCACTGGGAGAAGTACTTCCAGCTCTCCCTCCGCAAGCACAATAGCATCTACAAGAAGGGGCTTCCCAAGATTACCCCGCATGTATGCCGACACACGTTCTGCTCCAAGATGGCTCGCAAGGGGATGGACCCCGCGAAGCTCAAGTACATCATGGGGCACTCGGACATTAGCGTGACATACAACACGTACACCCACCTTGGATTCGAGGACGTGAGGGGCGACATGCTCCGCATGACGGATGGTGCCGCGTAAGCTAAAGTGTACGAAGTTGTAAATCCGCGAGGTTTACAACCGAATTTACAACTTTTGCGGCGGAAAATATCCGCTCATACACGAGTCGATTCGGGATTCCGCGACTGGGCGATGACATACGAACAGCATTTATCACCTGCGGAAATCCTGATATATGAGAGGAAGTCCAAGGATGCACAGAATCATGTTCGTATGCCACGGCAACATCTGCCGCTCGACGATGGCTGAGTCGGTGTTTACCGAGCTGGTGCAGCGCGCCGGGCGCGCAGGCGAGTTTGTCATTGACTCCGCTGCGACCTCGACCGAGGAGATCGGCAACCCGCCGCATCATGGCACGGTTGCCAAGCTGCGTGAAGTCGGGATTCCCGTCGTTGCGCACCGTGCCCGTCAGGTGCGTCGCGCGGAGTATGGCGACTGGGATCACATTGTCTATATGGATGCTGAGAACGCGCGTGGCCTGCGTCGCATCTTTGGCGACGACTCCGACGGCAAGATTACGCGCTTGCTCGATTGGACCGAGCGCCCCGGCGACGTGGCCGATCCCTGGTACACCGGCAACTTCGATGCCACCTACCGCGACGTGCTCGCCGGCTGCACGGCGATGCTCGAGCAGCTGTAGGCAAGCGAGGTCGCGGGCCACGCCTTCGGCGCGAAATGAGCGTGGATAATCTCCCGCATGAAAAATGAGCGTGGATTTTCTCCCACTTTGAGTGTTCAAGTGCGCTCTAAACGGGAGAAAATCCACGCTCGACTACTCGTCGACGATCTCGGCAAGCCAGACGTTCAGTGTATCGACTTCGGGGCAGCAGAACTTTGCCGTGCCGGGCTCGTTGCCAGGCACGGTTCCGCCATAGCGCAGGATATCGATATAGGGAAAGCCCACGTGACAGGCCATGGCGCACATCTTGCCGCGATCGCGGTCGAAGTCGAAGACGTCGCCGGGCTTGTGACCATGGTGGCAGCGGCACGCACCCAGCTGATCCACGCAGCTCACGCGGATACGCGGACGCTTGCCACGCGGCGCGCCGAGCGGCCTGTTCTCGCCCGCAGGCTTGACGCCGCTCTCGCCAGCATTACTCATGGTCAATCACATCCAGGCAGGCCTCGATGGGCAGGCCGGCGGACTTGTCCTCTTGGTCGGCATTGCGCTCGATAAGCTCAGCCACCACACGCATGGCATCGGCCGTTGCGCGCTGCAGACTCCAACCTGCCATAACGCGGCCGACGAGCACCGCCGAGAACGTGTCGCCCGTGCCCGGGAAATAGACCGGAATGAGCTCAAAGGGAATCGTGAAGTACTCCCCCGCTACATGGTCGTAACCGATAACCGCGTTCGTGCCATTGACCACGGCGCTCGTAATGACCACAGACTTGGCACCCAGCTCGCGCACGGCGTCCACAAGGACGCGGGCCTCATCGGGCGTTATTTGCTCGGCGATAGGCCTATCGGCAAGCAGGCACGCCTCGGTATAGTTGGGTACCGCGTAGTCTGCGCACTCCAGCAGGTGCCTCATAAGACCAATCGTGGACTCGGGCACGCCCGCATAGAGCTTGCCGTTGTCGCCCATGATGGGATCGACGAACACCTTGGTGCCCTTTTGCGCACGGCGGTGGCAAAAGTCCGAGATGATGCGCGTCTCTTCCTCGGTCACGATAAAGCCGGTCGAGATGGCGTCGAACTCAAAACCGAGCTCCTCCCAGATAGCGAGGCTTTGGCGCACGTACTCGGTGGTGTCGTGGATGTAGAACTTGGGGTAATTGAGCGTGTCGGAAACGAGCGCCGTCGGCAGGTTATGGATGCGGTAGCCCATGTGCGACAGCACCGGCAGCATGGCGGAAAGCGCGACCTTGCCGTAGCCGCACATATCGTTGATCAGCAGCAGCTGAGTGTTCTTCATGAGTGTCTCCCTTGGTTCGGGCGCGGCGCGGCAGCGCCACAGTGCGACTAAGTGTAGCGCAGGGGACGTCGTGAGCGGAGTCGAGCGGTTACGGCGTTTGGCAAAACGCCGTAACTTAATAAGTTTGGTACCTTGACAATCAATCTATGCGCTCCTAAATTGGTTAGGCACAAAACAATTCCTCTACCTAACTAAAGAAAGGAGCAGCACTAATTCATGTGCGATGAACCTCTTAGCCTTTGTTCGCACGAGCCCGGCGGCGACCCGTCACGGTCGGCGGATGCACCCGAAGCGGTTAGCTCGGAAGACAAGCTTGCCAAGCGCATCCTCAATAATCTGGGCTTTTGCGGCCATTACATGCATTTTCATGGCGGAGGCGTGTCCGGCAAGGCGCCCATCATCTGCCTGCTGGCCAAGCAGCCCGGCGGCGAGATGTCGCAGCAGGAACTCGGCATGCACTTTGACCTCAAGCCGGGGTCGCTTTCCGAGATCCTGTCCAAGCTCGAGGTCAACGGCCTCATCGAGCGCAGCCGTAACCCCAAGGATCGACGGCAACTCACCATTCGCCTGACCGAAACCGGCCGGGAAAACGCCCGCATCGACCAGGCGGCCCGCATCCGCTTTAGAGAACGGGCCTTTAGCGCGCTCACCCATGACGAGCGCGAAGACCTCGCCGA
Organism: uncultured Collinsella sp.; assembly: GCA_900541795.1. Taxonomy (GTDB): domain Bacteria; phylum Actinomycetota; class Coriobacteriia; order Coriobacteriales; family Coriobacteriaceae; genus Collinsella. The sequence goes on along the minus strand of UQLC01000020.1, from coordinate 29,164 downwards.
AATGCTCGATAAAATCCGTGTAACCTGGGAGGAACTGGATGATTAAAACCCTCATGGGCAGCATCCGCGACTATATGAAAGTCGCTGTTGCCACGCCATTGCTCGTGCTTGGCGAGGTGCTCTGCGAGATGCTGATTCCATTTATCACCGCCAACCTGATCGACGCCATCAAAGACGGCACCACCGTAGCCGAGATGCTTCCCACCGCAGGCTTTTTGGTGCTCATCGCGCTGACGTCGCTTGCTTTTGGCGCCGCTGCCGGCGTCACCTGCAGCCATGCAAGCTGCGGGTTCGCCAAGAATCTGCGTCACGACCTGTTCTACAAGATCCAGACGTTCAGCTTTGCCAACATCGATGAGTTCTCGAGCTCCTCGCTCGTCACGCGCCTGACCACCGATATCAACAACGTACAGCAGGCCTTTATGATGATCATCCGTATCGCCGTGCGCGCGCCGCTGGTCTTGATCTTCGCCTTTACCATGGCGTTTATCATGGGCGGCAGCGTCGCCATGGTCTACCTGGTCATCATTCCGCTGCTGGGCTTTGGACTGTTCTTTATCATCTTTAAGGTGCGCCCCATCTTCTCGCGCGTGTTCCACAAGTACGACGCCCTTAACGAGTCCGTCGAGGAAAACGTCACCGGCATGCGCGTGGTCAAGAGCTATGTGCGCGAAGACTTTGAGAAGGAGAAGTTCGCGACCGCCGCACGCGACGTCCAGATGGACTTCACCCGCGCCGAGAAGCTGCTCGCCTTTAACAACCCCATGATGAACATCTGCGTCAACGGCGCATTTGTCGTCATCATCTACCTGGGCTCCAAGCTCATCATCACGAGCCAGGGCACGCTGTTCGACGTGGGCCAGCTCTCCTCGATCTTTACCTATGGTTTCCAGATCCTCATGAGCCTGATGCAGCTGTCGATGATCTTTGTCATGGTGACCATGGCCGACGAATCGGCGCACCGCATTACCGAGGTGCTTGCTGCCGAGCCCACGATCGCCGATCCCGCCGAGCCCGTGCTCGAGGTGGCCGACGGTTCCATCGACTTTGACCACGTGAGCTTTAAGTACTCCGCGCATGCGAAGCGCCAGGCGCTCGACGATATCGACCTGCACATTAAGAGCGGCGAGACCATCGGCATCATCGGCGGCACCGGCTCGGCCAAGTCCACGCTCGTAAACCTCATCGCCCGCCTGTACGACGCCACCGAGGGCACCGTGCGCGTGGGCGGCGTAGATGTGCGCGACTACGACTTGGACGCTCTGCGCCACCAGGTCGCCATGGTGCTGCAGAAAAACGTGCTGTTTAGCGGCACCATCGCCGAGAACCTGCGTTGGGGCGACCCGAATGCCACCGACGAAGAGGTTCACGAGGCCGCGCACCTGGCCTGCGCCGACGAGTTTGTCGACGGCTTCCCCAAGGGCTATGACACCTGGATCGAACAGGGCGGCTCCAATGTTTCCGGCGGTCAGAAGCAGCGCCTGTGCATTGCGCGTGCCCTGCTGCGTCGCCCCAAGATCTTGATCCTGGACGACTCCACCAGCGCCGTCGACACCAAGACCGACGCCAAGATTCGCGCAGGACTGGCAAGCTATCTGCCCAACACGACCAAGCTCATCATCGCCCAGCGCATTAGCTCCGTGCAGGACGCCGACCGCATCATCGTCATGGAGGGTGGCCACATCGCGCAGATCGGCAACCATGATGAACTGCTTAAGACAAGCGAGATCTACCGCGAGACCTTTACCTCGCAGAACAAGATGTCTGCCGAGGGCGAAGGGGCCGTCGAGGCCGACACCGAGGCATCCGCAACGCAAGCTCAGACCCAGGAAGGAGGCGAGGCACATGAGTAAGGCAACGACCGCCGAGCGCGCACTCAACCGCAAGGGCGGCACCATGTCGCGCCTCATCAAGACGCTCTTTGGCTTCTACCCCGTGCTTTTGCCCCTCGTCGTCGTCGGCGTGGTGCTCTGCGCCATCATCAACTCCATCGGCGCGACCTTCCTTCAGAGCGCCCTGCAGATTATTAGCGAATCGTGGCAGTCGGGCGATTGGACGACCGCGCAGCCCAAGATTCTGCAGCTCGTGACCACCCTCGCCTGCATCTACGGCGTCGGCATCCTGTCCTCGCTGTTCTGGAACCGCGCCATGGCCATCGTCACGCAGGGCTCGCTGGAGAAGCTGCGCGAGAAGATGTTCAACCGCATGCAGGACCTGCCGATCCGCTACTTCGACACGCACCAGCGCGGCGACATCATGAGCCACTACACCAACGACATCGACACGCTGCGCCAGATGATCAGCCAGTCGCTGCCCAACCTGCTCATGACGACCATCGTCATCGTCACGGTGTTCTTTATCATGCTGTACTACAGCGTTTGGATGTGCCTGGTCATTGTGGCCGGCGTCGCCTTTATGACCTTTATGACCAAGCTGCTCGGCTCCAACTCCGCGCGCTTCTTTATTGCGCAGCAGACCGAGCTCGGCGTGGTCGAGGGTCATATCGAGGAAGTCATGAACGGCCAGAAGGTCGTCAAGGCATTCTGTCACGAGTCTGCCGCCGAGGCCGATTTTGACGAGCGCAACGAAAAGCTCTTCGAGGTCTCGCAGAAGGCCAACATGTACGCCAACATCCTCATGCCTATCCTGATGAACCTGGGCAACCTGCTCTACGTACTGGTCGCACTGGTAGGCGGCATTTTTCTGGCGCTGGGCGTGCCCAACCTGAGCATCTCGGGCATGACGCTGTCCATCGCCGTCGTGGTGCCGTTCCTCAACATGACCAAGCAGTTCTGCGGACAGATCGGTCAGATCTCGCAGCAGATCAACGCCGTGGTCATGGGCCTCGCCGGCGCCGACCGCATCTTTGAGCTCATCGACGAGGAGCCCGAAGCCGACGAAGGCTATGTGACGCTCGTCAACGCTCAGGTGAACCCCGATACCTGGCAGCTCGAGGAGGCCGACCACCACACCGGCATGTGGGCGTGGAAACATCCGCACCGCGCAACCGGCGAGATCGAGTACGTGCCGCTGCGCGGCGACCTGGTCATGGACAACGTCGACTTTGGCTACACGCCCGACCACGAGGTGCTGCACGGCGTGTCCGTGTTTGCCAAGCCGGGCCAGAAAGTCGCGTTTGTCGGCGCCACCGGTGCCGGTAAGACAACCATCACCAACCTCATCAACCGCTTCTATGACATCGCCGACGGCAAGATTCGCTACGACGGCATCAACGTCAACAAGATCCGCAAGGCAGACCTGCGCCGCTCGCTGGGCGTGGTGCTGCAGGACGTGAACCTGTTCACCGGCACCGTGATGGATAACATCCGCTACGGAAACCTGGACGCCACCGACGAGGAGTGCATCGCGGCGGCCAAGCTCGCGGGCGCGGACGACTTTATCACCCGCCTGCCCGACGGCTATGACACCATGCTCACCGGCAACGGCGCTCAGCTGTCGCAGGGCCAGCGCCAGCTGATTTCGATCGCCCGCGCCGCCGTCGCCGATCCGCCGGCGATGATTCTGGACGAGGCCACGAGCTCCATCGACACCCGCACCGAGGCTATCGTGCAGGCCGGCATGGACAAGCTCATGGAAGGCCGCACGACGTTTGTCATCGCGCACCGTCTGTCCACCGTGCGCAACTCCGATGCGATCATCTGTCTGGACCACGGCCGCATCATCGAGCGTGGCAACCACGACGAGCTGATCGCCAAGCGCGGATATTACTACCAGCTGTACACGGGTGCGTTTGAGCTCGAGTAGGTAGGTTTGTTCCACGGAGGTCTCCCAGGCGGGCCGGGGTGTAACCTCCGTGCTCAAACATTCTCGCTTCGCTGCGAAACTGCGCGCGGAAGTTACACCCCGGCCCGCCTGGGAGACCTCCTGCGCGCAATCAACCCGTCATTAAAACAGAATAAAAGTTGGTGAGGCCCTGGCCGTTTGGCCAGGGCCTCGTTTTGTAAGGATGAGCTAGTTGAGGAGTTGGGCCATGGCGTTGACGAATTTTTGGACTTGGAGGGTGGGCTCGAGCGGATAGTGCAAAAAGACCGGCACCTCACGGCCGCACAGGAACGGCACGCCCACAAAGGCTGGGTGCACCCCCGACCACGCCCCGCAGGTGAGCACCGCGTCACCCTTTTCCTCTGCCTCGTTAAAGAGCGCAAAGTCAAAGCTGTCCACGTCGATCACGTCCACACCGCCGTCAGCCAACAGGTCGATGCGCAGACTGTCCATAGCGTCGTTGCCGTGACGGAGCACGCGCAGGCGCATGCCCTCCAAGTCGGCGACCGTAATGTGATTCTTGCGCGCCAGCGGGCTCGTGCGCGGCAGGTCGATATAAAACGGCACGTTAACGATGCGGAGCTTTTGGCAGGCGTCGCCCCAGCGTGGGGTAGAAAAACTCGACTGCACCACATCGACCTCGCGGCCCAAGCTGCGCATGACGGTCTCGCGCTCGTCATAGAGATCGCTTACCGGCACGATCTCAAATCGCAGCGACGGTTCCAGCTCGTGTACGCCCGACCACATCGACAGCGTTTGGCGCCCCGGGCACATCATCGACACGCCCAGGCGCACGGCCCCGCCATCGCCCGCTGCACGTCGGGCACGGCGCAGCGCGTCCTCGGACTGCCGCATGATCGAACGCGCGTCGTCTACCAGTAACGCACCCGCCGGCGTCACTTTGACGCCCGAATGCGAGCGCTCGAACAGCGTAATACCGAACTCCGCCTCAAAACCCGACACCTGCTTGACGAGTGCCGGAGTCGACACGCGCAATTTTGCCGCCGCACGCGAGAAGCTTCCCAGCTCCGCGGCGGCCGATATGGCCTCAAGTCGTCGATCGTACACGTCAATCTCCCGTTTTCGCGCCCGTGGCCACATGGCGCCACAGAGGGTTGTTTTCGCAGGTCACGCGCTCGGTTAAGCATAAACTACATTGCACGGTGTAAACCTACGGTTAACGCCATTCTAACAAATATGCAATTCACCTGCGCAAATGCAAAGCATACGATAACCAGCGAAAACCACGTGGGTCAATTAATGGGAACGACCCACCGGGAGGCACAAGAAGGGAAGTTCCTATGAGCAATTGGCTTAAGCTCGAGGGCGATGTCTGCGCCGTGACCGGCGCACTCGGCGGTATGGGCGTCGAGATTTGCCGCGAGTTCGCCCGCAACGGCGCCAACGTCGTCCTGCTCGATCTGGACGAGGAAAAGGTCAAGGCCGCAGCCGCCGACCTCGCCGCCGAGTTTGGCATCCACGCCGAGGGCTACAAGATGAACGCCACCGACGAGGCCGAGGTTCAGGCCGCCGTCGACGCCACCATCGCCGACTTCGGCCGCGTCGACGTCCTCGTCAACACCGCCGGCATCCTGCGCTTTGCCGCTATGGAGGACCTGCCGCTCTCCGACTGGGAGCAGGTGCTCAACGTCAACCTCACCGGTTACTTCATCACCTCACAGCGCTTTGGTCGCGAGATGATCAAGGCCGGCCAGGGCCGCCTGGTGCACATCTCGACCGTTGCCAGCCACTCCCCTGAGACGTTCTCGGGCGTGTACAGCTCCACCAAGGCGGGCGTCAACATGATGTCCAAGATGCTCGCCGCCGAGTGGGGCCCCTACGGCGTGCGCTCCAACTGCGTCGAGCCCTGCTTTGTCAAAACCCCCATGTCGGCCAATTTCTACGCCGACCCCGAGGTCGAAAAGAGCCGCAGCCGCCTGATCGCCACGCGCCGCATCGGCGAGGTCAGCGATATCGCCAACGCCGTCATGTTCCTGGCGTCCAAGCGCTCGGACTTTACCACCGGCGACGCCATCAAGGTCGACGGCGGCTTCTCCAACATGATGGGCGACCTCACCGCCAAGCCCGGCGGCCGTCGCGCCTATGCCGACAACTACCTCAAGAACAAAGGTGTCGAGCTCTGGTCCGATGAGTCCGGCGTCGCCAAGCCGACCGACCAGTAAACCAACATGACAGGGAGGCTCCGCGGACACGCCCGCTCCTCCCCCGTATCGATTAGAAAGAGTCCAATGGCTTCCACCAACTCCAACAAGGGTCGCGCCGCCGTGCTTTCCGCCGCGTGCGTCACCATGTTCTTCATCAGCTCCATCGCGCTGTATTCCGTCGTGAGCAAGAATCTGCTCGCCGTCTATCCCGAGTGGTCCAGCGCCCTTACCTGGGCTTTCCCGGTCTTTCAAACCATCATGGCCGTGACGGGCATCTTCGCCGGCCGCATCTCCGATAAGATCGGCCCGCGCAACGTCGTGATCGCCGCCGCCGTGTGCTACGGCCTGGGCTGGTTCATGTCCGGCACCGTCACCGAGCCGTGGCAGTTCTACCTGTGGTTCTCACTCGTCGCCGCCGTCGGCAACGGTCTGGGCTATAACCCGGCGCTCACCACCGGCCAAAAGTGGTTCATCGACAAGAAGGGTCTCGCCTCCGGCATCACCCTGGCCGCTTCGACCGCCGGTCCCGCCGTGCTGTCCCCGGTGCTCGCCTCGCTGCTCATCCCGAGCCTGGGCATCTTTGGCGCCCTTAAGGCGCTCGGCGTCATCTTCTTTGTGATGATCGCCGCCTCCGCCCTGTTCCTGAAGGCCCCCGAGGCCGGTTGGCTGCCCGAAGGCTTCGAGGCCCCTAAGGGCGGCGCACATGCCGGCACCTTCGGCGACCTCACCCCGGGCGAGATGGTCAAGACCCCGCGCTTCTGGGTCCTCATCATCACCTTCGCCTTTGCCGCCACCGCGGGCACACTGCTCGTGGGCAAGGTTGCCTCCATCGCCGCCGTCCAGCTCTTCGCCGATCCCACGAGCGCCGCGGCCGTCGCCCTCGGCGGTGTGGTGGTCTCCGTCAACACCTGCGCCAACCTGGTTGGCCGTCTGTCCTTTGGCCAGATCATCGACAAGCTCGGCGCCTATAAGTCGCTGCTCATCAGCCTTGTCGTCACCATCGTCGCGCTCGTCATCATGTCGATGAGCTTTACGCAGGCCATGTTCTTTGTGGCGCTCGCCCTGCTCGGCTTTAGCTTTGGCGCCCTGCTCGTCATCTACCCGCCGCTCACCGGTGGCGCCTTTGGCACCAGCAACATCGGCGTCAACTACGGCATCATGTTTTTGGGTTACGCCGCTTCCACCTGGATCAGCCAGCCCATCACCGCCGTGCTGTATCACGCCGAGGCCGGCAGCGCCGCCTACCAGCAGTCCTTCTACGGCGCCATTGTGATCGCCGCCATCGCCGTCGTGCTCACCGTCTACATGATGGTCTCCGACAGCAAGAAGAAGTCCGCCTAGTTCTACCGATGCGACAAAGGGACTGTCCCTTTGTCGCATTCCACCGGTCACCAGTATTAAGGAGTCGAAATGTCTGAGCTCAACCCCGTCCGCATTGCCGTTATCGGCGCCGGCGCCATGGGCCGCAACCACATCCGCTTTGTCACCGAGGAGCCCGAGGCCGAGCTCGTCGCCATCGCCGACGCCTTTGAGGGCGCCCGCGCCACGGCCGAAGCCGCCGGCGTGCCGTTTTACACCGATCCCGCCCAGATGATGGACGAGGTCAAGCCCGAGGCCGTCATCATCGCCACGCCCAACGACCTACACCTGGGCGTTGCCCGCGAGGCTGTGAAGCGCAACATCGTGCCGCTGGTCGAAAAGCCGATCTCCAACGATCTCGAGGACGCGCAGGCCTTCGCCGCCGAGGCCGAGACCGCCGGCGTGCCCGTGCTCGTGGGCCAGCACCGTCGCCACAACCCCTTCGTCAACAAGGCCAAGGAGATCATCGAGTCCGGCGAGCTGGGCAAGCTTACTGTTTCGAGCTTCCACTACATGATCTATAAGAACGACGAGTATTTCGATGTCGAGTGGCGCCGCAAGAAGGGTGCCGGCCCGATCCTGGTCAACCTGGTACACGACGTCGACCTGCTCCGCTACCTGCTGGGCGAGCCCGTTGCCGTCCAGGGTATGCAGTCCAGCGCCGCCCGCGGTTTTGAGACCGAGGACTCCGCCGTGGTCAACGTCCGTTTTGCCGATGGCGCGCTCGCAAGCATGACCATCTCCGACGCCACCGCCAGCCCCTGGAACTGGGAGGCAACCGCTCGCGAGGATCCGCAGTACCGCCCCTTCGACGCCGACGCCTACTTTATCGGCGGCACTAAGGGCGCCCTGTCGCTGCCCCGCCTGCACCAGTTCTCCTACGACGGCGCCTCTAACTGGCACAAGCCGCTGCAGATGGAGATCCCGGCCGTGGACCCGGCGCTGCCGCACAAGATGCAGCTCAAGCACTTTGTGAAGGTCGTCCGCCGCGAGGTCGAGCCCGTCGTGACCCCCGCCGATAACGTCAAGACGCTCACGCTGCTTAACGCTATCAAGGAGGCCGCCGAGACCGGCCAGCTCGTCGAGCTGTAATGCCTTAAGAGCGACCGCGGCAGAAACCCCCATGTCGAACCCTTCGGTCCGCCACCAACAAGCCCCTCTTCTTTGCCCCGCGAGCAGCCTCCTGCCCGCGGGGCTTTTTGGTACCTTGCCGGCGATTTTTCTGGGACGGGGCGGCAAAAGTGGCTAAAAGAGCCCCGTCCCAAAATGACTACTTGGGTGGAGTGGCGGGTGGTATCCTTGGTAGCCCTGTGCTGCAAACGCACCTTAAACGCAAGGAGTCCCATGGATCTTATCGCCCAGCTCGCCCACGAGCTCAACCTTAAGGCCGCCAACATCGAGGCAGCCGTCAAGCTCATCGACGAGGGCAACACCATCCCCTTTATCTCGCGCTACCGCAAGGAAGCCACAGGCGGAATGGACGACGTCGCCCTGCGCGCACTCGACGAGCGCCTGTCCTACCTGCGCAATCTTGAACAGCGCAAAGAGGACGTCATTCTGCTCATCGACGCCCAGGGCAAACTTACGCCCGAGCTCGAACAGCAAATTCGCGAGGCCACGCAGCTCCAGCGTGTCGAGGACCTCTACAAGCCCTACCGCAAAAAGCGCATGACCCGCGCACAGAAGGCCCGCGAGGCAGGCCTGGAGCCACTAGCCAACATGGTCATCATGCAGGCCTCGGCCAAGGGCAGCGCGCTCGACGCCGCCGCGGCATACGTCAACGAGGAAGCCGGCTTCGACACGCCCGAGAAGGCGCTCGCCGGCGCGGCGGACATCGTGGCCGAGACGGTGGCCGAGGACCCCGAGAACGTCGCCGACCTGCGTGCCTTTACGCAAAACACCGCAGACATCGTCGTCGAGGCCACCGACCCCACCGAGAAGACCCCCTACGAGCCGTACTACAGCTATGATGAGCCGCTGCGCCGTATACCCAACCACCGCGTGCTGGCTATCGACCGCGGTGAGCGCGAGGGCAAGCTCCGCGTGCGCGTGAACGTCGACGGCGCTGCCGCCACGGCACGCCTCGGCAGCCGTTGGCCCCGACGCCAGGGCGTCTTCGCGCCCGTCTTTGACGCCGCCATCGCCGACGGTTACAAGCGCCTCATGGCCCCCTCGCTGGAGCGCGAGGCCCGCGCCAAGCTCACCGTCCGCGCGCAGACCGAGGCCATTAATGTCTTTGCCAAGAATCTCGAGGGCCTGCTCTCGGCGCGCCCCGTCCGTGGCGCCCGCGTGCTCGCGCTCGACCCGGGCTACCGCACCGGCTGCAAGGTCGCCGTCATGGACGAGACCGGCAAGCTGCTCGACCACGGCGTGGTCTATCCCACCAAGCCGCGCCACGACGTCTCCGGCACCAAGCGCGAGCTCGCCCGCCTCGTCAAGAAGGACAGCGTCAACACCATCGTCATCGGCAACGGCACCGCCAGCCGCGAGACCGAGGAAGTCGTCTCGGAGTTCATCGCCGAGCAGGCGCCTGGGCTGCGATACACCATCGTCAACGAGGCCGGCGCATCGGTGTACTCCGCCTCCGAGCTCGCCAGCCAGGAATATCCCGACCTGGACGTCACCGTGCGTGGCGCCATGAGCCTGGGCCGCCGCCTGCAGGACCCGCTGGCAGAGCTCGTCAAGATTCCGCCCCAGTCTATCGGCGTGGGCCAGTACCAGCACGACCTTGACCAGGCCGAGCTCTCGCGCACCCTGGGCCACGTGGTGGAGGACGTCGTCAACCGCGTGGGCGTCGACGTCAACACCGCGAGCGCGAGCCTGCTGGGATACGTATCGGGCATCACGCCGAGCGTGGCCAAAAACATCGTGGCCTACCGCGAGGAAAACGGCGCCTTTACCGATCGCCGCCAGCTTAAGAAGGTCCCCAAGCTGGGACCCAAGGCATATCTCAACGCCGCGGGCTTTTTGCGCATTAGCGGCGGCAAGAACCCGCTTGACGCGACAAGCGTCCACCCCGAGAGCTACGAGGTGGCCACGTCCGTCCTAGAGCGCGCAGGCGTTAAAGCCAGCGAGCTCAGCCGCGGCGGCGTGCCCGACATCGAGCGCCGTCTGGGCAGCATCTCGGCGCTGGCTAGCGATCTGAACTGCGGCACCCTGACGCTCATCGACATTGTCAACGAGCTCAAGAAGCCCGGTCGCGACCCACGCGACGACGCACCCGAGGTGGTCTTTAGCCGCTCGGCGCTTTCTATCGACGACCTGGAACCCGGCATGGAGCTCAAGGGGACGGTGCGCAACGTAGTGGACTTTGGCGCCTTCGTCGACGTGGGAGTGCACCAGGACGGCCTCGTACATATCTCTAAGCTGGCCAACCGCTTTGTCAAGCACCCCAGCGATGTCGTGCGCGTCGGTGACACGGTAAAGGTGTGGGTCGAAAAGGTCGATCGCGACCGCAAGAAGATCTCCCTCACCATGGTACAGGGCAAGTAAACCGCCAAAGCAAAGGTACCCCCTGTAGCGATGTGCAAAATCGCGAGTATTCTGCAAATTCCACCGTTCCGGATGCCCCTCAGAGACGAAAAAACAAAAAAACAGCCCCCGTTTTAGCGTCGTCAGAGCCAAAACGGGGGCCGTTCCATGCTTCGGTTAACTGATAAAGACCTTTACCTTGCTGAATACTCTCAATTTTGCACGGCGTAGGCGGGGGTACCTTTGCCCACGGCAGGATATGGAAGCCAAGCGCCAACTTGCTGGCAAGCTCGTACCGGCAGCCCCGGCCTTTCCTTTGCCTAGCGCGACCCTCGCGGAGCGCGTGAGCGATAGGGAAAGGAAAGGCCGGGGCAAACAGCCCACGGCACAGTCGGTGTTCGCGCTACGGCAGGATATGGAAACCGAGCGAGGCGATATCCTTGGCAAAACCGCGCACGGTATCGAGCGAGACCTCGTACGGGTCGCGACCAATGTTCTTGCGCTTGGCCAGGATGCTGTTGGGCACCGTGATGATCTGGCAACCGCAGGCCTCGGCCTGATAAATGTTGATGAGCTCGCGCGTGGACGCCCACAGGACCTCACAGTTGGGCTTTGCGGCGGCCTTCTTGACCGACTCCGTCATAAACGGAATGGGGTCGACGCCGGTATCGGCGATGCGGCCGGCAAAGAGCGAGATGATGGACGGCGTCTCGGTGTCAACGGCCTCGACCATCTCATCGACCTGCGTAGGCGTAAAGATAGTAGTGACGTTGACCTTGATGCCGTCGGCGGAAAGCTTGCGGACCAGCTCGGCGGTGGACTCGCCCTTGGTGGTCACGCACGGAATCTTGACGTAGACGTTCTCGGCCCAGGTAGCGATCTCGCGCGCCTCGACCTCCATGGTCTCGACGTCATCGGCAAAGACCTCAAACGAGACGGACACATCGGTGATGTGGGTCAGGACCTCCTTGGCAAACGCGCGGTAATCCGTCACGCCGCCCTTCTTCATAAGGGACGGGTTGGTCGTGAAACCCTGAACGTTGCCGTTCTCGTACATGTCGAGCATGCCCTCGAGGTTTGCACCGTCAGCGAACACCTTGATTGCCATCTGCCTGATTCCTTTCGCTTGCACATGGGCGTTAAACTGCTAAACACTTTACCTACGTTTATCAAGGCGTGAGCTGCGGTTTTTTATCTTCTCGGCGAACGGTATAAACACCTCAGTGTTTGGATTGATAAATCGATTGAGCATGCAAAAGCGAAGAGTCGCAGTTTGAGCAAACGTCAGAACGCGGGATTCATTAGATGAGGCCGAAATGCTGCATCGCTGTGACGGTGCCGTCGTGTGCGACATCGTCGGTCACGTAGTCGGCGACCGCCTTGACCTCAGGCATGGCGTTGCCCATGGCGACAGCCGTCTCGACCGCAGCGAGCATGCCCAGGTCGTTGCCGGAATCACCAAAGCCAAAGGTGCGCGCGTTGCCGGTGCGACCCAGGTATTCCAGCGCTCGCGCCACGCCCACGCCCTTGTCGATGCCCTTGGGGCTCAGCTCGCGATTCTGGCCACCGGTGTTGCACAGCTCAAACTCGCGATCGATAAAGCCGTCATCGTTGGCTACGCGAGCCAAACTGGGCACATTGAGGCATACCTTGCCCACGCGCAGACTGCCGTCGACGCGCATTTCCTCGGCGCTGTGCACCACAGAAGTGCCGATCAGAGACGACTGCTCAACGCCCGCGGGTTCCAAGGCAAAAGTAGCCACGTTGGTCTCGAAAAAGGCCTCAATCCCTGCCGCGGCCATACGGCGTGCAAGCTCCTCGACAATGTCCTCGTCAAAGCAGTCCTCGTGTACCACGCGGCCCTCGACCTCGAGTGTCGCTCCCGCCATGGCAACGACACCCGCAGGCTCCAAAGCACGCAGACCATCGGCAATCAGCCACAAGGGACGACCCGTGCAGATAAATGCCTGGTGACCCGCATTGCGCAGGCGATGAAACGCCTCGATCACCGCCTGCGAGGGGCGAACCGCCGAAAAGTCCTTGTCGGTCATGTTGTCGGGATCGAACGACGTCAGCGTGCCGTCCACGTCAAAAAAGAGCACGGCAGAATCGGGGCACGCATCAATCATATGGGTTCCTTTCGGGGGCGAGAGTAAACGATGCATCCATCATATAATGGAGCGACGCAACCAGAGAGGTCACCCATGGAATTTTACGCAAGCTGCCCCGAGGGCTTTGAGTCCGCACTCGCCGATGAGCTTAAACGCCTCGGGCTTTCGCATGTTCGCCGGCTGAAGGGCCGCGCCACGTTTGAGGGCGAGCTCGAAGAAGGCTACCGCGCCTGTCTGTGGTCGCGTCTGGCGAGCCGCGTGTTTGCGGTGCTCGGGCGCTTTGAGGCGCAGGACGCCGACGAGCTGTACGATAGCGTTTACGACATCGCCTGGGAGAACATCGTCCGCCCCGGCGCCACCATTGCCATCACCGCCCGCGGCGTGACCGAGCAGCTGCGCAACACGCGTTTCTCGGCCCTGCGCGCCAAAGACGCGCTGTGCGACCGCCTGGCCGAGACCACGGGCCGTCGCGCCGATGTCGATGCCGCCGACCCCGATGTTCACCTACTGCTTTCGCTGCGCCAGCGCCGCGCGAGCATAAGCCTAGACCTTTCGGGCGACCCGCTGTTCAAACGCCTGCCGCCCGCAGCGACCCGCGCCGGCGAGGGCGCGCACGTGCTGCGCCCCGACTACGCCGCCCTGGTGCTGGCGCAGGTCGGCTGGACCGCGCTATGCGAGCGCGAGCTGACGGCCGACGATTACGAAAATGAAGCCCTTCCCACGCTGATCGATGCCTCGTGCGCCGGCGGCGGCCTGCTGCTGGAAGCCGTGAACATTCTGACCGACCGCGCCCCGGGCGCCGCACGCGAGCGCTGGGGCTTTGAGGGCTGGCAGCTGCACAACGCCGCTCTGTGGGAGCAGCTGCTTGCCGAGGCGCGCGAGCGCGAGGCGGCAGCGCGCGAACGCCAGGCGCGCATCGTGGCCGCAGACATCGACCCCGCCGCTCGCAAGACCGCCGAGCGCATGGTCAAGAGCGCTGGCTACAAGCGTTTTGTCGACTTTTGCGCCGCCAAGCCCGCCACCGTGCTGGACCATGCGGGCGCCGTCGCCGGTGCCGCCGTGGTCGCAGACACCACCGAGACCCCGCTTTCGCTCATGCACGACGCCATGACGCTGGTCGGCGAGCTGCGCCGCGCGCCCGAGCTTTCCGCGGCGCCGGTCGCTGCGCTCACCCGCGATGGCCTTATGGCCCGCGCGCTCCATGCCGAGCCCGCGCGCTCCATCGCCGTCATGCCCAATAACGAGGAGGCGGCTCTTGAGGTTTGGCACTCGCTCGACCACGCCGCCGCGGCATTCGAGGCTGCGACCAGCATAAACGCCGAGGAACAGTCCACGGACGTCGAAGACGAAGCCGCCGCTTCCTCCATGCCCGAACCTGCCGCCACGCTCGACTTGGGCGACGGCAAGCCGCTGCCCGTGCTCATCCCCGGGTCCGAGCAGTTCGCCAACCGCCTGCGCAAGAACGCGCGCCTGCGCCGCAAGTGGGCCAAGCGCGAGGGCGTAAGCTGCTACCGCGTCTACGATGCCGACCTGCCCGACTACTCCGCCGCCATCGACCTGTACGAGGGTTGCCCGCAGACGCCGGGCCGCTGGCTCGTCATCGCCGAATACGCCGCGCCCAAGACCATCGACCCCGCGCTAGCCCAGGCCCGCATGCTCGACATTCTGGCCATCGCGCCGCGCATCCTTGATGTTCCGGCCGAGCATGTGCACGCCAAGGCCCGCATGCGTTCGCGCGGCGGCTCGCAGTACGGCAAGCAGGGCGCCGGCAAGGGCGGCTCGGGCGAGCGCGCCAATATCGCACGCCGTCGTCTGCCACTCATCGAAGAGGGCGGCCTTACCTTTGCCGTCAACTTTGACGACTATCTGGATGTGGGCATCTTCCTGGATCACCGCGTCACCCGCAACCTAGTGCGCGAGCACGCCAAGCAGGCGCGCCGCTTCCTCAACCTGTTTGCCTACACTGGCACTGCCACCTGCTACGCGGCCGATGGCGGCGTCGAGGAGACCGTGACGGTCGACCTTTCCAACACCTACCTGGACTGGGCCGAGCGCAATATGCGCCAGAACGGCTTTGTTGGTCCGCAGCATCATTTTGTGCGCGACGACGTGCTCGCCTGGATTCGCGACCAGCGCCAGACGCGCAACCGCTGGGACCTGATCTTTGTCGACCCGCCCACGTTTTCGAACTCGTCCAAGATGGGCCGCCGCACCTGGGATGTCCAGCGCGACCATGTTGAGCTTTTGGCCGGCGTATCGCGCCTGCTCGCACAGGGCGGCCACGCCATCTTTAGCTGCAACCTGCGCGGCTTCCGCCCCGAGGCGCGCAAGCTCGCGCGCGCGGGCGTGGTGCTGGAGGACATTACGGCACAGACCATCCCCGAGGACTTCGCGCGCAACCAGAAGGTGCACCACTGCTATATCGTGCGCCGCCTGCCCATCGAGGACGCCATGGCCGAGGTCGGCTTTAGCGCCGAGGAAATTGCCGAGCGCGTCGAGGAGCTGCGTAACCCCGAGGCCCGTAAGCCTCGCGCGGCAGTGCCCGCGCACGTGCAGACCGGCAACGGCAAGTCCAACTTTGCTGGCAAGCCCTCCCCCGCCGGCAAGTCCAAAAAGAAGAAGTTCTACGCCAGCAAGCCCAAGGGCAAATAACAAAGTTGCGGTGGAATACGGACTGTTTTGCCTGGAATTAGGCAAATTTAGACCGTATTTCACCGCAACTCATATTGGGATGGCGGATGCCGACCTATCCCTGGATGACCAATCGGTAACCAATACCCACGTGCGTCTGGATATAGCGCGGATGCGCGGGGTCGGACTCGATCTTCTTGCGCAGCGTGCCCATAAAGACGCGCAGGCTCGCCAGGTCGCTCTTAGTTGCCGTGCCCCAAATCTCGTGCAGGATAAACTGGTGCGTCAGTACCTTGTCGGCGTTATGCGCCAGCAGGCACAGGAGCTTATACTCGATCGGCGTCAGATGCAGTTCCTCGCCATCCATCGTGGCGATGCCGGCATCAAAATCGATATGCAGCTCACCGGTATCGAACGAGCCCTCGGAGACAACGCCGCCCGTCTGCGCATACGAAAGGCGCCTGAGCGTCGTGCGAATGCGCGCGAGCAGTTCCTCGACCGAAAACGGCTTGGTCAGGTAGTCGTCGGCACCGGCATCGAGCGCGCGGATTTTGTCCGCGTCCTCGCTGCGCGCCGAGACCACGATAATCGGCATGCCCGACCATGCGCGCACCGACTCCACCACCTTGACGCCGTCCATATCGGGCAGGCCCAGATCGAGCAGCACAATGCTCGGCGTCTGCGACGAGGCGGCGGCGATAGCGGCATGGGCGGTCTCCACAGCCATATGGCGCAAGCCGTGCGCCTCGAGCGCGGCAACAATAAGATTGCGGACGGCGGGGTCGTCCTCAACGACCAAGATGAGCGGTTTTACGGCAGAGTTCGGCACAGCGCTACTCCTTATCAAACGAAACGTCGGCGGCAGGAAGCTCAATCGTAAAGACCGAGCCGTGCGGGTCCGCCGCGGCAACCTCTATGCTACCGCCATGTGCCAACGCAATGGAACGGCAGAGCGAAAGACCCAGGCCAACGCTGCGGTGGCTGTCGGCCAGACCATGGTTGGCGGTATAGAACGACTCAAAGATCCGCTCGCGATCCTCGGGTGCGATGCCCGGACCATCATCGGCCACCGAGCACGCCACGCGTCCATCGTCGACGCTAATCGAAATCACGATATGCGAACCCGCGGGCGTATAGGTGATGGCGTTGTTCACCAGATTGACCACCAGCTGCACCATCAGGCGCGCATCGACGTTGACGAGCGCCGGCTCATCGCACGCCACCACCTTAAGGTCGTGCTCGCGCACGGCCGGATTTACGTGGCGCAGCGCCTCCTCGACGATATCGTCCATGAGCTCGAGCGTGGTCGACAGGCGCATACCGCCACCCTCGAGCTTGGTGATGGCGAGCAGATTCTCGACGGTGGCGTTGAGCCACAGCGCATCCGAGCGAATGGATAGAAGCAGGCCGCGGCGCGTCTGGGCATCGAGCACCGCGGTGCCGGTCGAGCCCTGGTCGAGCAGCACATCGGCATTACCCGAAATACTGGTGAGCGGCGTGCGCAGGTCGTGCGAGATGGAGCGCAGCAGGTTGGCGCGCAGCTGTTCGTTTTTGGCAAGCACCGCCGCCTCCTCGCGGGCCTCCATGGCGCGGGCGCGATCGAGCGCCAGCTCGCCTTCGCTCACGATGGCATCGGCAAGTGTCCGCTCCTCATGCGTCAGCACGTCGGGCTCGGCAACGATAGCCAGCACGCCCACCACCGAGGCGGGGTCGCCCGAGCGCGCGAAGCCGTCGCCTGTGCGAACCGTCAGGTAGATGCCATAAAACGCCGAGCCGCCATAGGTGGCATCGAGCGGCGTTCCCACATAGGCGGACGCCGAGAGCCGCGGCGGCATCTGCGGCGCCAGTTCGTGCACCGGTGCGGCATCGCCCACGGCCGTGTATGTCGCACGCGGCAGCAGGTCATCGCCCTCGGCGTCGGCGCTGTACCACACGACCGGGCAGCCCGAAAGACGTGCCAGCTGCGTGGCCATGGCGTGAACGATCTGATGCTGATCGGCGCACCGCTGCAGCATGCGGTTGGTCTCGAGCACCATATGCGTGCGGCGGTCGCTGGCGGCAGCCTGTGCCAAGGCGCGGCGCAGGGCCAACGCAATCGAGCTCGACACAAGCGAGACCACGAACATGATGAAGAACATGCCGGGATAGCCGCGGTCGATAAGCGACAGCGAGTAGCGCGGGTCGACAAACAAGAAGTTGTAGAGCGCCACGGCGGCAGCCGAGCTCAGCAAGCAATACAGGCGACTCCAGGTAAAGAATGCGCACAGCTGAACGGCGAACACATAGACGATCATGATGCTCGGCGCGAGACCCGGATGGTCGAGCAGCGCGCCCACAATCGTCGCCGCGACCAGCAGCCCCACCGATACGCAGGCGTCATACAGAGGAGTGCGGCGCGTCAGCGTTGTGCGCCGCCACCAAAAGCTATCGGCAATATCGCCGTCCGTACGGACGTCCATCAGCGTCCCGCCCCTCTCTCAAAACAAAAACCACCACAAAGGGGACAGGCACCTTTGTGGTGGTTTCCCTTGTGGTGGTTCCAAGTGTATAGCCTTTGCAACCGGCGGTCGCTAGACAAACAGCACGTGCGCGAGCAGGGCACACACGCACACCGCTCCAAATACCAGTGCCACGATCGAAATTACGCGATCGGCCATATCCATGTTGGCACGGTTCGTAAGGAACCGATCTTCGGCGGCGTCGGCGCGTGCCTCACGTACCAGCTCGGCAACCACCTCGCGGCCATCAAGCATCTTTGCATCCATGTTTGCCTCCCCGGTCTCAATCTTGTCCATCGAAAACCAACTCCGTGCAACCCGTCGGCGCCTACGGCCGCTCGTTGGGGGCCAGGCGCTGCATCTTGTTCACGGCCTTGAACTTGGTGAACAGCGGCACGTACTCAAAGCTCACGTTGGAGTTCTCCAGGCCGTACCAACGCGCGGGCGTGCCGGCGGCGCGGCGAATGATGTACTTGAGCGTGATGGCCGTACGCTCGCTGGGCTCCACATCGCTTTCGGGCGCCAGAAGCTTACGGATCAGGACGAACTTGAACGTGCCGATGTTACCCGGATCCTTGTAGACCGAGTAGTCATGCGTCTGCGGCGGCAGCTCGCCGGTGGCAGCCAGGTCCTGAACAACCTGACGCAGGTAGGCATTGACGCGCTGGTTGATCTTGTAGCCCAGGTACAGGTGCACGCGGAACACGTAGTCGGTGCCGAACGTCTCGACCGAATAGGCAAAGGTGTGCGGTTCGTCCATGGTCTCGACATTCACGAACCACCAGGCGCGGGCACGCTTGGGATGCTTGTCCAAGATCGAATAGACGATATCGCGGTCGATGTAGTCGGTATGGGTGTCCTTGGTCAGGTACACGACGTTGTCACTCATGCGCTCGTAACGGTCGTCGTCGCGCAGGCGCTTGAGCTGCGGCAGGTAGCTGCGCAGCGGCAGCAGCGTAAACTGGCGCTGCTCGACCGCCGTGCCGTTGTACCAGCACACCATAATGCCCATGATGAGTGCAGCCATGAGGATGGTGAAATAGCCGCCGTGGAAGAACTTGGTGAGCGAGCTCACGAAGAAGAAGCCTTCGAGCAAAAGGAAGAAGGCCGCGAAGATCCACGGAGCAACCTTGAGCTTGCGCTCCTCGTGCAGGTAGAAGAAGAGCAGTAGCGTGGTGCACATCATAGTCAGCGTAATGGCAAGGCCGTAGGCGGCTTCCATATGCGCCGAGTTCTGGAACAGCAGCACCACGATGACGCAGCCCACAAGCATGACGTTGTTGACCATGGGGATGTAGAGCTGGCCTTTGGTCTCGGCAGGGTAGAAGACCTGCATGTGCGGCATGAGGTCCAGACGGCTGGCCTCGGACACCAGCGAAAACGCGCCGGTGATGAGCGCCTGCGAGGCAATGATGGCCGCGACGGTGGAAAGGCCAACGGCAAACGGGCGCAGGCCCGGGGCGAGCATCTGGTAGAACGGGTTGAGGTCGGCAATGCCCATGAGCTCGGGGTTGGCAGCGTTGTTCATAAGCCAAGCGCCCTGGCCCATATAGGAAAGCAGCAGGCAGCACTTAACGAACGGCCAGGTAGCGTAGATATTGCCGCGGCCGACGTGGCCCATGTCGGAGTAGAGCGCCTCGGCACCGGTGGTGGCGAGGAAGCAGCTGCCCAGAATCATGATGCCCGCGTGGTTGTTGGGGCTCAACAAAAAGGCGATGCCGCGGAGCGGGTTGAGGCACAGCAGCACGGCGGGGTGCTGTAAGACAAAGAACAAACCCGTGCCGCCCAGGAATAGGAACCACAGCGTCATGATGGGGCCAAAGGCGTGACCGATCTTGGCCGTACCGATGCGCTGTACCAAGAAGAGCACGATGATGATGGCGAGCGTAATGGCGACGACGCGGCCCTGGTCATCGCCCAGCACGGCATGAACCGCCGGGATAGTGCGCAGGCCCTCGATGGCCGTGGTAACGGTAACGGCCGGCGTCAGGATGCCGTCGGCGAGCAACGCGGCGCCACCCAGCATGGCGGGGATGATAAGCCACTTGCCGCAGCGCCTGACCAGGCTGTACAGGGCAAAGATGCCGCCCTCACCATGGTTATCGGCGCGCAGCGAGATGAGCACATACTTGATGGTGGTCAGCAACGTGACCGTCCACACGACAAGGGAGAGCGCGCCGAGCACGAACTCCTCCGTGACGCTTCCGATGCCGCCGTTGCCGGCAACGAGCGCCTTGGTTACATACATGGGGCTGGTGCCGATATCGCCGTACACCACGCCTAGCGTGACGAGCATCGCCGAGATGCTCACAGGAATCGCAGCGTGCGAGGCTGCCTCCTTGGCCTTTTGTTCCATAAGCCGGTTTCCTCCCAACTTTAATGTTCGAAGGGATTATAGGTAATCGGCCCATGTTTTAATGCACTGTTTTCCCAGCTAGATAAAGATTTATACAGTCTTTAGGCTACCGCGGCGATATGAAGTGTGACAAAGGGACTATCCCCTTGTCACATTCGTCATTTTCCGAGCCAGTTTTTGAACCACCACTCCATGGAGCGGCTCATCTCGGCCATAAAGGGGCTCGTGTGCTTGCGGGTGTAGATATCCACGACGCGCTCCCCCACCTCGCGGGCGTGCGGGCGAAACATCGCATCCATCTCGGCCACCTGCGCATCCATAGTCGCGGCATCCGCACGGCAGTAGCGCTCCTCGTGCACCAGGTTCACCACGGGGTGCGCGATTGCCGGGCGCTCCTTACGGGGCGTGCCGATGATGAGCATCGACAGCGGCATGGTATAGGGCGGCAGATCGAGCAGCGCGGCAACTTCCTCGGCGTTCTCGACGATGTCGCCGATATAGCAGCTCCCCAGCCCCAGGGCCTCGGCGGCAACCACGGCGTTTTGCGCGGCGATCACGGCATCCTGAGCCGCGATGGCAAAGTCGCCCAGACCCGGCGCGCGGCGGGGCGCCTTGCCCGTACGCTCGACAAACTCGGGCTCAAAGCAGCCCACGTGCTCAAACAGATCGATCCACTTGGCATAGTCGACCACAAATATAAGTGCCCAGGGCGCCTTGGCGATCATGGGCTGGTGGTCGCACAGGTCGGCCAGGCGGTCGAGCGTTGCCCGCTCGCGGACGCTCACGATGGAATACATCATCATGGCGCCCGCCGACGGCGCGCGGCTCGCCGCATGCAAGATCGCCGCCCGCTGCTCGTCGGTCACCGCCACGGGACGGTCGTCGTCATCACGCGCGAAGGCACGCGTGGACGAGCGGTGTTCCAAGATGTCCAGCGCCGCGTTGCCCGTAGTCTCGACCGGATAGCCGCCCGCGTCCACGCCCACAGCTCCGCCGCAGTACTCGGTGCCCGTCATACAAACCTGCTCGCCCATAGCTCTATCCTCGCTAATTCTTTAAGAAGCCTTTACGTTTCCGTGTAATTCCCGTCCATTATCGCGCAGGCCGCCACTACATTGCGCCACACCGCCACACGTGCGCGTTAATATGGCTGGTTGTTGTGCGCAGCCACCAATTGCAGCGCATATCTTGGTAACAATCGGGTAAACCTCCGCTTTCGTACGTTTTAGTTTGTGAGGAGTCTCAGCATGTTCGCTGCCGCCATCTCGCTCGTCGGTCTTGCGGCGACCGTCTACCTTGTCTTGCGCGAGGCCAAGGCCATTTGCGCTCAGTCGGGCACCGTTGCCAAAAGCGCTCTTGGGTGGAGCGTCGCCTTCGGCCTGTTCCAGCTCTTTTTGACCATTTGGGGCGCCATTGGCCTCGTCGCCCAAAACGAGCCGCTCGCCTTTGTGATGCTCATCCTGACCAACGCCATCCTCACCGGCTGCGCTTGGGCCAGCATCGCACGCGACCGCATCGCCCCGCGCGTCTTTGCGTTCGCCAAGCCCGACGCCCCCGCCCCCACCGGCAAGCTCGCCCGCCTGCGCGGCGCCTTTGTGGGCAAACCACTCGTCGCCGCCGTCCTGTGCCTGCTGCTCGCCGGCGTCTTTGCGCTGCTGGGCATGGAGGTCTCGTCCAACCACGACTTTACCTGGGTCTACCCCCTGTGCATCCTGCTCGAGTGGGCCATCATCACCGTGCTCATGGTCGGCCTGTTCTTCCTGTTCCAGCGCCACGGCGTAGCTCCCGCGGTCCTGGCCTTTGCCCTCTTTGTCCTGGGCATTGCCGAGTTCTTCGTCATCACGTTTAAATCCATGCCCATCCAGCCGGGCGACCTTTCGGCCATCTCCACCGCCGCCGCGGTCGCCGGCACCGGCTACACCTTCTCGATCTCACTGTTCTGCGTGCTGTCCATGGGCTTTACCGCCATCGCCATGCTGCTGTGTGAGTACGCCGGCCTGGTGGCACCGCACCGTCAGAAGGGCGCCGCCAACGCCAAGCGCATGCTGCTCACCAACCTGCTCGTCGCCGTACTGTGCCTGGGCGGCGTGACCGCGCATGTCACGCTCATCGACTACTACAACACCCTCGGCATCACCGTCTACACCTGGCGCCCGCTCGAGAGCTACTGGCGCGAGGGCTACCTGCCCGCCTTTATTAGTGCAGCGCAGTCCATCAAGCCGCCCAAACCCGCCGACTACTCCGTCGACGATGCCAAGGCCACGCTCAAAAAGTACGCCAAGGCCTACGACAAGTCCGACGCGGCCAAGAGCGACGAGCGCGCCGCCGCAAAGGAGCAGTTCGATAGCGAGAAGCCCACGGTCATCGCCATCATGAACGAGACGTTCTCCGACCTGTCGATCTACCAGAACATGCGCGCCGGCTACGAGGGCCCGCAGTACTTTAAGAGCCTGTCTAACTGCCTCAGCCGCGGCAAGCTCTACGTGAGCGCCTACGGCGGCGGTACCGCCAATACCGAGTTTGAGTTTATGACCGGCAACTCTATGGCCAACCTGGGCTCGGGCGTGTACCCCTACACCATCTACAACATGGAAACGACCGGTAATCTGGCAGAGCAGTTCAAATCGCTCGGCTATTCCACCACGGCCATGCACCCCAACCACGCGACCAACTGGAACCGCGAGAACGTCTACAAGGACTTTGGCTTTGACCAGTTCCTGTCTATCAACGATTTCCAGGGAGCCGACACCCTGCGCGGCATGGTGACCGACCAGGCTACCTACGACAAGATTCTTGAGCTGCTCGACCAGAACGCCGATCCGCAGTTTATCTTCGACGTGACCATGCAGAACCACTCGGGCTACGATACGGGCCTGCTGCCGGTCGACAAGCAGATGCACCTGAACATCGACACGACCGACCTGGACGCCAAGACCGTCGAGGACGGCACGCTATCCGATGTCGACGAGTATGTCTCGTGCATCGAGCAGTCCGACCAGGCGCTGCGCTACTTCCTCAACGCCTTGAGCAAGCTCGACCGCAAGGTGGTCGTGGTGTTCTGGGGCGACCACCAGCCGTTCTTCCCGTCCAAGTTCAATGACAAGTGGTTTACCGGCGAGGACGACGCTACGCATCAGGAGCGTCTGTGGCAGACCGACTACATCATCTGGGCCAACTACGACGTTGCCGGCTGCGACCAGACGAGCGAGGTCGACGACCTGTCCACCAACTACCTGTCCACGCAGCTTATGCAGCTGATCGGCGCACCGCTGACCGACTACCAGAAAGCGCACATGACGCTGCGCGAGTCGCTGCCCGCCATCAACTCGGTCGGCTACGAGGACGCCAGCCTGCGCTGGGCGCTCTCCTCCAACGTCACCGGTGACGATGCCGCCGCCGCAGCCGCCACCAAGGCGCGCGAAGATTACGCCAAGATGCAGTACTACGAGATGTTCCGCGACGGCAAGAACGTGTACACCGAGCACTTCCAGACCGAGGCTAACGAGACCGACCCCAACCTGGCACCGGGTACGACCAAGATCAAGTAGCGAGCCTGTATCCCGGTTCGTCTGCCCGGACGGCGCGGAACGTAAGGTTCCCTGCTCGGACAGTCCTGCGCAAGACGAAGGCCACATTAAGTGGCCTTCTTTGCGTGCGGAACTCGCGATGAACCTTATATGCCTCCGCCTGGACAGACGCCCTGTTGTTGGAGCGCGGCTTGTCATGGGGGTATCCGCAACATATATAAGTTGAAGGCCACGTCTTGTGGCCTTTTTTGCATCCGGAAACCGTGTCCCAGAATTCACGTCCGGAGTGGGATGCAGTTTCCGCTTACGGCCCCGTTGGGAAACTGCATCCCACTCCGATTGCAAATTCCGGGTCGCATTTTCCACCAGAGCCCTCAACCGGAAACCGCATCCCATTCCAAAGGCAAATTCCGGGACACACTTTCCGAAACCCCATCCATCCGGAAAGCCCGTCCCACTCTGAATACATCCAGCGAACGCATGCGAGTGTGTCGTCCAGGACGGTCTCGTCATCGGGGTAATGGAAAATGTCACCCCAAACGCCTGCCACGGTTGCGCCTACAAGTGTCAAGAAAAAAGCCTCGAGAACTTCGAGGCTTTCACATTTGTATTGTTTTGCACGAAGGATCGCGGACGGCGAAGCTACTCGCCCAGCACGGCCTTCTTGGCGGCTGCGGCCATGTTGTCCAGGTCCTCCTTGGTAGGATGGTCCTTTGCGGCAACCCAGTTGTCGAGCAGCATCTTAAATCGGGCGTTGTCGTGATCTTGCTCGAGCATGGCCTCGTAGCGCTGCTTGACCGCAGGGCCCATCTTGCCCTGACACATCGCCCAGCCCGCAAGCTCGGCATCTCCAGCCAAATTGGAGGTCACGCGGTCGATAATCTGCTGGTAATAGCTCTGATCGGCCCCAAAGCCGCAGGTGCCAAACAGGAAGACGCGCTTGCCGTGCAAAGCGGAGAGCAACGCCGCGACCGAAGGCGTGCACGCGCCCTTGTCGCACCAAAAACCGACGAGCACCGTGTCGGCCGCGCAGGCGCCCTGCGCCTCGAGCGCAACCTGATCTGCATCCGCATCGTCGCTCAACGCCGCGGCATGGACAAACTCAACACCCGCAGCCTGCAGAGTGCGCTTGATCGCACCCGAAACCATCCTGGTATTACCGCTCTTGCTGTTAACCACCAAAGAGCACGTCATAGTCACGTTGCCTCGTATCCCCCAAAACTAAAGCCACTAATGCAATTTATTAGATGACTATCTTAGTACTAACGTGACAGATGTAAACCACCGTCTGTCGATTGATTAATTTGCCCCACGGGCTTGCTTACTGGGCAAACTGGCTGCGGTAGAGTTCGGCGTAGAAGCCGCCTGCCGCTAGCAGCTCGTCGTGCGTGCCGCGCTCGATAATCTGGCCGTCGCGCATGACCAGAATGCAGTCGGCGTTGCGAATCGTGCTCAGGCGATGCGCCACGACAAAGCTCGTACGGCCGGCCATGAGCTCGTCGAATGCCGCCTGCACCTGCAGCTCGGTACGCGTATCGATGCTCGACGTTGCCTCGTCCAGCAGCAGAATCGCCGGATCGGTGAGCATAACGCGCGCAATGCACAGCAGCTGTTTTTGACCCTGGCTAAACGTGCCGCCGTCCTCGCCGATGACCGTATCGTAGCCGCCTGGCAGCTGCACGATAAACTTGTGCGCATGCGCGCGCTTGGCAGCTTCGATAACCTGCTCGCGCGTGGCGTCGGGACAGCCGTAGGCGATGTTTTCCGCCACCGTGCCCTCGAACAGCCACGTATCCTGCAACACCATGCCAAAGGCATGGCGCAGGCTTGCGCGCGTGTAGTCACGCGAAGACCTGCCATCAACCGTGATGTGGCCGGCATCGATATCGTAAAAGCGCAGCAGCAGGTTGATGAGCGTCGTCTTTCCGCAGCCCGTGGGGCCAACAAGGGCAAAGCGCATGCCGGGCTTGGCCTCGATGCAGATGTCCTGCAGCAGCTTGCGGTCGGACACGTAGCTAAAGTCCACATGCTCAAAGGCGACCTCGCCCTGCGGGGCAGCAAGTTCCACGGCATCCGCCGCATCGGGCTCCTGCTCGCGGGCATCGAGCAGCGCAAACATGCGGCGCGCCGAGGCATACGCCGTCTGGATCTGCGTAATGACGTTGGTGACCTCGTTGAACGGCTTGGTGTACTGGTTGGCATAGGACAGGAAGATCTGCACGCCGCCCACCGTAAGCGCCGCGGGCACGCCCGTGATCACGCCCACGCAGCCGATCACAGCGACCACGGCATAGATGATGTTATTGATAAAGCGCGTGCCGGGGTTGGAGAGCGAACCCATAAACTGTGCGCGCTCGCCCGCGGTGTAAAGCTCGGCATTGAGGGCATCGAAGCGCTGCTGGGCGTTGGGACCGTAGGCAAAGGCGTCGACAAGCTTTTGCTCGCCTACGTACTCCTCGATATGACCACCGAGCTGCCCTTGAATACGCTGCTGTGCCGTAAAGCTTTTGTTGGAGAGCTTGGCAATAGCACCGGCTGCAAAAATGGAAAGCGGCGTGACGAGCACCACCACGAGCGTCATGGTCAGGTTGATGGAAAGCATAAACGCGAGCGTGCCCACGATGGTAATAACACCGGTAAAGAGTTGCGTGAAGCCCTGCAGCAGGCCGTCACCCACCTGGTCGACATCGTTGACCACGCGGCTCATGAGGTCGCCGTGAGCATGGCTGTCGATAAAGCTGAGCGGCATGCGGCTGAGCTTGTCGCTCGCCTCCACGCGCATGTCGCGCACCGTTTCGTAGGACAGGCGGTTGACGCAGTAGCCCTGCAGCCACTGGAAGGCCGCGGCTCCCACCACGACGAGCGCGAGTTTGGTGACAAGCGGCAGCAGCGCGTCGAAGTCCACCTGCCCGACGGCAACGATCAGGTCGATGCCCTCGCCGATGAGAATGGGCGTGTAGAGCTGCAGAATCACGGAGATGGCGGCACTCACAAACGACGCAACAAACGAAATGCGATGCGGACGAACGTAGCCCATCAGACGGCGAGTCACCGCACCCACGGGATAGCGCTCGGGGTCGCCGGGCTGGCGCGGACCGTCGCCCAGGTCGTTGAGGTTATCGTTACCGGACACGTTGGCCGTCATCGTGGCGACCGAACCGGAGGAAGTGTACGGATTCATTTAGCAGCCCTCCTTTGCGCAAATGGATGCCGGGGCAGTCGGGGCGGACGCGGGGCTTAGGGTGGACGCGGGCGCCGGAGTGGGCGCGGGCGCTGTGCTCCCCCGCTGGCCCTCAAGCTCCTCGCGGCGCAGCTGCGACTGGCAAATCTCGCGATAGAGCCGACAGGTCGCATAGAGCTCGTCATGTGTGCCCAGGCCGGCAACCGAGCCGTGGTCGAGCACGCAGATCACGTCGGCATCGCGCACGGTCGAAACGCGCTGGCTCACAATCACCGTGGTCAGCGGCAGCCCGCCCTTGGCGGCACCGCGCATGCTGCGCTCGCGAATGGCATGGCGAAGCGCCGCGTCGGTCTTAAAGTCGAGCGCCGACGCGGAGTCATCCATGATCAATATCTGAGGCGAACCAACCAAGGCACGCGCGATAGTCAGGCGCTGACGCTGGCCACCGCTAAAGTTCTTGCCGCCCGCCTCGACCGGGGCGTCTAAGCCCTGCGGCTTGTTGCGCACGAACTCGCTGGCCTGCGCCATGTCGAGTGCCACCCAGAGCTCCTCGTCGGTCGCAGCTTCATCGCGCCAGGTCAGGTTGCTGCGGATGGAGCCGCTCACCAGCGATGCGCGCTGCGGAACGGTCGCGACCACACGGCGCAGCTGGTCGAGCGGCCAGGTGCGCACGTCGACGCCCATCACGCTCACGCTGCCGGTGCTCGCATCGTACAGGCGCGGGATGAGCGAGACGAGCGTGGACTTGCCGCTACCCGTACCGCCGATAATGCCGAGCGTCTTGCCCAGCGGGAGTTCCAGCGTCACATCGTTGACAGCATTGGCCGCGCCAGCGCCAAACGAGAAGCTCGCATGGCTCAAGCTCAGCGCGGGAACTGAAGCGACATTGCCCGGCTTGGGCAGCGCGACCGGCTGGTTGCCCTCGTCAGCGATGCCCGGCACGCAATTGAGCACCTCGTTGATACGCGACGCGCTGGCGCTCGCCTTGGTAAAGACCACGACCAGGTTGGCGACGTACACGATGGAGGTCAGGGTCTGCGTCATGTAGTTCACAAACGCCATGACCTGGCCCTGCGTAAGCTCGCCCACGCTGACCTGGATGCCGCCCACCCACAGGATGGCGCACACGCCCAGGTTCATCACCAAAAACGTGACGGGGTTGAGAATCGACGAGAGCTTGCCCACCGCGATGGCAGTATTGGCCTGGTCGTCGGCGGCCTGCGCAAAGCGCTCGCGCTCGTGATCTTCGCGCACGAAGGCGCGAACCACGCGGGCGCCCGAAAGGCCCTCGCGGCAGATAAGCGCGATGCGGTCGAGCTTTGCCTGCAGCTGCTTGTAGTACGGAATGCAGCGCGCCATGACAACCCAGAACACCAGGCCAATGGCGGGCGTGCAGATCAAAAAGATGATGCCGAGCTTAAGGTCGATGGCAAGGGCCGCGCACATGGAGCCCACCGCTAGAAAGGGCCAGCGGATGAGCATGCGCACGCCCAGCGCCACAGCGAGCTGGACCTGGTTAACGTCGTTGGTAATGCGCGTGATGAGCGACGGCGTGCCAAAGCGGTCGAGCTCGGCATAGCTCAGCTTGTTGATGTGCTGGTAGAGTGCGCCGCGAATGTCAGTACCCATGCCCTGCGAGGTGAGCGCCGCCATCTTCTGGCAAACAAGCGTAAACGAGATGCCGATTACAGCCATGGCGGCGAGCACCATGCCGTAGCGGACGACGGCACTCACGTCGTGCGCACCGATACCTTTATCGATCATCTGGGCAATCACCAGCGGCGTCAGCAGGTCAAAGATCACTTCAATCAACTTGCACGCAGGGCCAATCACCATATACCGGCGAAACTTACCACCAAAACGCCTGAGCAGCTCAATCATAAAAAGGCGCTCCCTATCATCATCTCAATTCAATCTGATTCATGATAGTACGGAGAACCCTGGAGATGCGTAAGCAACTCGTCATTTCTGGCGAGATTCAAGAGCGGGTTAACCGCCTGATATACTTACATTAGTGCTACCAAGTAAGTCGCCGACCCTTGAAATGAGGTGCCGAGATGAACGACATTCTCGCAAGAAGAG
>UQLC01000019.1 GCA_900541795.1 uncultured Collinsella sp. | reverse complement strand
TTGCCATTTAGATGCTTAGTTTAGATACGGATCATGTCCAAAAGGACGAAGCAGTGCGCCTAAGGATTCAGTTTCGTTTACTTATTTGCCGACTGATTTTACGAATCCAAAGTGACCCTAATGCCTATTGTGTGCTCGATTCAGTTTTCAATTTAAGTCTACAGGGATTATTCCAAGCAAGAATTAAGCAATTGGTAGAACTTCCACAGCGCCTTTAGTGGCGCTGTGCCGTATCGCTATTTGTTCTCATTCTTATTGTCGAGAGGAGCAGGCAGCGGTATGGATCGACTGAAATTAACTTTAGCGCCGTGCAATAAAAAGTATTTGGCGCGGTCGGTTTCCCTTACATCTGACGGTATTTTTACCGCAACGACTTCCGAATGATACCTATTTGAATACAAGTCGGCAGAGCTGCAAAGGTAATTTTCTTTTCAATTCTGCCGTTCTCTATCTGATTTTTACGGCCGACTGTACATTGCAAAATGTCGAAACGGGTTTTCGGATTGTCAATCGGTAGCGATTAAAAGCCGTCTGCACTTCCATTTCAGGTTGTACGGAAAGCGGTCAACTGCTTTCAAATCACATCGCGAGTCATTTCCGAATTTATATTTCACATCCGAAGGACAACCGAATCATCGCTCAGATTAAATCGCCGCAATCAATTTTCCCTTACAAATAGTTTGCTATCAATTCATTTTCGATGTCGTGCCGATCGTGAATTAAAGTCATCGGACTCGCCGCGAACACTTTGAAAACCAATTCAGCAGACTCAAAACTGTTCATCGGATAGGGAAGAGGCGCATCAGATTCAAGTTCCGAACTACCAAATCAGCCCACCGATTACGTTCCTAAGGCGTGCACTGAATCATCGCGTTGATTCTTTTTATAAACGTTATTTCTCACCTGTTGCTTTGTCGGACATTCAACAGAATCCCTATAGTCTGTCAGACATTTGCGTTCCGCAGATGTGGAATTGTCGGACATTGACCCATCGACCGATAGCAACCTGTCAGATATTTCCCGACTTTCCAAAACTACGTCACAGGTATCGGAGAAATCGATCGCACAGCAGAAAATCACCCCGAGCAGAGTCGAATCACCCCGCGGCGCGGCCGCCTGTCCGCAGGACAGGCGGCAGGTGCAAAACGGCCTTGTCAATTGTGAATGCCGCAGCGGCAACACCCTGACCTGCCAAAAAATGTGCCCCAAACTACCCATAAGGCCATTTTGCACGCCAGCTGCGTTCAATGTCAGACATTAGAAATGTCAGACATTGAACCTGCGGCAAAGCCGCAGCTGGGGCCGCTAGCGGCCTGTAATCGCTTCGCTCCGCTCGCTCCCGTCAAGCGAAATGTCTGACAGGCTGTCAGACATTTAGATCCGCTTGACGGACGGCCTGCTCGCGAAGCTCACCATCGGCCGTATGTAAGGAGATACGAAATGTCAGACATTTCGACAGATCAAGAAGCCCCGGAAACCGTCACGCCTAATTTGTCAGACATTAGCTCCGACGCATCCCAAATGTCTGACATTTTGCAGTCCCAAACGCCGGCCCCCATGTCGGCCCGAGAGCAGCCCCGCCAGCCACACGAAACGCCAACGGTCAGCCTGTCAGACATTTTACCGCCTCCAAGCGCCTCTCAGCCAGCTACCCGCCGCATCACGGTCCGTCTCCCGACAGCCGACCTGACTGGCCTCGATGCCCGAGCCGACGCCCTTAATGCCAGCCGTAGCGACTACCTCCGCACCCTCGTCGCCCTCCCGGTGACTCTCGACCTGACATCCATCCGCCGCGCCACGCCGGGCACCGAGTCGCTCACCCGCCCGCTCGGTCCAGATCTCGCCCTCACGCGCCCCGACAGCCAAACGGAAAGTTTGGCAATTCAGGCAATCACCGACAGCATGCTCGAATCCATCTCCAACGAGGTCCGCGCCATCGGCGTCAACTACAACCAGGCGGTAAGAGCCCTGAACCGAATCATCAAGAAGTACGGAAACCATCGCGCCCTCTCGCAAGATGAGCGAACGGATATCGCTGAACTCTACGAGCGTCTTTCGAAACAGAACAAGGCTATCTACGATCGCCTCAAGACCCTCGCAGCCGATGTCGAGTCCCTGTCCGACAAACCGTCCGTCAACCTGACTGCCATCGGTCTCGCCCAATCTGAGGCCCCTATCAATAAATACGAACCCGAGCGCCGCCGCCGAGTCCGCGGTAAAAAGCATGGCTCACCGCGCCCTGACCAAAGCGAGGAAGAAGGCGACGCATGACCTACATGAAGATTCTCTCGGGACATAGTTCTGTCAAGTGGATTCGCTACTACCTCTTCAAAAACGACCGTGCACTCGACAAGGACTTCCTCAACCTGACCGACCGCGACTGGAAGGGGAGGGACTGGGCAAAGGTGATGGATCGAACCCGTGAGATTTTCGGCAACAACGTTCCCGTCAAAAAGAACACCAAGGTCCGCACCTACGAGCACATGATCATATCGTTGGACGAAAAGGACGATGGCGTGGAGCTCGAAGACTTCCGCGACTTCGTGAACGAATGGGCATCCAAGTGGTTTGACTCGCGTGGTCCAGAAGGACAGGGCATTGGTCGCTTCGAGGTGGCGATTGCTTACCACGATGACAACACTGCCCGCGAAGCCGAGGGCAAACAAGGAATCCTGCACGCCCATCTCGTCATCAACAACACCGAGCTCGAGACGAAACGACGCATCTCTGGTTTGCGCACTACCAAGGTTGTCCAGGCAATGCGAGGCGACTTGCAAACCATGTCGCTCGAGCGCGGCTGGCACGCCTTCGCCACCGACGGCAAGTCCTACACTCAAGCCGAGATGAATGCGAAGGGCTTGAAGGTCTCCCGCGGCAAGAGACTCGATCGAGCTATGGCGGCGATCGACAACGTCCTCGCCAATGAAGCGAAGGGTGCACAGATCGAGGATTTCGGCAAGGCGATGCAGGACCAGCTGGATGAACGCCGCCCGGTTGAGAAGTTGATTCCCGAAACTTACGACGATATCGCGGTCGGCAAGTCGCAGCCGACCGCCGGCGAAAATAAAGCGAACAGCTCAAGTGAAAACAAAGGCTTTTCATACACGACCATGAGAACTGAAGACGGACGAGTCCTACGCCTCGTCGTCCCTCATGGATTCGGCGATTCGGAAACCATGGCGGAGCGGCAGATTGAAACCCGTGAAGGTTGGTCTTGGAAAGATGACATCCGCGATCGAGTCGACGTCGCAGTGCGCATTTCCAAGGGACCTGCCGATTTCGCTTCAAAGTTGGGCGAGCTTGGCATCAAGGTTAATTACAACCGCGATGGGGATCTCATCTACCATCATCCGAGCGATCCCGCATCACGCAAAGTCAAAGGCTCGACGCTCGGTAAGCAGTATACCGCGACATCGATAGAACAGGTGATTGCGGAGAAGCACACGAGTCAACGCCAAAGAGCTCAAAGCCTACCGAGCCGTGAGCGCTGGATGAACGATGACGAGCGAGCCGCGGCTCTGGCAATCGCAAAGGCAGCCATCCCGTGCACGCGTGAAGGCGCCGAGTTGATGGGTCGATTGAAATCGACCATAGAGCAGAATGACTCCGCTACGCGCGATGAGATTCGCCACGGTATGGGAGTAGAGTATCCATCTTCTCTGGCAAATTCGCTGGGCATCGAATATCCCAAACCTTCTACTGCGGGGGATGGCCGCCGAAAGAAGATGACTGAGGAGGAAATCCTCGAAGCCATGGCAGATATACGCGATGAGAAAGGATTTGGCGGTCTCGCCGCGAACAACCCGACGAATTCGACTACGAAGTCCAATTCCGGACAGCAGCAAGAGGACGCTGTTGAGATTCAAAAATCTAAGCATCATTAAGGAGCGACTATGATTATTGCCATCGAATACAAGAGCGGTCGTATGAAGGAGTTCGACACGAGTTCCTTCACGACAACAAACGCGATGAGCGCGGGTGACAAGACGGCTAGGAACGTCATGACGGAACTGGACCTTCGCCTCGATCTCGTTGAGACTGTCGGGTTGAGACTCGACTTCTATTGGTACGATGCGGCTCCACAGGGCGAGCGAGTCGAAATCCCCGGTCTCATGGATTCAAAGGGCAACCCAGTATGCCTTACGGCGGCATCGAGGCGTTTGGGTACTTCCGTTCTTCTTTGCTCCCTAGGGGGCATCGAGCAGATTTCCCGAATCATCGTCCAGCGTGCCAACGGCACAGTAGATGCCCTCTGGCGTCAGGGTTCAGGCGACTGGCTGATCAACGGCGCAAAATTTGAAGCGCAGCGCGTGCTTTCTTATACGGATGCGAATGTGACCTCAATGAACTCCCAGGCTATCTTCGTTTTCAAATATATGAAGAAAGCCAATCCGAGGATGACTGACGAGGAGATTTGCAGACTTATCGGATATCCGCTTGAAGCCTACAAGGAAATTCAGCTCGACGAGGCCAAAAATGCCGAGGATGTAGTAAATGCCGAACTCATCGACTCGGATACCGACAACAGCTTTCAATCGGCACGCGACTCCAAGATGCTAGACCCAGATGATTCATCTAGTGATGACTCATCCTTTGGGAAGCATTTCGCCGTGGAGGACGATGACGATGCCTTCGACGATGATGAGGATTCCCTATTCGATGTCTGACATTTGCCACGGCGACCTCATTCATGATATTTTGAGCGTACTGGCGTAACCCCAAGCGCCATGAAACAGGAGAGACGAATATACCCCCGACCGCGCGAGGCGCGGCCAGCTAATCCCAACTTGATTACGTGTGACTGACTCGGTATGACTCGGCTCGTCTCTCCGCTCGTCCTGACAGGAGATGACAGGTTTTGCAGAAGCGCGAAGAGACACGAATGCAAGAGGTTGCCGGAATCGAATCGAAGTGGTTCCGATGAAGTCGGCGGTCAAGGTGAGCGAGGCCATAGCCAGACTTCGCAAGCACGGTGACACGGCAGAACTCGAGGAGGCGATTGACGATTTCCTCGCAGCCTATGGAGAGCTTCGCAGCCAGTTCTATTACGAGGATCAGGAGGCGCAGGCGAATGCCAAGGCGGCATCGACGCTTCTCGAGGCCATCGATCGCGGCCTGATTGAGCTGCCCCAGACCGACGACGGCATCGTCATCATTCCCGACATGAAACTGCGCCTGCCCGACGGCGCGAAGCTCTATGTCAACTCAATCGAAATCGAATCCACCGCGACCGGTCACGCCCCGATTGTCCACTTCGAGGATGGCTCCTCCATCCGCTGTCGCCGCGGCTCGGGCGTCCAGATTGTCCGAATGCCCCTGGAGGAGGAGCAGAATGACAACTGAAAGTGAAGCCCCGCTCGCTTGGCCGTTCCGCATCCCCGTTCTGCGCGTCTTCCTGCTGCCGTTCGTGCAAACCAGGAAGCGTGACCGCCTGCTGCTCATCCTGCTCGCCTGCATCATGTCGACGGCAGGCTTCCTCATGCAGGGAAACGGATCGTATGACAGCGACGGCTGGTTCCTGCTCGCCACGGGAAGGGAAATCGTAAAGAACGGCATCCCGTATGCGAACCCGTGGTCCTTCTCGTCCTACAGGCCGATTGTCGTCCAGCAGTGGCTGCACGATGTCCTGCTCTACGGTTCGTATACCCTGGCGGGATACGCCGGCACGATAATCTATCAGGCTATCCTAGCAGCCCTGGTCGCGCTCTCTATAGCCTTCGCAATTCGAAGATTTGACGATAGAAGCCTGACTTTGCCCCGGCTGTTCTTCTGTATAGGCCTCGCCCTTTTCGGGGCGGGAATCTACATCTCAGTCCGTCCTACGGCATGGTCGATGGCATGCATGTGTCTGACAATCGGCGTCTGCACTCGCTGGCGGCGCACAGGCAACTGGCGCTACCTCATGGCGCTGCCCGCGATCACGGTGCTGCACGTCAACATGCAGTCTGCCATGTGGCTCCTCGATGTCTTCATCGCCGGTTGCTTCCTTCTGCCCGACGATTTCTCAAAATTCAAAACAGTCACCCCCGAGGAGATGCTCAGCGAGATCTTCCCCCTCAGCATCGCCCTGGTCGCGATGCTTGTCGCATCCTTCGCGAATCCCTACGGTGTCGATGGCGCACGCTACGTGATAACCTCGATGGGGGCGGCATCGTACGGAAACGTTATTTCCGAGATGAAGCCCGCCTTCGAGGCGACCAAGGGCTTCTGCGTGATCTTTTTCGCGGTGGGCTTCATCCCCGCTGCGCTCACCGCCGCCATCGGACGCAAGCGCATCGACTTGCCTATGCTCGTAATCGTACTCGCCACCTTCATCGCGACGATGCTCCATTGGCGAAACGTCTGGACCTTCTCGATCGCATGCACCCTCGCGTTTGCGAGCATGCTTCCAAAGACGGAGGACCCGTCACCCTTGAAATCGCTGGAGACGGCGAAATTCATCGCCCTGATAGCCCTCCTTGCTGCAATCGGCCCGATAGCTGCGAACTGCTACGTCTGTGCCACGAACGGCGGGCAGTCCTGCTGGATATCCTCCGAACGCTCTGCGGATTCCTTGGTGAAAGAGATTGACGAAGGTGGCTTTTACAGCCCCGTCGTATACGCCGAGGACCCCGTCATCTACAACTACCTGGAATGGAAGGGGATGAAAGTTCCCTTTGACTTGCGCCCCGAACTCTGGGATGAAAAAGGCGTCATGGGAATCACTTCCCCGTACCGCAATTATGTGGACGGCATGCAATCGAAAAAGGCAAAGCTGTCCTACCTCACCTCCAACGGCTTCGACTACTACCTCGTCTCGAAGTATTCGGCGCACTGGTATGAGAGCAACCTGAGTCTGAAAGTCGTGAATGCAACGGATACGCTTATCCTCCTCGAAAACGCGGGGTAGGGAAGTAAACCCAATACAGGGCGAGCACCGCCGCGGCAAACGTCCTCGTTGTCGATTTTGGATAATATTCGACCGTAAAACCCAACCTTGATATAGCCTTCCGCCGATGCGGAAGGCTATACTATTGTTAATTTACTGGCAGGCGTTCCCCAAGCGCCTCGGAAAGACAGGAAGTGACTATGGCAGCATTTGAAGACCCGTGCGAACACGGATTCGACCCCGATCTCGTCAAGACGGCCCTGATGTCGCGCGAGCAGTTCAGCTCCAAGCCCCGAAAGCTGATTCTCGGTATCGACATGGGAATCGCCGGTGTCGGGGTCTGCCTCATGGATGAGCTGAACCATGAAATCGTCCTCATGGCGACACATCTGTTCGATTGCCCGTGGAATCCGAAAAATAAGACGAGCCTGGCGTCGGAAAGACGCCAGGCGAGGTCGCAGCGCCGCAATATCGCCCGCCGCGCAGCGAAGAAGAAGCATATCAGCAAGATTCTGATGGCTCATGGCGTCATTCCCGAGGGCGCGTCTTCCGAATGGTTCTCCGTACGCAAGGGCGAACAGGACAACATCCAGCTGCGAGTGAAGGGCCTGAGCGAAATCCTTTCCAGTCGCGAGCTCGCCCGCGTCCTTTACGGATTCGCCTCCCGCCGCGGCTATATCGACCACGGCAAGGCCGACAACGATAAGGATGCCGGCAAGGTGAAAAAGGCCCTGAAGGCGAACGCATGGATCATGGAGGCCAACGGCTACGAGACGTTCGCCCAATACCTCATAACGCAGCCGAAAATCCGCAACCGTCAAGATGACTACATCCATTGCGTGGATATCGGCATGGTTGTGGACGAGGTCCAAGCGATTTTCCGCCATCAGCGGGAACTTGGAAACGGGCTTGCCACCGAATCCCTTGAAGGGGAGTATCTCGCCGCGCTGCGCTGGCTCACAGACACGACCAAACGAGACAGATTCATCTACTCAAAGGTGGGCTACTGCACCTATTTCGGCGAGCCGATTAAACGCGGACCGAAATCATCCATCTCTTCCGAGATGGTCCGTGCCTACCAGACGCTCGCGAACGTCAAGATTGAGCACATCGGCGGCGGCGCTACGCAGATTTCACCTTCGGTGCGCAACAAGATCGTTTACGACCTATTCATGGTCTCAAAGAATCCGAAGCCGCTGAAGTGGTCCGAGCTGCGCAAGAAGCTCGACCTCGCCGACACCGCCACGTTCGCCGGCATTCGCCAATCGGACGAGAAGAAAGACATCTGCGTGAAGGTTCCCGCTTGGAACGCGCTCTGCTCGACGTTACACGACCTCAATCCAGCCCTGCTCAACCGGCTGCACGATGATATCGATCTTGCCGATACGGTTTGCGCGGCGGCTACGTTCGCATCGTCATCGGAGGCCTTCGCAACGCGAATCTCCGAACTTACCGACGGACTTTCGAAAGAGGATGTGGATGCGCTCCTCGAGCTGCCCTATGGCTCGAAGCTCTTTACGGGATACGGCTCAACGAGCCTGAAGGCGCTCCAGATGCTCCGCGATGCGTTCGAGGACACGAACATCAATCGCCTGTATGATGCCGAGGTCGCAACGGGGCTATACGATGCGCGGAAAGCCCTTGCGACCAAGCGCAACGTAACCGATGGCGGTCTCCTGAAACCCTATTCGAGCTATTCCCCGATCTGTACCAACCCAGTCGTCCTACGCTCCTGCGCCCAGCTTCGCAGGATTATCAACTCTATTATCAGGCACTATGGCCTACCGGACACGATTCGCGTGGAGGTAGCAAATGACCTCAAGCGCACTGAATACGAGAAGAAACTCATCACCAGCGGGAACATCTACAACCGCAGGACAAACGAAAAGGCCAAGGACGATATCGTTGAGTTTTTCGGGCTTAAGAGCACCGACCATGTAAAGGCCAAGGACTTGGAGAAGGTCCGACTGTACAACGAGCAGGGCGGCAAGGATCCCTACACGGGTCAGGGCATTGATTTCGGTCGCATGCTGACTGAAAAGGGTTATGTCGAAATCGACCACATCCTTCCGTTCTCGCGTTCCTGCGATAACGCGAGAACCAATAAGGTTCTCGTCCTGACGAAGTCGAATCGCGACAAGTCGAACCGTACGCCCTACGAGTGGATGACCTCGGGCGAACCTACCGCGCCGAACTGGGATGAATTCTGCATCCGCATGGAAGTCTGGGCTAGCGGCAAGGAGCCGAAGCACTACTATTCCTCGAAACTCGCGAAGCTGAAGGAAGATAACTTCACGAATAACATCGACTCCTTCATCAGCCGAAACCTGAACGATGCCCGCTACATGTCCAAGGATGTTGCGAAATGGCTTGCCGACTGCCTCCCGTTCCCCGAGGACGGACGAAAACACGTCTTCTGCGTCTCTGGTGCGGCGACAGCCTTCATGCGCGGAATCTGGCGCATCGGCATTCTCGACGATAACGGCAAGAAGAACCGAGAGGACGACCGCCACTATGCTGTCGATGCCGCGGTAATCGCCGCCTGCACGCCCTCGATTGTCAAGGGCATCGCCCTCATCAGCGAGGAACACGCCACGAACCGAGATGCCGACCGTCTGCTGAATGGCTCGCTGCCATATCCCGAGTACAGAGATCAAGTCAAGGTGTGGATTCCCTGCATCGTGCCGACCTATTCACCGACCCGCACCGCAACGGGGGCGCTTTTCAAAGACAATACCTTCTCCTACAAGGGTATTGATGGAAAGGGCAAGGACCTCATCAAGAAGAAAAAGGGCGCATTGGGTCCCTGCACCACTGCATGG
Source organism: uncultured Collinsella sp. (assembly GCA_900541795.1). Lineage (GTDB taxonomy): Bacteria > Actinomycetota > Coriobacteriia > Coriobacteriales > Coriobacteriaceae > Collinsella. The sequence continues at coordinate 29,751 of UQLC01000019.1, read as the reverse complement.
AAGGATGGCAAGGGTACTGCTAGGGCTTATGACGAGCAATACGGTCTGCTCGCCGTATATGATGAATCTGCCGCGCGTTGGCTTTTGGATCCCCTCTATTACATCGACGTGCAGAAGCGGAAGACCGAGGAACCGTTCATTCGAAAGTTCTCCAAGGATCTTTCAATCGACTACTGGAAGAAGATTCCGCTGACCGGAAACGAGCCGAGCCTTTTGTTGAAGCGCGGCGTTGTACTGATTCAAGACGGCATCGTTGGGCGTTATTATGGTTATGACATAGCACACAATAACGTAAAGCTGTCATCCTCTGGGAAAGTTTCCTTCCAGAAAACCGGCCCGCTCGCAGCCGAGAAGTTTCCAACGCCAACGAAGTGGACTGACGAATTGAAGGTCATGCAGGAGGACTGTTTGGGTCTCTGCTGGCTTGAATTCCTAACCAATCGAGCGGCTCGCTGTTAATCGATGGTGGTAAACACGTGAGAAGGGGAGGGCGCTGCCGAGCCTTCCCCTTTCGTTTAAAATGTCAAAAAGAGCTGCGTTCCTGGTGTCTCATTTCCTCCGGGACACGAGGTTCCGGTGTTGACAAGGATTTCCCTATCGACGTATTGCTTCTCCGTGAACTGCATCGCCACGACATGTCCCGCAGGAGGAAGGTTTTTTCTCAGCTGCTCCGCATGAGCCTCGGCAGACGCCCTACTGAGGAGATTACGGGAGTAGATGCTGTTCTGCTCCCTGATATAGCCGTCATCTTCCAGGAACCGTATGAACTTGGTGTAGGCGTCTTTATTTGACTTCGTCTTCGTAGGGAGGTCGAACATAACCAGGAGTCTCATGATTCTCATAGCCTTCCTCTCGTTCTCAAGCTGTCCGGTGTTGCCATTTCCAAACCGATGAGCGTGGGCAGCAGCAGTTGATCTGAATCTTTAAGCTCGATTGCCCTTCTCAGGGATTCACAATAGACATCGATAGCTGTCTGGACAGGCATTTCCTTGTCGTCTAACAAGACGAGAACCGAGGTGACCTTCGTCAGCGTCTCCTTGTTCATCCTCGATAGTGGGGTCAAGATGTTCTCCTTGACCACCATAAGGTCGACGGCTGCTCTGAACGGCTCGATGAGGTCATCGACCAAGTTGAAGGCGTTTTCGGCGCTATGGTGATGAATGCCGCGCGATACGAGCCATCCATGCGAGACGGCACATTGTGCGATGCCTGTCCTGAGAATTGCGTATCCGAAGTTCAGTGGCGCGGTCATGGGACCCGTCCATCGCGACCCATAGGGGAGCAATTTGGAGAAGTACTCGCTGGCTGCCGCACCTTCCCGATGCGTCTTGTCATTGCTCTGGACATCCCTGGCATAGCTGAGGATTTTCTTGACATCGCATGGCTTACCGCCGCAAAACTCCAAGGCACGCGCTTGGTTTTCAATTTTTCTGCGGACGATTTTCGCCCAGAGTTGGTTTCTGAGTGGTTTCGTCCTGAACGCAAAGGTACTTAGGTGTGCCGATTGTGACCGTCAATAACATAGGTAGCTCCGTTTCCTGGTATCTTGTGAGATATGGATGGGGTCTTTACGTATGTAGACAACTAACCGATAATGTTATTGCCGAACCGGAGGGCTTTATTCACCGATACACCACATTTGATTGGACAATTTTTAAGGCTCTGTTAGACCAACATTGACATATAGGTGATGCCACGGTGGTATAATAGCCGTAAGCACTACGGCATTGGAGTATCATGAACGCCGAAGACCTGGTCATCATCTTCAAAAAGAACATGGCGAACCTCAGCAAAACCGAGCGCCGCCGCGCAATCGAATCCGTCAGGGACGTGATACGCGCGGCGATGTTCGATGATGCGGTCGGCTCCACCTATGAAGTTGAATGCTGCCCGCGCTGCGGGTCCATTGCGATCGTGAAGAAGGGCAAATCAAAGAATGGCGAGCAGCGCTACCTCTGCCGAGACTGTGGCAGAACCTTCGGTATGGGCAGCGAGCGCATCTTGGGGACGAGCAAGCTCCCGAAGGAGACCTGGATGGCCTATGCCGAGTGCTTCGTTCTCATGCTGCCCCTGCGCGAATGTGCGAGGCGCTGCCATGTTTGCCTCAAGACCGCCTACACCATGCGCCATAGATTGATTGAGTGCCTTTCGGCCTACTCGCCCTCGTTCAAGGTCGAGCGGGGCTGTGGCTGCGAACTCGATGAGACCTATTTCCCCGAGTCGTTCAAGGGCAACCATACGAAGGGCTCGTTCATGATGCCGCGGGCCTCCCGGCATCGCGGCAAGCAGGTGCACAAGCGCGGCCTGTCGCGCGAGCAGATCTGCGTCATGACCGGCGTGAACGACTCGAACGAGACGTTTTTCGAGGTCTCGGGGCGGGGCGTCTTGTCAAGGAAACGCGCCATGGACGTGCTGAGGGGCCGCGTCATGACCGGCTCGGTCGTGGCGACGGACAAGGCATCCGCCTATGTCGACGTCCTCGCCGAGCTTGAGGTCGCCGCACACGCGGCATACGATTCCAAGGACCGCTCCGAGGGGACCATCAACCGGATTAACACCGTCCATTCGCTCCTCGATGCCTTCATGGAGCCGTTTAAGGGCGTGTCAACGAAGCATCTCGATGCTTACCTCGCTTGGTTTAAGTGGTGCCGAACCTTCATGGCGGCCGACTCCGGCACCGCCGGGCGCACGGTCGCGCGACAGCTTGCGAACGGCGTATGCAGGAGCCGTATCCGCGACATGTTCAACGTCCTGCCGCCCTATATGGACTACTGGGTCGCATCCGCCGCATAGAGACGATAAAATAGTTGCACCGTGATATACGAGGAAAGGTACAACCATGCCGTCGAACATACCGGCCACGACGATCCGCATCGAACCGGAGGTCAAGAAAGAGGCCACAGTCATCCTGGACGAGCTCGGGCTGTCCATGTCCACCGCCGTCAATGCGTTTCTCAGGGCGCTCGTCCGCGAGGGCGGGATGCCATTCGAGATGAAGGTCGCAGCGAAGCGGAGTGAGGAATAGCCGTGGCGGAGCAAGTCCGAGAGAAAGCAGATGGGAGCTTTGCGCCTATGGAGATGATCCTCGACGGGTCATGTGATTTGCTTGAATATTACGGCGATTCGCCTGAAGTGGCTGGGATGGTCTTGCCCGGTGATGTCAGGAAAACCCTTGAGCTGTTAGACGATCAGTCCGTGCAGTGCGTCGTAACATCCCCTCCTTATTGGAGTTTGCGAGACTACGGTATCGATGGGCAAATAGGACTAACCGAATCGATGTACTCCTATATCGAGGAGCTCAACGCTGTCTTTTTACAAGTTAAACGTGTTTTGAGAGACGATGGCACGCTCTGGCTGAATATCGGAGATTCATATACGTCAGGCAACCGCGGTTGGCGAGCCCCGGATAAGAAAAATCCTGCAAGAGCAATGTCGAAAAGACCGAAAACACCTGCCGGTCTGAAGGAAAAAGAACTGATTGGCCTCCCGTGGAGGCTGGCTTTTGCCCTTCAGGAAAGCGGCTGGTATCTAAGGTCGGAAATTATATGGCAGAAGCCGAATGCTCAGCCCGAAAGTGTGCGAGATCGAGTAACAAGGGAACATGAACAGTTGTTTCTGCTTTCGAAGTCACCTAAATACAAGTACGACGTTGAGGCAGTTAAAGGCCCCAACGGAAGGCGCCTTCGTGATGTATGGACGATAAAGACTAGACCGAATCCATATGCACGTGGACATTTTGCTACGTTTCCGGAGGAGCTTGTCGAAAGGTGCCTAAAAATAGCCACAAGCGAAGATGATGTGGTTCTAGACCCCTTTCTTGGATCGGGAACCACGGCGGCCGTTGCCTCAAAACTCGGTAGGAAATTTGTTGGCACTGAATTGAATCCAGACTACATTGAAATTGCCAATACCCGCCTACAACACTTGGGACTAAAGACGAAGCGGGTGACAAGATGACTTTCAACTTCAATATGCCGGCAGTAAATAGACAGGTTTTCGTAGCAGGCTATTTCGACAAATTCAAATCGGGACACATGAGGGAAGCCTTGATTCAGGCCTGTCAAAACATAAGTCCGGTAGACCTTCGCAGGGAACTCGCGGAATACGCGCCCGAAAAGGGCTTGAAGCGGCTAATGGGAACCTCGATAAGAGATGAGGACGTTTTTGCAACTCCACTATTATTAAGGCAATCTCCGGGACTACTTGCTTACTATAGGATGCTACTTGGCTTCAGTCAGAAGCGCTTCTATGCAAGCAGTACCGGTCTAAGCAGATATAAGTGTCTCGAAGAGAGGCTGGTAATTCCTGCCGACTTGATAGACGGACTTCCGAGTTTATGCCTCGCTCTTAACGAGAGGGCTTGTGAACTCGTGCTCTCTCTGGACGAACCTGTACTTCAGGACGACATTAAACATCTTCCATTATTAACCTTTGGCGCACAAGCTGATGGTGCATGGCGTAACACCATTGGAATATCCGCAACGTCTAAGGTCTACGGTGCAATAAAAGCCATCGTGCTGGAAAGCGGTGTAGGAATCAAAGAGGACGAAGGCTCTTTTACCTTTTACAACAAATCCTCCCGAGCTGTAACTGTCTCCTTTTCAGCCGATCCAGATGTAGTTATCAAAGAATCTGTAGGGTCTGGGGTAATTACAAAGGTCGCGATTGAAATTAAAGGAGGGTGAGATAGGGCCAACGTGCATAACCGAGCGGGAGAAGCAGAGAAAAGCCACCAAAAAGCGCTTAAGGCATCCGTTGGCGATTGCTGGACCGTCATAGATCTCTCGTTGAGCTCATTGGACCAGCTGAAAGTGGAATCGCCCAGTACGAGACGGTGGATTGACCTGGGTGCTGTGGAATCACAAAACGGCCTAGGGTGGGACAAATTCAAGGATTTAGTAAAGACTAGCTTGGGAATCTAAAATCCTTGGAATGAAAACGGGGTGTGACCGATTTTGGTCACACCCCTTACAAAAATGTCAATGTTGGTCTAACAGAGCCAAAAGATAAACGGACTGCTCGAAGAAACACACACGAGACTTGACAATGAGAAAGAGCTTTACCCCGAGCTAAAGAACAGACGGGGCAACATTCCACAAGATCTGCCAGTAAACGCCGCCTTCTATTGCGCACTCAAACTAAGGCTCGAGGACTTCCCCGATGAGCAGGGGTATTACCACTACCAGTTTGATGATGATGGCAATACGATCGCACAAGTCGACCCCCTAAAGCCCTTTACCGACAGCGCGCGCGGCAATTTAGACCAGCAGTGGCATGTACTCATCTCTCTGCTCGCACTCCTTGATGTTGCCCATGCCCTAAACAGTGAACACCACAAATATCATTGCCTTTATCCGTACCTCATTTCCTACGATAAAGGAGATTTAAGCGAGGGGAAACTGCAGCTAAAGAGTAGTCTCTCGCTAAATGTAATCAGTGGCAGAGACTACACCTCCGAGCCCATGATGACTTGGATAAAGGATGTGCTGGTCAAGCAGGAGGTCAAGTAAACGAAGCTGGCCACACATCAGGCACGCAAAACCTACTCCAGCCCTGGCCCGCTGTACTTCCCTGTCTCTGAGTCGTAGCCCAGCATGGCAACTTCGCCGTTCTTCATGACGTTCCCGTCGATGTAGTAATGGCTGGCGCCGTCATGCCAGATACCGCGGTAGCCTGCGATGCCCGAGACCGCCTCGGTGTTGATATGCCCGGCGATAACATCCAGATAGAACTTATGCCCCACGTAATCGGGCGGCGTCATGGTAAACAACTCGTCAGGCGTGCCGAGCTTCCAATCCTCCCCGGCTTCCTCGTCAATGCCGGCATGCACAAAGACCTGGCCAAAGGGGCTCTCGTAAAAGTAAGGGAGATTGCGAACCCACGCGATTATGTCCGCGTGTTCGGCCTTTATGCGCTCAACCGTAAAGGCGTAGGCCTCCTCGAACTCCCTGAGCCTCAAAAGGTGCTTGACGTGCTTGAATGCCTCGGCGTTTAAGAAGCTCTTGGCCGTTGCCAGATTGCTGTCGGCAAGTATCCATGCCTGCGTAAAATTAGAATCGTTTACCTCATCAATGTACTCGAGGAGCATCTCCTCGTGGTTGCCGCGCAGCGCCACAACGCGATCGCCGTAACGCTTTTGCAAGTCCATGACGAGCTCAAAGACGCCAAGCGAATCGGGACCTCGGTCGCAGTAGTCGCCCAGCAGGACCAGCTTGGAGTCCTCGGTATCGAGGTCGATGGTGGAAAGCGATGCCTTAAAGGCGTCCAAACATCCATGAATGTCACTCATAGCGTAGATATGCACTTATGACCCCCTGTTTGCGTCAGGACTCCGCTCGTTTGCGCCATGTGGCACAGCGGCCCCCTGATTTCGCGGGCGGCGGGAAACTTTGCCCTGTCACGCCCATCACTATGGTTAGAAGTATATCTCGCCGTGCGGACACAAATTAACGCCTGGGCTCCGTCCGCCCTGTGTGCACCTGCCTAGAAGGACAGATCTTCCCGCCCCCGCACCACCCAAAAACTCATCCAACATTAATCTTGGCTCAAGAATCGCTTAATCTATAACCTGCACTATAGAGTTCGACCAAGGGCGGGGCGGCGTCACGCAGGCCGCCGAACGCAACGCTCGCGCCCGGGCAGATCGCCCGGCGTCGCGCCCATCGAACGAAAGGAACAGGTCATGGACGACCTCGAAAAAGTTGAAACCATCCGCACCAAGTGCAGCGTGAGCTACACCGATGCCAAGACCGCGCTCGACGCCGCCGACGGCAACGTCTTGGATGCCATCATTTGGCTCGAGTCGCAGGGCAAGACCCAGACCACGTCGGCGCACGCCGCCACCGAGTCCGCGCCAGTCGATGAGCCCTCAGCCGAGATGGTCGCCGCGCAGGCCGCCTACGAGAAGTCGAGCGAAAAGACCGACTTCTCCAAGAAGATGGACAGCGTGTGGGAGTACCTCAAAAAGCTCTTCCGCCTGAGCCTGGACACCAAGTTTATCGCCACGCGCCGCGATGCGATCATCCTCAACATTCCCATCCTGATTCCCATCGTCGCGCTGTTTGCCTGGGGCGCCACGATATGGCTGATGCTGATTGGCCTGTTCTTTGGCATGCGCTACCGCATCGACAGCGACGGCGACGTGCCCGGCAGCATCAACAACCTTATGAATCACGCCGCCGATGCCGCGGACGACATCAAGCAAAATCTGAACGACGACAAGTAATCGCAGACGGGGGCACGTATGGCACGGATCCTGATCGTAGAGGACGAGGAGAAAATCGCCCGCTTTGTGACGCTCGAGCTGGAGCACGAGGGCTACCAGGTGGAACATGCCGCCGACGGCCGCACCGCCGTGGACCTGGCGCTGGAGCGCGACTACGATCTGATTCTGCTCGATGTGCTGTTGCCGCAGCTCAACGGCATGGAGGTCCTGCGGCGTGTCCGCAAGCACAAGGACGTGCCGGTGATCATGGTCACCGCGCGCGATGCCGTGATGGATAAGGTTGCCGGGCTCGATGCCGGCGCCGACGATTACCTGACCAAGCCGTTTGCGATTGAGGAGCTGTTCGCACGGATCCGCGTGGCGCTGAAGCGCTCGGAGGCCGTGCGGGCGGCTTCGGGCGTTGGCGGCGCCGGTGCCGGGGCTGGCGTAGCGAGCGGCACGGCCGCCGGTATCGCCACAATGTCCCCGGCAACCGACTCGGCCCAGACCGCTGCCACGCCCTCCCCCGCCACACTCACCGTGGGCTCGGTTGCGCTCGACCCCAATCGCCGCGAAGTCACGGTCGGCGGCTCACCCATCGCGCTCACGGCCCGCGAGTTCGATGTCCTCGCCCTGCTTATGGCGCATGCCGAAACCGTGCTCACGCGCGAGCGCATCGCGCACGAGGCGCTGGGCTACGAATACGTGGGCGACACCAACAACGTCGACGTGCACATCGCACACCTGCGTGCCAAAATCGAGGACGCCGGCGGTGCCCGCATCATCCAGACCGTGCGCGGGGTGGGCTATGTCTGCCGTGCGTAACGCCGAGGCCAAGCGCGTCACCTCTATTGCCCGCGCCATCAACTGGAGCTACATATGGCGCCGCCTGATGAGCTACGTCTGGCTCGATCTGCTGCTGATGGTGATTGCGGCGGCGATCCTCGTCTATGGATACAACCAGACGCTGCCCGACAGTGCGTTTACCGCAGGCTGGATTCCCGGCGCCACCGTTCACGGCATGTCGCTGACGCCCGCACGCGGCTGGGACCTGACAACGCTCACCTATACCGTCGAGCTCGCGCGCACCAGCAAGACTTTCCCCCTCGCGCAGGACCTCGTCGCGCTATGGCCTCTCTACCTTGCCGTTGTGGGTTGGCAGGTCATCAGCGTGCTCAACATGCTCGGCGGCGCCCGCCGCGTGCGCCGCACCATGGCACCGCTCAACGACTTGGCACTGCGCGTGGATGAACTCGGCCGCATGCAGCTCGCCGGCGGCAAGATGGAAACGCTGGAGCAGGCCATCGAGCGCGCAAGCGTCGACTCGCCGAGCGTCACCACCGGCGACGCCGACCTGGCAAGCATCGAGGTTGCACTCAACCGCCTGCTGCGTCAGATGCAAGAGGCCAAGCTGCAGCAGATGCGCTTTGTCAACGACGCGAGCCACGAACTGCGCACGCCCATCGCGGTGATTCAGGGCTACGTAAACATGCTCGACCGCTGGGGCAAAGACGACCCGGACGTGCTGGCGGAATCCATCGCGTCTCTCAAGGCCGAAAGCGAGCACATGCAGGAGCTCGTGGAGCAGCTGCTGTTTTTGGCACGCGGCGATGCCGGGCGCACGGTCCTGCGGCGCGCGAATACCAACCTGGCCGCATTGGTCGGCGAGGTATGCGAGGAATCACAGATGATCGATACCGAGCACACGTATCGGCTGACGTACGACACCACGCTCGCCAACGACCCGCGCTGCGACGCGTCTGTCGACGTGGCGCTCGTGAAGCAGGCTCTGCGCGTGATCGTGCAAAACGCCGCCAAGTACTCGGACGCGGGAACGACCGTCACGTTTGCCATAACGCCCGATACGGACACGGGCGCGATCGACATAAGTGTTGAGGACGAGGGTATCGGCATGAACCAGGAATCCGCAGCTCACGCGTTTGAACGGTTCTACCGCGCCGACAACGCACGCGATGCCGGCGCGCAGGGCTCGGGTCTGGGGCTTGCCATTGCCAAGTGGATCGTCGATAGCCATGGCGGTGTCATCGGCGTGACCTCAGTCGAGGGCGTCGGCAGCCGCTTTACGATTCGCCTGCCACGGTAGGAAGCCCCCTCGTGAATCGAGGTCTAATACTTTTCCCGAGAAGTGAACGCCTGTTTTTGGACCCCCGAACCATCCGCATTTTTCGGCCGCAAAATCGCAGGATTCCAGCATCGAAACCGCAGGAAACGGCACCCTCAAAGTGTCGATGCTTCAGGGGTCCGATTCTGCTCGTTCACTTCTCGGGAAAAGTATTAGACTTCAGTTTTTTGACTGTCGCAAAAGTCGACCCCTCGGCATAAAAAAGGGATAAGGCCATGCGGCCCTATCCCTTTTTGTTCGTTATAGCAGCTTGTGCACTACTCGCGGCACAGGTGCACGGCGAAGCCGGCGAACTCGCGCTTAAAGTACACGAGCTTGGTGCCGCCGTCGGGCAGCAGCACGCGCGACTCCTCGTTGACCTCGAGCCCGCGCTCGGCAAACCACTTCTCGGCCGCATCGATGTCGTTGACGGCAAAGCCAATGTGGCCCTTGGCGCCTCGACCGTCCTGCTTCATGATCTCGACCAGCGAATCGTTAAAGTACGAAACGGGGGTCTCGATGACGGGCAGGCCCATCATCGTCGAGAACAGCTCCGCGATCTCCAAGGCGTCTGCCGGGTCGGCAGCGTTAATGCCAACATGGGCAACGCGCATGCCAAAGAGCTCGACCGGATTGGCGTTCTGCTCACTCATACAGTCAGCGCCTACTGAGCCATAACGTCGAGGACGGCCTTCTCGGCAGCGACGCGGTTCATGCCGGTCATGAAGGGCACGCCGCTCACGTACGGGCAGGTGAGGCCCTCGGGGGCAACGGTGGTGGCGATCAACAGGTCAGCGCCCTCGTCGCAGTAATCCTTAGCCTCGGAGATGGCGCACTGCACGATCTCATACTTGCCGGCATAACCGTTGGCGTCGAGCAGGGTGGCGACCTTCTGGGCAACGAGCGTGGAAGTAGCAGCGCCAGCACCGCAAGCCAAAACGATCTTCTTCATAGGTAATGTCTCCCTTCATGGTTTACTTTAGGTAAGTGTACCGCAGCGAGCGATGGCACTCGGCCTCGATGAGCTTTTATGCCAGTTTGCTTGTGCGCTGCGTATAATACATCCAGTACGTGTTGTCATACCGCTCGCTTTATGAGCGACTAAGGACCCTAATATGCCCGATTCCCGCACACTCTGGACCGCCGTCGTTATCATCTGTATCGCCGTGTCGGTGTTCTTTAGCGTCAAAAAACGCACCACGTTTAAGCGCCTGCAACAGCTTATGGCTGCCAAGCAGTGGGACGAGTTCGATCGTTTGCTCGACGGCAAACTCACCAGCATGCTGTACCCGCGCTACAACCGCGACTATCTGCGCCTGAACTCCTATCTGTTGCGCGAGGACCACGAGCGCGCCAGCGAGATGTTCGACCTGCTGCTGGGGCTCAATCTCCCCAAGATGCAGCGCGTCGACCTGGTTATTAAGGCCTTTAACTACTACGTTGGCCAGGAGGACCGCAAAAAGTCCAAGGAGCTGCTGCACGAGATCAAGGGCTTTGAGGGCGGTCAGGCCGAGGCAGTCGCACACGAATGCCAGCTGATGTACGACACGATGATCCTCAAGCGCCACAACGACATTCCCGAGCTGGAGCGCATGCTCGAGGAGGCCGGCGACGATAAGGTTAAGAGTTGCCGCTTGGAGTACCTGTTGGCCCTGCAGTACAAGAACAAGGGCGACGAGGCCAAGTTTGCCGAGTACTTGGAAAAGTCGGGCCGGCACTCGATGGCCGTCAACGCGTAACGGACGGCTTGTGCTAGACTTCTAGTCTCACGGGGGCGTGGCGGAATTGGCATACGCAGGAGACTTAAAATCTCTCGCCGCAAGGATTGTGGGTTCGAGCCCCACCGCCCCTACCATGTATTGCCTACGAGCCCGTGTCCTCCAGGGATGCGGGCTCGTTTCTTTTACACGCCGGTGGGGCTCTAAGTTGCGGTGGAATAGATCCTGTTTATACCGTTTACCAGCTTATTTAGGAACTATTTCACCGCAACTCAGAGGGAGACGGTTAAAGGGCGCTCAGGCTCGGGGTCCAGCCGATGGTGGGGATGGCGCCGTCGAGGGTCTCGTTGATGGTGGCGGCCATGCCGGCGAGTAGGCTGTTCTCGCTTACGGTGAGTGTCTTGTAGCCGCCGGCACGCATGAGTTCGCGGATCACCACGGCGCCAGCCAAGATCACGCCCGCGCGTTTGGGCTGTACACCCGGTAGCGCGGCGATGCCTTCCGCGTCCAGCACAGACATGCGCTCGATAGCGGCCGAGACCTGCTCCAGCGATAGCTCGCGTAGGTGTACAAAGCTCGAATCATACGGCTCCAGCTCGTGGACCAGAGCCACCAGCGTAGTCACCGTGCCGCCCACTGCGACCAAGCGTTCGGAGCGCTCAAAGTCGCTGGGCAAGCCTTCAAAATAGGCGGCGAACTGCTCGCCCGCCCACGCGGCAGCAGCAGCAAGCTCGCCGCACGAGGGTGGCAGCGCCGAGAAAAACCGCTCCGTCACGCGGCGGCAGCCAATGTCCAGCGAGCGCGTCCCTTCTAGCGCAAAGACGCCACGCTCCGGTGCATAGACGCCCGTCGCGAGCTCCGTGGATCCGCCGCCCGAATCGGCAACAATGATGCGCTCGCCGGCAAAGTCGTGCGCCACGCCAAAAAACGTCAGGCGTGCCTCGACCTCGCCCGGAATCACCTGTGGTTCAAGCCCCAGATCGCGCAGGCCGTCCAGCAGCAATGCGGCGTTGGACGCATCGCGCGCGGCGCTCGTACAGGTGGTGCAGATGCACGCGGCCCCAAAGGCACGAGCCTCGTCCACAAACATTCGGCACGCAGCGAGCACGCGCTCAACGGCCGCCTCGCAAAAGCGGCCCGTCGCGTCCACGCCCTCACCCAGGTCGGTAATCTCGGTATGCTTGGACGATTCCACAATCGCTCCGCCCTCGACCCGCGCTAATACCAGTCGCGACGACACCGTCCCCAGGTCGATCGCGGCCACCTTATAGCGTTTGCAATTTGTCATTGCGGGCTCCCCTCCGGGCGCTATTTGCCGTTAGACACGACCGTTTGGCCCTCGACACCGTTAAACCCAAACAGCATGTCGAGCGCCTGGATGTACCACGGCGCGTCCTTACCGACTTCTTCGATTTCCTTGGCAACTTCGCTGGCCTTCTTGGCGTTCGACGACTTCTGACTCGACGAGGCACCCGAATCGTCGTCCAGGCCCTGCACTTCAATCCTCTTCTCGCCGGGCATCACCAGACCCAGATCCTCGGATGCCGCGTCCTTGATACCCTCCTCCGAGAGCAGCTTGTCGACGCTTTTTTGCAGCTCATCATTGTATTGCTGGCGAATCTCGACCTGCTTGGCCAAGATATCGCTCGAGCGTTTGGCAACGTAAAGGTCGCGCACGGGAAAGTACAGGCTCACGAGCACCAGGGCAACGACGATGCCAATGAATAGTCCTCGCTGGGGACCGTGGGTAAAGTCGTAAATTGCCTTGACCACCGCGTTATCGTTGGCGTAATGCATGAAGTCCGAGCCCGAAAGACGGTTCGAGGGCCTACTCGGCTTTTCATGCGTTTGAGCCGAGGAACGCTGAGTATGCTCCGAATGCGCCGGGCGCACCGAACGTGGCGGACGGTCTGTCGGCGTATTCATTTGAGCACGGGAGTGTGAGGCACTTGTCGGTCGCTGCATGGAGCGGTCGGCACCGGCGTAATCGGACCCGCCGAGCTGCACCGTGCGCGCACGGCGAGGTGACGGCTCACGCGAACCGGCGAAATAGTACCTGTTGTCGTAAATCTGATCCATGTGCGCCTTGTGCGGTTGAGGTTTGTTTGCGCTAAGTCTTTTAGTTATAGCACGAGTGCGCGCACCGCCTTCGGCGGCCCTTGCTCGACATAAAAAAGGCGCTGAGCCATATGGCCCAGCGCCCAATGGTGCTCAACAGTGCCCGACGGGAGCAAGGCGAATCCGAGTCAGCCCCGCCCCCGCACACACCGCTTGCCTAGCGAATGTTGTAGAACGCGGCCTTGCCGGCGTAGCGCGCGCTGCCCTCGAGCTCGTCCTCGATACGGATGAGCTGGTTGTACTTGGCGATGCGATCGCTACGACACGGGGCGCCCGACTTGATCTGGCCGGCATTGACGCCCACGACCAGGTCGGCGATCGTGGAATCCTCGGTCTCGCCGGAGCGGTGACTCACGATGCAAGCATAGCCGGCCTCCTTGGCGGTCTCGATAGCCTCCAGCGACTCGGTGAGCGTGCCGATCTGGTTGACCTTGACCAGAATCGCGTTGGCGGCGCCCAGCTCGATGCCCTTCTTGAGGCGCTCGGTGTTGGTGACGAACAGGTCGTCGCCCACCAGCTGCACCTTGTTGCCAATGCGACGGGTGAGCTCAACCCAGCCGTCCCAATCCTCCTCGGCCATGCCGTCCTCGATGGAGATGATGGGATAGGTGTCGACGAGCTTCTCCCAGTAATCGACCATCTGGGCGCTCGTGTACTCAACGCCCTCGCCCTTGAGCTCGTACATACCGGTCTCGGCGTTGTAGAACTCGGTCGATGCCGGATCCATGGCGTACATGAAGTCGACACCGGGCTTAAAGCCGGCCTTCTCGACGGCCTTGGTGATGTACTCGAACGGCTCGGCATTGGTCTTGAGGTTGGGCGCGAAACCGCCCTCGTCTCCCACGCCGCCGCCCAGGCCGGCCTCGTGCAGCACGCCCTTGAGGGTGTGGTAGACCTCGGCGCACCAACGCAGGCCCTCGGCAAAGCTCGGGGCGCCCACGGGCATGATCATGAACTCCTGGAAGTCAACGTTGTTGTCGGCGTGCACGCCGCCGTTGAGGATGTTCATCATGGGCGTGGGCAGCAGATGGGCGTTGACACCGCCCAGGTACTGGTACAGCGACAGGCCCGCCGACTCGGCTGCGGCGCGGGCAACTGCCAGCGACACGCCCAGAATGGCGTTGGCGCCGAGCTTGGTCTTGTTGGTCGTACCGTCCGCGGCGATTAGCGCGGCATCGACGGCGCGCTGATCGAAGGCGTCGAGGCCCACGACGGCATCGGCACACTCGTTGTTGACGTGCTCGACGGCCTGCGAGACACCCTTGCCCAGATAGCGGCCCTTGTCGCCGTCGCGCAGCTCGCATGCCTCAAAGGCGCCGGTCGAAGCGCCCGAAGGCACCATCGCGCGGCCGAAGCTGCCGTCCTCGAGCACGACCTCGACCTCGACGGTGGGGTTGCCGCGACTGTCGAGCACCTCGCGACCGTAGACATCCAAAATATCGCTCATGTTGTCTCCCTCTCACTTGGAAACGGGTTAAATGCTTGGCGACGCGGCTTACACGCTGCAGCGGCGCGAAGGTTCATAAGTTAGCCTTGTCGCACTTTTTGCATTATGCCCTAAGTTAGCCAAGCGATACAATCTTTTTTAAAAATAATGGGAGCGATGGGACAAGTCTGTCCCGTCGCTCCCGCGGTATTACTCCCCTGCCTTTGCTGCGTCCCACAGGTCGTTGAGGCCATGGGTCGAAAGCTCGGCAAGATCTACGTGGGCATCGGCCGCCATCTGCTCCATCGCAGCCCAGCGACGGCGAAACTTGGCCGTGCTCGCGCGCAGGGCGCTCTCGGCGTCGATGCCCTCCTTGCGCGCGACGTTGACCAGGGCAAAGAGCAGATCACCAAACTCCATTTCGCGCTCGGGCGTTCCGGGAGCCTCGGCCTCAAACTCGGCACGCTCCTCAGCTACCTCGTCCCACACGTCCTGGACCGTCTCCCACTCAAAGCCTACGGCAGCCGCCTTGCGCGACACCTTCTGCGCCTGCATCAGCGCCGGCAGGTGCGTGGGCACGCCGTCGAGCAGGCCCTCGGGCGCGGCCTCGCCTGCCGCCACGGCCTTGTCCTTGGCGGCCTTCTCGGCAAGCTTGACCTCGTCCCAAATCTTGAGCACCTCGTCAGAGTTATCGGCATCCACATCGCCAAACACGTGCGGGTGACGACGGATGAGCTTGGCGTCGATATCGCGCGCCACATCGGCCAGCGTAAACTCACCGGCGTCCGCCGCAATCTGCGCATGCAGTACGACCTGCATGAGCACGTCGCCGAGCTCCTCGCGCAGATGCGCCACGTCGTCCGCCTCAATGCAATCGAGCGCCTCGTAGGCTTCCTCGATCATGTTCTTGCCGATGCTCTGATGCGTCTGTTCGCGATCCCACGGGCAGCCATCGGGCTGACGCAGACGCCAGATGGTCTGCACCAGATGCTGCAGCTCGGCCGACGCGTCTACCAGCGTGGACAGGTCGCGCGAACCCTCGGCATTTTGCTGAGCCATATGCTCGGCCATGGTTAGTCCTCCTCCATGACCACGTGGCGGAACGTGCCGCCCTCGTAGATGCCGTAGCTGTGCGAGCCGTCCTTGGGGATGCTCACGCTGCCGGGGTTGAAGAGCCACAGACCCGGGTGCGCGGCGCTTTCCTCGTTGACCTTGACGTGCGTGTGACCGTAGACGAGCGCGGAACCCTCGGGCAGCGCGGGTGCGTGGTCGACGCTGTTATGCATGCCAGCGCCAAAGACGTGGCCGTGCGTCAGGAACAGTTCACGGCCGGTCTCGTCAAACAGCGTGGCGTAGTCGGCCATGACGGGGAAGTCGAGGACCATCTGGTCGACCTCGGCGTCGCAGTTGCCGCGCACCGCGATAATGCGGTCGGCCAGGGCGTTGAGCAGCGGAATCACACGCTTGGGGGCGTAGTCGCGCGGCAGGTCGTTGCGCGGGCCGTGGTAGAGCAGGTCGCCCAGCAGCACAATGCGGTCGGGCTGCTCGGATTCGATGGCGGTGCAGAGGCGCTCGGCCCAGTATGCCGAGCCATGGATGTCGGAGGCGATGAGGTATTTCATGGGGAGTCCTTTCGGAGTGGGGTTGCTAGGGGCTGAATACGGGATCTGGCGGATATGGAGCCCATCTACCGTGTTACTCGAATCGCAGCGCCGCGCTCTGAGCCGCCTGCATCACGCGTTGGAGCGGCACGTCATGTTCGCGGGCAAGACGGGCGCAATCCTCGTACTCGGGAGCCGCGCGCTCGCTGCCGTCGGGCAGGGTCGCCACCTTAACGGACACCTCGCCCCAAGGCGTTGTCACCTGCTCGAATCGGCGCGGCAGGCAAACGCGTTCCATCACCTGGCGACGAACGGCGTTGGTCGTGGTCTCCAAAAAGATAATCGTCTGCAAGCGCTCGATATCCTCGTGCGAGCAGATCACCTGCAACTGCCATCCGGGGCGGCCCTTTTTGCAGTAAAGGGGCAGCCAGTGCACCTCGCGGGCGCCGGCCTCGCGCAGGCGGTCGGCGGCGTAGGCGAGCACCTCGGGCGACGCGTCATCGATGTCGCACTCCAGCTTGACGATAGTTTCGGGCGCATCGGTCTCGCGAGACAGCGGGAATGTGCTATCGCATTGCATACGGTCTGGATCCTTTCCGCACGGACTCGTTTTGTTCACTCAAACGCTAGCACATCGGACGTGGCACAGGCGTGACTTTCGTCCGTCGCCGCCCTCGCCCCTATCCAAACATGTACATCAGCCTCCAAACATGTCATTTTTTGCAGCTTTTGGAGGCTGATGTACATATTTTGAGAGCAAGCGAGGCCGCACCGGCGCCGCGCAGCCTTTCCAATCGATTTCGAGCTCCGGCGTGCGCGGCGTGTTGAGAGCTGCGCCATTACAATGGAGCGGATTCGCCAAATGCAAAGGAGTCGCCATGCCCACCTGCCCGCTGGTCGATTGCCACACCCACACTTCGTTTTCGGACGGCCATGCCACGTTTGAGGACAACGTCCGCGCTGCTGCCGCCGCCGGCTGCCGCGTCATGGTCTCGACCGATCACCTCACCCTGCCCGCCAGCATCGACGCCAACTGCGAAGTGCAGGTTGTCGAGGGCGACCTGACGGCGCATCGTCTGGCCTTTGAGGACGCCCGCAAACTCGCCGCGCAGATTGCGCCTGAGCTCGAGCTTATCTATGGCTTTGAATGCGACTGGTACAAAGGTTGCGAGCCTTTGGTTGAGCGCTGGTCTGCGGGTGCCATAGTGCGCTTGGGCAGTGTGCACTGGATTGGCGATCCGGGCGATATCATGGCCGGCGCCGCGGGCACGGCGGGAACGGAAAATGTCGCTCGCCCCGATACGCCCGATTCGCGCTGCGGCTGGATCGACGACGACACCAACCTGCATGTTTGGGAAAACCTGGGCGTGCGCGGTGTGTGGGAGCGCTATGTCGATGACTGGTGCCGCGCCTGCGAGAGCCCGCTTAACTTTGATGTGATGGCCCACCCCGACCTGGTCATGCGCTTTTCGAAGGAAGGCTTTGCGCCCGATTTTGACCCGGCGCCGTTTTGGGAGCAGATGGCCGAATGTGCCCACGATACGGGTCACCGTGTCGAAGTCTCGACCGCCGCGCCGCGCAAGGGCCTCGACGACTATTACCCCTCGACGGGACTGTTGCGTTGCTTTGCCCATGCCGAGGTACCCATCACCTTTGGCTCGGACGCGCACCGCGCCTGCGATATCTGCTGGAACATCCGCGAGGCCCAGGCGCACGCCTACGACTGCGGCTACCGGGCCTTCGATATCCCCCACCCCACCGGCGAATGGCAACCCACACCCCTCGCCTAAGACTAGTCACTGGGGACGTTCTTAAATGACTAGTGGCGGCGAGCATTGAGTTCGCCGGCCAGCTCGTCGAGGGTGATGCCGTAGCGCTCGAGCGTCACGAGCAAGTGGTAGATCAGGTCGCCAGCCTCGTAACGAATGTGGTCGTGGTCGTTATCCTTGCAGGCCATGATCACCTCGCTCGCCTCCTCGGCAAGCTTCTTGAGCAGCTCATCCTCGACGTCGGTCAACAGACGCGCGGTATAGCTCTCCTGCGGCGACGCGTCGCGACGGCCATGAATCACCTCGGCCAGCCCCGTCAGTGTCTCACCGATATTTCCCGGCTGCACGTTAGCTGTTCTGACTCCCATGGTTATTTCCTCTCGTTACTGCAGCGTAAAGTAGGTACCGGTCTCATCGAACCGAGGCTTTGCGCCCTTTTTCTCAAAGAACTCGACGATGACGGCATGGGCCTCATCGAGCCTTTCCTTCTCGGCCTCGAGCCAAAGCGACTGCGCCCCGCAGGCATCAGTCAGGTGCACGTGGCATGGCACGCCCGCGCGGAGGAGCTCGGTGTTGCAGTCGGCGACCTCGAACGGCGTCACGACTTTCATCGCACTCCCCCTTCCATGCGCTTAAAGAAGCAGGTACGGTTGCCGGTATGGCAGGCCGGACCCGTCGAGTCGACCTTGACCAGCAGCGTATCGCTATCGCAGTCGGCCCAGAGCTCCTTGACCTCCTGCATATTGCCGCTCGTCGCGCCCTTATTCCAGAGCTCCTGGCGGCTGCGGCTCCAAAACCACGTGGTGCCGGTCTTGAGCGTCAATCCCACCGACTCCTCGTTCATCCAAGCAACCATAAGCACCTCGCCGGTGTCATATTGCTGAACCACACAGGGAATCAGCCCGCGGGCGTCGTATTTAAGATCAGACGCTTCTATTACCTCAGTCATCATTTCTCCCAAGTAATTACCGTAAACCCCACAGGTTGGCGAGGGTTGTCCAGGTACCGCAGGTTGCCGCGAAAGAGGAGCGACGCGTACTTTGGTACGCGAGCGACGGTTTGAGCGGCAAGATGCGGTGCCTGGGCAAGCCGCAGCGCTAGAAGTCCAACCTGACAGGAATGCCCTGCGACGCCATATACTCTTTGACTTCGCGAATGCTGAAGATTCCAAAGTGAAAGACGCTCGCCGCCAGCACGGCATCGGCCTCGCCCTCGATCACACCCTCGGCAAAATGCTCGAGTGTGCCCACGCCGCCGCTCGCGATAACGGGAATCGGCACCGCGCGGGCCACGGCGCGAGTAAGCGCCAGATCGAAGCCGGCCTTGGTACCGTCGCGGTCCATGCTGGTCAGTAGGATTTCGCCGGCGCCACGACGAGCCGCCTCCTCGGCCCACGCCACTGCGTCGATACCCGTAGCGTTGCGGCCGCCCGCCGTAAAGACCTCCCACTTATCGGCGCCCGGCTCCCCGGGCAGTCCCACGCGCTTGGCATCGATCGCCACGACCACGGCTTGGCTGCCAAACGCCGCGGCGGCCTGGCTGATCAACGACGGATCGCGCACGGCGGCAGAGTTGAGCGACACCTTGTCAGCACCGGCTGCAACCATGGTGCGCATGCCCGCCAGGTCGCGAAAGCCGCCGCCCACGGTATAGGGAATGGCCAGCTCCTCGGCCGCATGCGCCGCCATCTCGATAGTCGTCGCACGGTTATCGCTCGTCGCGGTAATGTCCAAAAATACGACCTCGTCCGCACCCTCGCGGTCGTAGGCGCGGGCCAGCTCCACCGGATCGCCGGCATCGCGCAAGCTCACAAAGTTGACGCCCTTGACCACACGGCCGTCCTTGACGTCCAGGCAGGGAATTACGCGCTTGGTAAGCATGGGCTACTCCTCCCCTCGAGCGGCGGCCAGCGCCTGGGCCAGCGTAAAGTTGCCCTCGTAGAGCGCACGACCAGTAATGGCGCCTTCAATCGCGCCCTCACCCACCGCGGCCAGCGCGCGGATGTCGTCGAGCGTCGAGATACCGCCCGACGCCACGACGGGAAAGCCCGCGACCTGTGCCACATGGCGATACGCCGCCACATCGATGCCCGTCTGCATGCCATCACGCGCGATGTCGGTATACACCAGATGCTTAAAGCCCAGCTCGGTAAGCTGCGCCACGGCATCGTCGAGTGCCACGCCCGCGCCGTCGCGCCAGCCGTTCACCTTAACCTGGCCGTCGCGCGCGGCAATGTCGGCGACCAACAGCTCGCCAAAGCCCTGGGCTGCCACCTCAGCAAAACCCGGCTCGGTCACGAGCACGGTGCCCAGCGCAATGCGGCGAGCACCATAGCCTGCCAGCTCATCGATGCGTGCGAGTGAGCGAACGCCGCCGCCCACGTCCACGGACAGACCGTCGACGCCGCAGATGGCCTTAATCGCCGCCGAGTTGGCAGCGCATGTGTCCTCGTCCTCGCCAAAGGCAGCGGACAGGTCGACGACATGCACCCAGCTTGCGCCCTGCTCGGCAAACGAGCGGGCGACGGCCACGGGGTCATCGGAATATACCTTGCAGCGGTTGCGGTCGCCGCGCTCCAGGCGCACAACCTTGCCGCCGATCAGATCGATTGCGGGAAACAGGATCATCGGCCAACCTCCTCGACGATGTTGACGAAGTTCTTAAGGATGCGCTGACCCAGCGCGGAGGATTTCTCGGGATGGAACTGGCAGCCCCACACATTGCCGTGGCGCACGATGCACGGGAAACTCCGTGTATAGTGCGTGCGCGCCAACACATCGGTGGCATCGACGTCGCCGGCCACCGCGTAGCTGTGGGTGAAGTACATATTGGCGCCCTCGGCAAAACCGGCGAGCAGCGGATCGGCCGCGCCGGCAGGCGTCATGTGCACCTGATCCCAGCCCACGTGCGGGACCTTCAGACGGCTCGACTCCAGGTGCGTGCACGAGCCACGCATGATGCCCAGGCCATCGACCCAGGGACCGCCGGCCTGCTCGGAGGCATCGTCGTCCGCGTCCACGCCCTCGTCCGCAGGCACGCCCTCGTTGCCACGCTCAAAAAATAGCTGAAGACCCAGGCAGATGCCGAGCAGCGGAGTTCCGGCGGCAACGGCATCGAGCACGGCCACCTCCTCGCCGCTCTGGCGCATAAAGGCGATCGCGTCATAGAACGCGCCCACACCCGGGATGACCAGGCCGTCGGCGTTGCGGATCTGTTCCGGATCGTCCGATGTGCAGGCGGCGGCACCGGCGCGCGCAAGCCCGCGCACGACGCTCGACAAGTTGCCCTTGTGGTAGTCGACCACCACGATCTTCGGTTCGCCCACGCGACCCCTCCACTTCTCATCATCCAAAACCACCACAAAGGTGCCTGTCCCCTTCGTGGTGGTTTTACCCTTGTGACGGTTATAGCGAGCCCTTGGTGCTGGGGATGCCCTGCACGCGGGGATCGAGCTCGCAGGCGTGGCGCATCGTGCGGCCCACGGCCTTAAAGGCGGCCTCGATAATGTGATGCGAGTTGCCGCCCGCCAGCTCGCGCACGTGCAGCGTAAGTTTGGCATCGCGCGCAAAGGCATAGAAGAACTCGACAGCCAGCTCGGTATCGAAGCTGCCCACACGCTCGGTCGGCACGGGCAGCTCGCAGTAGGCCTGGCCGCGACCCGAAATGTCCACGGCGGCCATCACGAGCGTCTCGTCCATGGCGATCGCCGCGTCGGCAAAGCGTGTAATGCCCGCCTTGTCGCCCAGCGCTTGGCAAAACGCCTCACCCAGCACAATGCCCGTATCCTCAACGGTGTGGTGCGCGTCGACCTCAACGTCACCTACCGCATGTACCGTCAAATCGAACAGGCCATGGCGGCCAAAGGCGTTGAGCATGTGGTCGAAAAACGGCACGCCGGTCGAGATATCGCACACGCCGCTTCCGTCCAGGTCGAGCTTTACGACAATGTCGGTCTCGCCCGTCTTGCGGGTCACCTCGGCATAACGGCCCATCTAGATCTCCTCCTTCACCAGCACGGCAAACGCAGCCAGTACCTCATCGTTTTCCTGCGGCATGCCCACGGTAATGCGTAGGCAGTCCGCGAGCCCCGGCGCGTAGCTAAAGTCGCGCACCAAAATCGAATACTCGTCGCGCAGACGCTCGCGCACGTGCGTGGCATGCGGCGTGCGCACGAGCACAAAGTTCGCCGCGCTCGGCCACGCCTCCACGGGCAGACCCTCGGCAGCCATTGCGTGCAGGGCACACAGTTCGCGCTCCCGCTCGGATGCAACCTGTGCCACCACGGGTGCGTACGCATCGCGAGCACGTACGCAGGCAAGCGCGGCGGCCTGGCTCAGCACGTTAACCGAGTAGATCTGGCGAATCGCCGCAAACGCATCGATGACCTCGGGCGCCGCGATCACATAGCCCAGACGCGTGCCGGCGGCGCCAAACGCCTTGGACAGCGTATGCAGAATCACCAGGTTGGGATGCTCGGCGATAAGCCCCTGCGCCGTGGTAGCCGCGCCAAACGAATCGTCCGCAAACTCAACGTAGGCCTCGTCGACCATGACCATGCCGGGGCACGCATCGCACAGGGCCGCGACAAAGTCGAGCGGTGCCACGTCGCCCGTGGGGTTGTTGGGCGAAGTCACGATGGCCAGGCTGCACTCCGGCGCCGCGGCAAGCACGGCTGCCTGGTCGAGCTCAAAGCTCGCCGGGTCGCGCCACACGTCGCGCACCTCGGTCTGACAGAGCGATGCAAAGAACGCATACTCGCTAAAGCACGGCGGGCAGTTGAGCAGGGTCCGTCCCGCGCCGCCAAACGCCAGCAGATAGTTATAGAGCAGCTCGTCGCCGCCATTGCCCACGCAGATGCTCTCGCGCGTCACGCCATGCCAAGCGGCCAGCTCGTCGCGCAGGTCGTTGGACATGGGATCGGGATAGCGGTTGAGCGGCGTAGCGGCGAGCGCCGCGTCAATCGCCTCGCGCACGCCGGCCGGCACGGGATAGGTGTTCTCGTTGGCCGAAAGGTTGATGCGCGTGGGCGTAAAGTTGGGATCGTAGGGCTCAATGCCGGCCAAGTAGGGCTGGACGAGCTCCTTCATGCGGGGCGTCAGCTCGGCCATATTAGGCCTCCTCGCCGGTCGCGCCAGCGCTATCCGAGCCTGCAGCCGCCAGGTCCACGCCCTCGGCAACCGTCGCGGTCGTATCACCCGGCCAGGCAACCTTGGTCAGGTCGGCCGCGGCCAGCGACTCGACGCTCACGGCATCCTCGCCTTGTTCCAGCACGCGGCGACGCAGAGCGGCGGAAAGCGCGTGTGCCCACAGACCCTCGGCCTCGGCTAAACGCTGTGTGGCGGGAGCGTCGGAGAGCAGGCCCTCGGGTGTATAGCAAATGATACTCGAGCGCTTAACGAACTCTTCGACCGAAAGCGGGTTGGAGAACATGGCCGTGCCGCCGGTCGGCAGCGTGTGGTTGGGGCCGGCAACATAATCGCCAAGCGGCTCGGAGCTCCAAGCGCCCACAAAGATGGCGCCGGCGTTGCGAATGCCGCCAAGCAGGCCCATCGCATCCTTGCAGTGCAGCTCCAGGTGCTCGGGCGCCACGGTGTTCACGGCCTCGACGGCGGCAGCCATATCGGCGGCCACCACGATGGTGCCTTCGTTGTCGAGCGAGGCGCGCGTGATCTCGGCACGCGGCGACTGCGCCACCAGGATGTCGATGCCAGCCTCGACCTCGCGCGCAAACTGCTCGTCGCAAGTCACCAGATAACAGGCGGCCAGCGGATCGTGCTCGGCCTGGGCCATCAGGTCTGCCGCGACCACCATGGGCTTGGCCGTGGCATCGGCCAGTACGCAGACCTCGGAGGGGCCAGCGACCATGTCGATTCCCACGTCGCCCGAGACAATCTGCTTGGCCGCGGCGACAAAGGCGTTGCCCGGACCGGTGATTTTGTCGACGCGCGGAATGGTCTCGGTACCGTATGCCAGCGCGGCCACGGCCTGGGCGCCGCCCACCATATAGATTTCGTCCACGCCGCCGAGCTTTGCCGCGGCGAGCGTGTAGGGGCTGATCAGGCCGTCTTTTTGCGGCGGGGTCACCATAACCACGCGCTTGACGCCGGCAACCTTGGCGGGAATGGCGTTCATGAGCACCGTGGAGGGATACTGCGCGCGACCGCCCGGCACATAGATGCCAGCCGCCGCGAGCGGGGTCACCTTAACGCCGAGCATCGTGCCGTCCGGGCGCGTGGTAAACCAGCTCTGCTCGACCTCGCGCTGGTGGAACTCACGAATCTGGCGCGCGGCCTTCTCGAGCGCGGCGACAAAGGCCGGATCGAGGCCTTCGAGCGCGGCATCGACCTGCTCTTGCGGCAGACGGAAGCTCTGCAGCTCGACACCGTCAAAACGCTGACAGTAATCGCGCACCGCGGCATCGCCGTTGGCGCGCACGTTAGCCACGATATCGCGGGCGGCGTCGACGATGCTTTGCGGCAGCACACCCTTGCGGTTGAGCTGGTTGGTAACGAGGCGCTCACCGGGAGCAAGCTTGATGGTCTTCATATCGGAATCCCCTATCGGTCGAGGTTGAGTTCGAAAAACGAGAGGCCGGGCGGCGGCGCCAATCGGCCCGCAGCCCAGACGTTGGGACGCCCGTGCGTGCTCGCGCTATTGTGCCGAGCCCGCAACGGGCTCAAAATGCTTGTCCTTCACGGCCGCTGCCAAGCGATCTGCCAGATTACGCACGCGCGGATCCAGGCGCGCAGCACCCGGGTTGACGAAGAAGCGGGCCGTACAGTCCATAATGCGACCGGTGATGACCAGGTCGTTGTCGCGCAGCGTGGCGCCCGTGGCAGTAATATCCACGATGCGATCAGTCATGCCGACGATGGGGCCCAACTCGATGTTGCCGTGCAGCGAAACGATGTCGGCGTTCACGCCGCGCTCGGCATACCATGCACCCGCGATGCGCGGATACTTGGTGGCCACGCGAAGCGACCCGCGGCGAGTATAGTTGCGCTCGGCCTGACCGGCGCGCCATGCGGGCTCCGCCTCGATAAACGTGCACAGGCCGTAGCCCAGGTCGACCAGCTGCAGCAGGTTGAGGTCCGCCTCGATAAGCGAGTCCCAGCCGCAGATGCCGCAGTCGGCACCGCCGCAGCCCACAAAGGCGGGCGCGTCGCTGGGACGCACGATGACAAACTCGATATCGCCGACCGTGCCCTCACCGGCACGCGTGTCGCGGCCGCGCACGATGAGGTGACGGCCGGGGTCACGCAGCTCAGAGACGTCCAGGCCCGCGGCCTCGAGTACGTCGAGCGTGTCGGCCTTGAGCGAGCCCTTGGGCACGGCAATGCGAAGCGGACCCTCGGCGCCACGGCCCACGGCGTGGTCGCCATCGGAAGCGGCGTCCTCGACCGAAGTTCGCGCGGCTTCCAGACGCTCGAGCGAAAAGGCAAAGCCCGCCGCCGGCACCTCGATGCCGTCGCCAAATGCACCGGTAAAGATGGAGTCGTAGCGTCCGCCCGAACCCACCGGATCGGGCAGGCCGCCGGCATAGGCCTTAAAGACCAGACCCGTGTAGTAATCAAACGAGTTCATGATGGAGAAGTCGAAGGACAGCACCTGGGCGTCCTCGGGAGCCAGGCCCTCGACCAGGGCACGCAGCTCGCGCGTGAGCGGCGCGACAATGCCCACCGCCGCCAGAAGCGCGTCGACGCGGTCGAGTACCTCAGCGCCGCCGTGCAAGCGCGGCAGCTCGCTGATGGCAGCCTTGACGGCCTCGGGCTCGGCGCTTGCCGCCACACGGGCATCGAGGCCCACAAAGTCGTTGGCGTGTACGCAACGCAATGCCTCGGCAGCCAGTTCGCGATCCTCACAGGCCGCGAGCAGTTCCTTAAACGGACGAACGCTGCCCGCAATAATGCGCGCATCGGGCAGCGCCAGCTTGCGCATGGCCTCCGCCACCAGCGAGACGATCTCGACATCGCCCGCGGTATCGCCCACACCGATAAGCTCAAAACCCAACTGCGTAAACTGACGCGAGCCGCCGGCATTGCGCTGGCACTCGCGAACCACCGGCGCCTCGTAGCGAAGGCGCAGCGGCAGATCGGCCGCGCGCATGCGGGTCGAAACCAAGCGCACGATCGGCAGCGTGTTGTCGGGACGGACCACCAGCAGGCGGCCGTCATCATCAAAGAGCTTAAACGGGGTGTCCGCAATGCGGCCACCCTCCTCGAGAGAGCCCTTGTCCTCGAGCAGCGGCGTCTCGACCGGCAGGTAATGATGCTCCCTAAAGCAGCCCTTCACCGTACATGCGATCTCCTCGCGCGCCTGAGCCTCCTCGGGCAATATGTCCCGGAATCCCCACGGTGTGGCCGTCATCTGGTGAGCCTCCTCATGCTGTGTTTCATATAGAACAGAAGACCGGCATAGCTCCGCCGGTCTTCTGGGTACTTTAGCATACTAGAGTGTTTGCGGGGAAAATCCATCGCAGCCGCTCACGCCGTATTCATTTGGAAACATAGGGCAGATCGCCGCAACCCAAACCCGCCTAGGCGCCAATCGCACGACGATACTCTGCCATTACCTGCGCATCGGCAGCTGCGGGGTCGGCGAAATAGCGCCCGTCATAGGTCTCGGCCGAAACAACTCCGCGATAGCCGCGCGCCACCAGCCTATCCAGGTCGGCGCGCATATCGCGGTCGCCGTCACCCCAGGCAAGATGCGTCGTGCCATCTGCCGCAACATCGACAAAATGCACGTGGGCGACATCTTCGCCAAGCAGATCGAAATAATCGTCGATGGTATCCCCTGCCACCGCCATAGCGCCCAAATCCAGACACGCCTTAAGTGCCGGATGATCAACTGCCTCGATCATGCGCTTCGTGTCGGCCGCCGAGTTCACGATCATCGACTCAACCGGCTGTAGGGCCTCGAGCACCAGTCGCACGCCGCGCCCTCCCGCATGCTCGGCAATCGCACGCAGCATCGAGGCGCTGCGACCCCACGCGTCCTCGATCGGCTCGTTCAAAAATGCCCAGCCGCTCGAGACCATGACCTGCTCGGCTCCAAGTTCCGCCGCGATATCCACAACGTTCTTAAAGTACGCAAGCGTGCGGGTACGCGCCTCATTCCCGCGCGCCGCGATATTCCACGGCTTGGGGTTGTTCTGTTCGGGACAAAGCCCCACAATCCGAACCCCATACCGCTGCGACAGCTCCCGCACCTGCTCGAGCGAATCGTATCCATGGCAATCGACATACAGATGCATCGCCCCGGTCCAAAGCTCGCAACACGTGTAGCCCGAGGCCGCTGCCGAAGAAAAGAATTCCTCAAGGTCAAAATAGCGATGGCTGATATTCATGACGGCAAGCTGCGGATACTCCATCTTGTCCACCTTTCGGCAAAAGGGCGCCGCAGCACAGTGTGCGCGACGCCCCCTCTTACATTATTCTCATTATGACGGATGCCCTACTGAACACCAAGCACTCCAAAGAACGCGCCGGCGATACTCACGAGCAGGATCACGAGCATGATGACCAGCGGATTCATCTTCTTCTTGAGCATGAGATAGACGATTCCAAACAGCCCCATCGTGACAAAGCCCGGGAAGATTCCGTTGAGCAGCTCGGCCAGCGTCTGAGCACCATCGCCCGCACCGACCATGAGCGGAATGTCCACGGTGACCATCTCCATGGTCATAGCGCCGATCACCATGGCGCCCATGATAGAGGCCATCTTGACGATCGTGTCCATAATGCCCGATTCCTGGACCTTGCTGATCATGTCCGAGCCAAAGCGATACCCCACAAACGTCAGCAGGTAACGGATGATGTAGTGAGGGACATTGAACACGAGCAGGAACAAAATCGGGCCAAGAATAGAGCCCTGTAGCGCCAGCGACGTGCCGACACCCGTTGCCAAAATTCGCAGCGTGCCCCAGTAGAAGGCATCGCCCACACCGGACAGCGGTCCCATCAAAGCAAGCTTGACATTTGAGATCGCGCTCGTGTCAAAGCTATCGTCAGTAGCGTTGACCTCTTCCATTGCAGCGGCGATGGACATGGGGAGCGTCGAGATGTACGGCGTGACGTTATAGAGCTCCATATGGCGCTTAAGGGCGGCCTTAAAGTCCGCATCCTGCGGATACAGCTTGCGAAGAATCGGCATAAGGGCCCACATAAAGCCGATATGGCCCATACGCTCGTAGTTCCAGGAATGCTCATAGGGAATCGAGCGCCAGAACAGCTTCTTAAGGTCTGCGCGGGAAATCAGCCCGTCGTAAGAAGACTCAAACTTAAAACTCATCGAACCCACTCCCAATCGCAGGATCCTCGGTTGCCACTGCGGGCTGCTCCGCTTTTTTCTTATCACCCAAAACCGTCATCGCGACGACGATGATCGCGGCAAAGATCGCCACGCCCGTCGTGCTAATGCCAAAGTAGGCGACGAGGAAGAAGCCAGCGAAGAAGAACGGAGCCACCGTTTTGTTCATAATCATCTGCGCCAGCATCGCAAAGCCGAGTGCGGGCAAGAAGGCGGCGGCGACATCCATGCCGGTCTGAACGAAATCGGGGATGATGTTGAGCAGGCTGGCAACAGCATCGGCGCCAAAGAAGAATGCCAGGGGAATAATCAGCAGGCCGCACCAGCTCTGCGCGTAACCGGCGATGAGCATGTTGCGCGTGATGGCCTTGGTGTCCCCGTCCTCGACGTTTTTGTCGATACGGTGCACCAGCAGTAGCATCACCGGCTGGCCCAGGGCCGTATCGAGCGCCAGGACGATCGTTGCGATGGGAATGCCCAGGGTCAGGGCCGCCGAAGCGTCCGCGCCGGCCTGCATGGCAAGCGACACACCCAGGATGGTTCCGGAAATCGTATCGGGCGGGTTATACGCACCGACCGAGATGGCGCCGACCATGGCAAGCTCCATCGTGGCGCCCATGATCGTGCCGGTCACCATGTCGCCCATGACAAGGCCAACCAGAGGTCCGAGCACAATCGGGCGCTGGAGGTAGCTCGTACCGGTCAGCCACTCGGAATAGCCCAAAAGGGCAATAAGGAAAATCAGGATTGTCTTGATAACCATGATGGCCCCTAACCGATGACCTTCGCGGCGTCAGTCTTCGCATCTGCCGGAATCATCTGAATGAACAGCTCGTAGCCCTCGCCGAGCAGCTCTTTGACGTATGCCTCGTTTTCGGGCGTAAGGAACACGCTCGTCGAGACCTGGCGGGCATCCTCGCTAAAGGCAACATTGCCGAGGTTGATCTTCTTGACGCCCATCGCCTTGGCGACGGCACCGGCCTGCTGGATCGTCTCGCAAACCACGAAGAGCTTGTACTTATCGGTCACACCGCTCTGGAGCGCCTTGACGGCATCCTCGGTGTTTTTGACGACAACCTTGCAGCCCTCCGGTTTTGCAAGGGACAGGGCCTGCAGACGAAGCTTGTCATTGAGGACCGTGTCGCTTACCAACAGGATACAGTCGGCACCCAGAGCCGAAGTCCAGCTAACGGCAACCTGGCCGTGCAGCAGTCGATAGTCCACGCGAATCATCTGAATCATGATGTGCTCCCTAGCGATTAAAACTCATCGAGTTCGGCCTGCCCCAGCAGGTCGTTGACGTACTTGACCTTGGTGTCGTCCGCCTCGACGATCTGGCGAATGGCCTCATCGATCGGGGTGGATTCGGACACGAACAGCAGCTGAATAAGGAGCGGCAGGTTCATATTGGTCACCAGGTGCGTGTTGGGACGCGTCTGGACGATCTTGGTGAACTCGTTGTTGACGCTGCCGCCAAAGAGG
>UQLC01000018.1 GCA_900541795.1 uncultured Collinsella sp. | reverse complement strand
CAAACCAAACCCAACTCGCCAGCCCAGCGGCCATGGGGTCCCAAGGTTGTCAAAAAAGCGGTCGGCGCGCAGTGCGCCGACCGCCGATATATGGGGTCTGATATTTTCTACCAGCTCGTTCCTCTTACTCGTCGAGGAGATCCTCTGGTATGTCGTTGCCGTCGCCTAGGTCGACGGGGGCTTCCTCGGTGCTAGTTGCGGCTGCATCCTCGGCGCCTTCGCCTTCGGGCTTTTCTTTGGCTGCAGTCATGCGGGCTACGGCGCATACGCGGTCGTTGTCGTCCACGGTCATCATCTTGACGCCCTGGGTGGCTCGGCCGGTTTGGCTGATCTCGTCGGTCTTGACGCGAATGACCGTCGCGCCTTCCGTCACGATGAACAGCTCGTGCTGCGGGCCCACCGTCTTCATGGCCGCGAGGTTACCCTTGCGCTCGGTCATCTGAATGGTGTAGACGCCCTGGCCGCCGCGGTTCTGCTCCGGGTAGTCCGCGACCGGCGTGCGCTTGCCGTAGCCGCGCTCGGTGATGACGAACAGGTCGCCGTTGCCGTTGGTAACTTCCATGCCCAGAACGCTCACACTGTCCTTCATGCCGATGCCGCGAACACCGCTGGTATCGCGACCGGTGGCGCGCACCTGGTCCTCGGGGAACATGATCGCCTTGCCCGCGGTGGTGGCCATGATGATCTTGTCGCCCTCGCGTACACGGCGCACGGCGAGCAGCGCGTCGTCATCCCTCAGGTTGATGGCAATCAGGCCGTCGCGACGGCTGCGGTCATAGGCGCTCATCACAGTCTTCTTGACCATGCCGCTCTTGGTGGCAAACATCAGGAACTCGTCGGCGGGGAACTCGCGGCAGCTGATGACGCTCGCGATCTTCTCGCCTTCCTCGAAGGGCAGCAGGTTGACGATCGCCGTACCGCGCGCCTGGCGCGTGCCGACCGGCAGCTCGTGCACCTTCAGGCGGTAGACCTTGCCCTTGCTCGAGAAGAACAGCACGTACTCGTGCGTGGACGCGATGAACATCTCGTCGATGACATCGTCCTCTTTGAGGTTGACGCCTGACACGCCCTTGCCACCGCGCTTCTGGGCACGGTAGGCGGCCACCGGGATACGCTTCACATAGCCGGTGTGGGTGATGGTCACGACCATGTCCTCGTCGGCGATGAGGTCCTCCACGTCCAGGTCCTTCTCGACCTGGCTGATCTCGGTGCGGCGCTTATCGCCGAACTTCTTGGAGATCTCGCGCATCTCTTCCTTGATGACGCCCAGGATCTTCTCCTCGTGCGCCAGCAGGTCCTCGTAGTAGGCGATGGCGCGGCGCAGACCGTCCAGCTCTTCCTGAATCTTGTCGCGCTCCAGGCCGGTCAGGCGGCGCAGCTTCATCTCGAGGATGGCCGTGGTCTGCTCGGGCGTAAAGCCAAAGCGCTCGATCAGGCGGCTGCTGGCCTCGGAATCGGTCTGCGAAGAGCGGATGATGCTGATGACCTCGTCGATATGGTCGAGAGCCATCAAGTAGCCCTCGAGGATGTGGGCACGCGCCTGGGCCTTCTTAAGGTCAAAGCGGGTGCGGCGGGTGACGACGTCGACCTGGTGGTCGATGTAGTGCTGCAGCATCTCGCGCAGGCTCAGGCATTTGGGCACGCCGTTGACGAGCGCCAGGTTGTTGGCGCCAAAGGTCGTCTGCAGCGAGGTGTACTTGTACAGGTTGTTGAGCACGACCTGCGGAATGACGCCCTTCTTGAGCTCGATAACCAGACGGATGCCCTTCTGGTTGGACTCGTCGCGCATGTCCGAGATGCCCTCGATACGCTTGTCGTTGACGAGCTGGGCGATCTTCTCCTGCAGGGTGCCCTTGTTGACCATGTAGGGAATCTCGGTAAAGACCAGGCGGCTACGGCCGGTCTTGGTGGACTCCACGTGGGCCTTGGCGCGCACGGTGATGGAGCCGCGGCCGGTCTCGTAGCTCTGCCTAATGCCGGCGCTGCCCATGATGATGGCGCCGGTGGGGAAGTCCGGGCCGGGCATGATCTGCATAAGCTCGTCGACGGTGGCGTCGGGATTGTCAATCAGGTAGCAGGTGGCCTCGATCGCCTCGGTGAGGTTGTGCGGGGCGATGTTGGTGGCCATGCCGACGGCGATACCCTGGCTACCGTTGACCAGCAGGTTGGGGAAGCGCGCGGGCAGCGCCTGGGGCTCGGCGAGTGACTCGTCGTAGTTGGGCTGCCAGTCGACGGTATCCTTCTGCAGGTCGCGCAAGAGCTCCATGGCGGGCTTGGCCAAGCGGCTCTCGGTATAACGCATGGCCGCCGCGCCGTCGCCGTCAATGTTGCCGAAGTTACCGTGACCGTCGATGAGCGGCGTACGCATGGAGAACCACTGTGCCAGACGAACCATGGCCTCGTAGACCGCGAAGTCACCGTGCGGGTGGTACTTACCGATAACTTCGCCGACCGTCCAGGCCGACTTCTTGTGCGGGCGGTTGGGATAGATGCCGCTTTCGTTCATCGCGTACAGGATGCGGCGGTGTACCGGCTTTAAGCCATCGCGTACGTCCGGCAGGGCGCGGGCGGTGATGACCGACATCGAGTACTCGATGAACGACTGCTTCATCTCGCGGCCGAACTCCGAAATCTGGAGCTGGCCGCCGTTGATATCCTCGCCGGCCGAGGCGCCACGGTCGACTTCGCCAAAGCTCTCCTCGAGCTCGGCGTCGTCGTCCTCTTCCTCATCATCATCGGCATCGGGGTTATAGGCGTCCGGGTCGCCGTCCTCGCCCTGCTCAGCACGGGCAAGCAGGCGCTTCAGATCATCGGGCATACCGGCGTCGCCGGCGTCGTCCATACCCTCGTTGTTGTTGATATCGTCTGCCACGTTACCTCCTCTTAAGCATCAAGGAATCGTGCATCATGTGCGTGTTTTTCAATGTACTCGCGGCGATAGCCGACCTCGGAACCCATCAGCTCGCGCACGGCGCGGTCCGCCACCACGGCGTCCTCGATCGACACACGCTGCAGGATGCGGGTCTTGGGGTCCATCGTCGTCGAGGCAAGCTGCTTGGGGTCCATCTCGCCCAGGCCCTTGTAGCGCTGGACGGTATAGCCCTTGCGCTTTTTGGTGATCTTGCCGTCCTTGGCCTTGCCGTCCTCGTCGTTATCGTCGGGGTTCAAACCCAGGCTCTGAATGGTATCGCGCAGGATCTCGTCTTCGGGCTGGCGGCCGTTGGGATACACGTAGTGGATCTTGTTGCGCACCTTAATGCCAAAGATGGGCGGGCAGGCAACATAGACGTAGCCGGCATCGATCAGCGGACGCATGTACTTGTAGAAGAATGTCAGCAGCAGGATGCGGATATGCGCACCGTCGACGTCTGCATCGGTCATGATGATGATCTTGTGGTAGCGCGCCTTGGTGATATCGAAGTCGCCGCCGTCGCCGGCACTCGTCGTGACGCCGCAGCCGATTGCGGTAATCAATGACTGGATGGTGTCACTCGAGAACGCGCGATGGTCACCAACGCGTTCGACGTTCAAAATCTTGCCGCGCAGGGGCAGAATCGCCTGGATGTCTCGGCGACGGCCGTCCTTGGCTGAACCGCCTGCCGAGTCGCCCTCTACGATGAAGAGCTCGGTCAGCTCGGCATCGCGCACCGAGCAGTCGGCGAGCTTACCGGGCAGGGACGCCGTCTCGAGCAGGCTCTTGCGACGGGTCGCTTCGCGCGCCTTGCGGGCGGCGTTGCGGGCCTTGCATGCCTGCTGGGCCTTCTTGACGATCTCGCGAGCGGGCTTGGGATGCTCCTCGAGGTAATCGGCGAGGCCGTCGGTCACGATCTTGAGCGTCAGCGCGCGCATATAGGAGCTGCCGAGCTTGGCCTTGGTCTGGCCCTCAAATTGCGGGTCGGGCAGCTTGACCGAGATAACGGCCGAAAGGCCCTCGCGCACATCGTCGCCGGTCAGGTTGGCGTCTTTTTCCTTGAGCAGGTTCTGTTTGCGCGCGTAGTCGTTGATCACACGGGTGAGCGCGGTGCGGAAGCCCTCAAGGTGCATGCCGCCCTCGGGGGTGTAGATGTCGTTGGCAAACGACATGACGTTCTCGCCGTAACCGCTATTCCACTGCAGGGAAACCTCAACCTCGCCCATCTTGGTCACAGGCGCGTCCGGGTCCGATTTGCCCTCGATGTAGATGGGCTCCTTAAAGGCCTCGGGGACGTCCTTGCCCTCGTTGAGGAACTTGACGAAGTCGATGATGCCGCCCTCGTAGCAAAACTCCTCCACATGGGGAGTCGCCTCGCGCTCGTCGGTCAGCACGATTTTGAGGTTCTTATTGAGGAACGCCGTCTCCTGCAGACGGTTGTGCAGCGTATCGAAATCGTAGATGCATGTCTCGAAGATCTCGTCGTCGGGCCAGAAGGTGACGGTGGTGCCCGTCGAATCCGAGGTGCCCACGACCTCCATCTTCTTAACGGTCTTGCCGCGCGAGAACTCCATCTCGTAGGTGTTGCCATCGCGACGAACCTGAACGACCACGCGCTTGGACAGTGCGTTGACGACGGAGATGCCCACGCCGTGCAGGCCGCCCGAGACCTTATAGGCCGAGTTATCGAACTTACCGCCGGCGTGCAAGATCGTCATGACGACCTCGAGCGTCGGGATCTTTTTAACAGGGTGCTCGTCGACGGGGATGCCGCGCCCGTTGTCGACGACCGTGATGGAGTTGTCGGCGTGGACCGTCACCTGGATCTCGGTGCAGAAACCGGCCATGGCCTCGTCGACGGAGTTGTCAACGATCTCCCACACCAGGTGATGCAGACCGCTGGCGCTCGTCGAGCCGATATACATGCCCGGGCGCTTACGAACGGCCTCGAGACCTTCGAGAATCTTAATCTCGCCGCCATCGTAATCGTTTTCGTTTGCCACACGTCCTCCTTCAGTCAAGAAAATGTGTACAGCCTTACTAGTTTATCGTAAAAAAATACCCTCGGGAACGAGGGTATTTGGCTCTACAAGGCCACCAGATGCGATTTAAGGCTCTTTTTTGCTTTGCACGCCCTTGGCCCACTCGGCACTGGCTCTCATGGCGTTCTCGAGGGCCTCGCGCAGTTTTTGGTCCTCGATGGGTGCCGCTTGGCGCTCGATCTCGGTGCGCTCGGCCTCACTTAGGTCGGCGTGCGGGGCCGGCGGGCGCTCGGTCGTCGCCGGGCGCAGGCGCTCCTTGGCGGCGGGTGGCGTGTGACCGGGCGCGGTGGTTTTGAACACCAGGCCGTCCACATGCGCACCGGCGCGCTCCATACGCGCGCGGATGATCTCGCGCAACAGCGTCATTTCCTGCGTCCACGAGGGCGAATCGAGATATACCAGCAGCTCATTGGACTCGGGCAGGTAGCGCAGACCCGTCACATGCCGCCCCTCGCGCGTGCCCGAGCACACCGCATTCCACGCGCGATAGACCGCACGAGATTCCTCTGCAGCCTCCATCTGCGCGCGGCGCCCAGGTGTTGCAGCCGCCAGGATGCGCTGACGCTCTGCGTTCAAAAATCCACTGAAGGCGACCGTTTCGCTCTCGCGCTCGTAATTAGCACGTCTCACCCATGCTCACCACCTTGGCTCGATCAAGCAGGTCATCGGTAAAATACCCCAGGTTGGTCGTGGTTATGACCGTCTGGATATCATCGCCGATCAACCGCAGAAAAGCACCGCGGCGCTCGCCGTCGAGTTCGCTCATCACGTCATCCAAAAGCAGCAGCGGAGCGGTGCCCAGGACATCGCGAGCCACGGCCACCTCCGCCACCTTCCAGGCCAAAACCAACGTTCGCTGCTGACCTTGGCTGGCAAATGAACGGGCGGAGCGGCCCGCCACGGCAAACTCAATCTCATCGCGATGCGGTCCCACCAACGTCACGCCGCGGCGAATTTCCTCGTCGGCGCGCTCATCAAGGGCAGCCAGCATGCGCTCGTACGCCCAGCCCTTCAGCTCTTCGCGATCCTCGACCTGGGGCAAATCCCCCAGCGTGGACGTATAGGTCACGCTGGCAGCCTCGCCGGACGCCACTTGACCGTAGGCAGTGTGCACATGGCCCGCCAGCCGGTCGAGTAGGGCCAACCGGTGCACGAGCAGGGCCGAGCCCGCGCGGGCAATCGAATCGTTCCACGCGCCGAGCATCTCGCGGCAGCACCAGGTCTCCTTAAGCAGGGCGTTACGCTGGGTCACGCAGCGCCCATAGGTGCTCGCAAGATCGGCATAGCGTGCGCTCAGTTGCATGCCAAAGTCATCGAGGGCGGCGCGGCGCACACTGGCGCCTCTCTTAACCATGTCCAGATGGTCGGGGCAAAACAGTACGCTCGGCAGAGCCCCGCGCACACCGGCGACAGAGCATCTCTTGCCGTTGCGGCTAAACGAGCGCTTACCGTCCTCCACGCTCAATCCCATATCAAGCACGCGGCCGTCGCCCTCGAGCCTCAGCTCGACCTTGCACGAGCCCACGCCGTCATGGACGAGCTCGGCTGCGGTCGGATGCCTAAACGAGGCGCCGCTCGTCAGCAGCTGCAGCGCCTCTATGAGATTAGTCTTTCCCGCCGCGTTGGGTCCCGCAAGTATCGTCACGCCCTCGTCCAGGGCAAGGCGATAGCTATCGAAGCTGCGGTAGTGCGCGACGGAAAGATCGCGGGCGAACATGGTCATGGCGCAGCGCTAGATGCGAACCGGCATGACCAGGTACAGATAGTTGATCTTGTCGTAGGACTTGAAGATGCCCGCCTGCGAGTAGCTCTTGAGCTCCAGCGTGATCTCCTTCTCCTTGGACAGGGCATTGAGGCAGCCGAAGATGTAGTGGTAGTTGAAGGCGATGGTACCCGACTCGCCCTCGGCCTCGACATCGATCGTCTCCTGCGCAAGGTCCTGGTCATTGGAAATGGAAGACAGGCCCATCTGCCCGTTCTCGACATCGATCTCGAACTTGACGGCGGGATTGGCGCTCGCGATAACGGCTACGCGCTTGAGGGCGGCGTTAAAGGCGGCGACGTCGATCTTGACGCTCGTCACGCACGAATCGGGGATGAGCTGCTTGTAGTTGGGATACACGCCCTCGATGCGGCGCGACACGTAGGTAGTGTTGCCGGCCTCGAAGACGACTTGGGTGTCGGTAGCCCCGATCATGATGGTCGCCTGGCTGGCCATGATGTTCAGCGCGTCGTTAAAGGCGTCGGCCGGAACGTTGAGCTCAAAGGAGCCTTCGAGGGTCGAGGTCTCGACCTGCGTATCGCACACGGCCAAACGGAAGGAATCGGTCGCCACCAGGCGCACGGTGTTGTTCTCGACCTTCATGTGCACGCCGCCCAGGATGGGGCGGGCCTTGTCGGTCGAGGTGGCGCGCCACACGCGGCCGACCATTTCGGACAAGATATCGGTCGGCAGCTCCACGGCGCTCTCGATGGCATAGGCCGGAAACTCGGGGAAGTCATTGGCATCGAGCGTGTTCAGCCTAAAAGAGCTCTTCTCGCAACTGATCAGCACTTGGCGCTCGGACAGCTCAAAGGTGACCGGGGCATCGGGGAGGGTCTTGGTGATATTGGAGAGCATCTTACAGGGGATAACCATCTCGCCCTCTTCTTCGACATGCGCCGCGATGCGATGACGGATCGAGATGGTGTAGTTAGAGGTCTGGAATTCCAAGATGCCGTCTTGCGCCTTAACGAGCACGCCCGACAGGATGGGAAGGGTGGATGCCGAAGCGACGCCTTTCATAACGACGCCGATGGCTTGCGTGAGCGAGCTTTGGCTGACGGTGAACTTCATCTTTTAATACCTTTCTATAGATATAAATATCTTAATAATAGTAATAGCACTGACGAAACTGTTGATTACTCCCAAAAGCGCTGGTCAACCCCAAAAAGAGAATCGACAGCATCCTGTGCGCAACCGACCGTGTTTTCCACGTTCAAAACCTGCGGAAAACTTTTCGTCGCCTTGGGGTGAGTTTTAGACACGTTATGCCCGGCGTTTCGACAAGTTTTCAACAGGTGTCTCTATTTCCCTACGAACGCAGTGTAATTTTATCTCGTAGCGATTTGAGATCCTCGGTTACGGTACGGTCTTCCTGAATCATCTTCTGAACCTTTTTATAGCTCGTGCTGACGGTTGAATGGTTGCGGTTGCCAAACTCCGCGCCCACCGCCGTAGTCGTCATCTCACACATCTCGATGGCCAGATAGATGGCGATGTGGCGGGCTTTGGCAATGTTGGCGTTGCGGCGCGGGCCGATGAGCTCCTCGTGCGTCACGCCGTATTGCTCCTCGATGACAGACTGGACCGTCTGCACGTTGATCTTCTTGGCCGACGTATCGAAGTATTGGCTTGCGATGGCGTCGATGTCGTCGAAGCTGAGCTCGCTGCCCTCACGTTCGCGGTCTCCCGCCTCGCCTGCGCAGCGTTCACAAAAGCTTTCGAGTTCGCGAATGTTGGTTCCCGACACCTCCGCCATGTGCTTAAAGTGCTCGTCGGTCAGATGCCCGCCATCGCCACCGTAGGCCGCCAACAGCGAGTCATCACCCGCCTCGGGTGCGGCGGCTATCGTGTTCTCGTAGTAGCGCTGCAAGATCTTGTATTTCATCTCGTAGCTGGGCTCTGCCACTAAACAGAGCATGCCGGCGTTAAAGCGGCTGGTCAGGCGTTCGTCCATGCTCAGGTCTTTGGGTGCGCGGTCGGCTGCGATGACGACTTTTTTGTTATTGCGGATAAACTCGTCCATGAGCTGGAAAAAGTAGTCCACGCTCGCGCGCTTGCCGATGATGTTTTGAATGTCGTCGATAATGAGCACGTCCACGCCGTGGTATGCCTGCATGATGGGGGCGTTGCTCTTCTTTTGGCGGTCGAACTCCGTCATCAGGTCATCGAGGTATGCCTGTGAGTTGGCGTACTTCACCTTGATCTCGGGCGACTTTTCGGCGAGCTCGTTTTTGATGGCGAGCAGCAGATGGGTCTTGCCCAGCCCCGATTTGCCATAGATGAACAGGGAAGTGCATGTGCCGCGTTCGTCCGCGAGTGCGGCAAACTTGAGGGCCGAGCGATAGGCATGGCTGTTTTCGGGGCCGTAGACAAAGTTTTCGAAGGTGAATTTTGAGTTGGCCGCGAGCGGCGCGCCATCGGTGTTCTGCTCGACCGGTGCCACAGCTGCGGGGACGCTCATGGGCGATGTGGAGGCTGGTTTTGCACTCTTTGCAGGCGCCCCGCCTTTCATCTGGTTCATCATGCGGCGGAAATCGTCGGCCGAAAGCGTGTTTTTGATTGCGATGCCCGAATCCTCGCCCGGTGTTGCGTCGTGCGCGATAGGCATGTGTGTGGCAGCGGGCATGGGGGCTGCCGACGTCGAGACGGCGGGCATGGTTTCACGGGAAACATCGCCGGTTTGATGCTCGGGAGCTGGCACCGCGGCGGCAGCTGGCGCCACTGGGGGGACGACGGGTGCCGCAGGCGCGGCGTTATCTGCCGCGGAGCCCTGTGGCGCCACGATGTCGAGCGCAATCGGTGCAAAGGCGATCTCTTCCAGGTACGCCTCGATGGTCGGCTGATGCTTTTTGAGCTGAGCGATAGCGAATCGTGAGGGGGCCTCAATCGTCAAGGTGTCCTCGGTCAGGCTCACGGCGCGCGATTGCCCCAACATGTTGATGAGGCGCGCATCTTGGCCGTCGCGCTGACAAAAGGCGATGGCATCCCCCAGGATGATGCTTGCTTCCTCGTCCACTGTCTCTCCCGTTCCTTAAGCTTGGGCCCGCACGCGAGCGCTTCCGATTTCGGTCAGATGATATTTCTGCCCATGTTTGATTACCAAGCCCGCCTGCGCCAAATCGTTGAGCGTGCGCGACCAGGTGGGTGCGGAGTTTCCAAACGCCCGCGCCAAGTCCGTTGCGCCGCACTCTTGATGTTGGGCCAGATACCCTAATGCGGCGTTGCCGCGTTCGCTTACAAACACGTCCGACTGCGGTTGTGCGTATTGATTCGTCGCATTAGGATACATCATTTGAGCTGCTGGTTGTTGAGAACTCTGCATGGGTGGCATCTGCTGTTGAAAACTTTGCGGCCACTGTTGGTAAGGCTGCGGCGGCATCTGCTGGGCCCAAGGGTTAAATTGCCCCTGCGGCATCTGCTGATACGTCTGTTGATACCCCTGAGGATACTGCTGCGGATACGGCTGGGCGTATTCCTGCTGCGGCATATATTGGGGAGGATACCCTTGCGGGTACGGTTGGTAGCCCATTTGCGGGACGTTTGGCATGGCCGCCGTCTGCTGCACGATGCCTGTGTCCAGATCTGCCGAGCCTATGCCCTCCGGCATGTTTTGCGCCGTGTGGCTCAGCGGTGCCTGGGGATCTTGCGCGGGAAAAGCTCCAGGCTGCTGCATGTGCGCCATGGGCTGCTGCATCTGCTGTGCCGCCATGGGCTGCTGTGTAAAAGCGCTAGATAGGGGATATGCCGGTTGCTCCGTCTCGGGGCGCACGGCGGCGCCCCGCCCTCCGGCTCGCTCGATTTCCTGCACGCGCTTGGGGTTCAGGCTTACCGTGACCACGGTCCCGTTGCCCATGTTGTCCTCGATGGATACGGCGCCGCCGGCGTTTTCCAAGTACTCCTGCACCATGGGAAACCCTGCTCCGGTTCCGCGGATGTATCGCTTCATGTTGCTGTTTGCGCTGGTAACGCCAAAGTCGAAGGCGCGTTCCTTGTCGTCGATCCCCGGTCCCTGGTCTGCGAATCGGATGGTGTCGCCGCCGTCTAGGATCGAGATGATGGGCTCTGCAAAGTGGGCGTGGATAAAGTTTTCGACAATCTCGCGGATAACCATGAGCGAGATGTGCCCGCCCTGCTCTTTCATGCACTGGTAGACGGTGTTGGTTGTCTCTTCCAGATAGGTGCGCACGTCCTTCGGTTCGATGACGATGACGCGCGGCGTCGACAGCATGTCGTCATAGACCGCGATGCGTGCCGCATACATGGCACCCTGCGCTTTCGCAGCGGCCTGCTCTTCCTGGCCGCGCTTTTCGCGCACGCCGGTGATGTGCTCGTTGTCAGGTGCCGGGTCTCCGGAATCGACCATGGTGTAAAAGTCGTCAGACATGCTGCTCGCAATCTTTCATAAGGTTTCGAACAAATAGTAGCTCACCGTGCAATGTTTCTCATCTTTCGACAACTTTTCAAAACCTGTTGAAAACTTTGGAAAACGGGCGAAAAGTTCTTAACATTGCCAACATGACCTGTTGAAAACTTTGTGAAATATCGTGAAAAGTTGCCGTACCCTGCAAATTTCAGTTGGGCTTATGGGGGAACCGTGTGAACTACGCAACCTTTTACCTTTGATTTCTTGACATTTGAACATTGATTTCCCTACAATCTTCAAGCTCACGTGTCTATATCTGCGTCCGCGCTCCCGCGGACACTCGAAATGCAGCAGGAGGAACTTAAGATGAAGCGTACGTATCAGCCTAATAAGCGTAAGCGTGCCAAGACCCATGGCTTCCGTGCCCGTATGGCCACCAAGGGTGGTCGTGCCGTGCTCGCCCGTCGCCGCGCCAAGGGCCGCAAGCGTCTCACTGTCTAGCAGCGATACACACATCTCGCATGAAGACTATTAAGTCTCGGCAAGATTTCGAGCATGTGTTCAGTCAGGGGCGTCGTTTCAATCACCCTCTGATTCGAATGACCATATGTGAATCGGTTGGCGAAGGCGACTCCGGAAGGGTCGCCTTCGTTGGTGCTAAACGGCTCGGTTGTGCAGTTGTGCGCAACCGTTCTAAGCGTGTGATGCGCGAGGCCGCCCGCAGCTGCGGATTTCCCGTTGCGGGTTATGACATCATCTTGTTCGCGACTCCCAAGACGAGGATCTCCTCGCCGCAGGAGATGGACAAGGCATTGCGTTCGCTTATGAAACGCGCCGGCGTTGCCGGGGAGGAGCGATGAGCAATCACGTTTTGCGACGTGTTGCCATCGCTCCTATTCGCATATACCAACAGGTTATTTCGCCCTTATTACCTGACGCCTGCATTTATTACCCAACGTGCTCGCAATATGCCGTTCAGGCGATTGAGAAGTACGGTGTTTTGAGAGGCTGCTGGCTTGCCGTGAGGCGCATCGCTCGCTGCAATCCCCTGCACGTCGGCGGTTATGACCCTGTGCCCTAGCGGGCACTCGCTATCGGAGGAAAACTTACATGTGGGATTGGATCGTTAACATCCTTTTCGAGCTGCTCAAGCTCATCCAGACCTTTGCGGTCGACTGGGGCCTGTCCATCATCATTCTGGTGGTCATCATCCGTCTGCTGCTGACGCCGCTTATGCTCAAGTCGACCAAGTCGACGGCTCGCATGCAGGTGCTGCAGCCCAAGATGCTCGAGATCCAGGAGCGCTATGCCGACGATCCCCAGCGTCAGGCCGAGGAGATGCAGAAGTTCTACAGCGAGAACAAGTTCAACCCCATGGCTGGCTGTCTGCCGCTGCTGATTCAGATGCCTATCCTGTTCGCCCTGTTTACATTGCTGCGCAACCTGCCGCAGTACTTTAACGACGGCACGTTCTCGTTCTTCAACATCCTGCCCGACCTGACCACCACGCCGAGCGCTTCCTTTGCCGATGGCTTTATGGTTGCACTGCCTGCGCTGGTTTGCCTGATCCTGTTTGCCGTCCTGACCCTGATTCCGCAGCTCTATATGTCGCGCAACCAGACCGGCCAGCAGGCTCAGAGCATGCGTATGATGGCCGTTGTCATGACGGTCATGATGCTTTGGATGGGCTGGAGCCTTCCCGTTGGTGTTCTGCTGTACTACGACGTCTCGTCTGCTTGGCAGGTTATCCAGCAGATTTTTGTGACGCAGAAGGTCATCGACAAGGCGAAGGCCGATGAGGAGGAGCGTCTTAAGAACGCTCCGCTGCAGGTTGAGGTCACTCGTCGCGAGAAGAAGCCGCGCCCGCACAAGAAGAAGTAGTGGGATATCAATCTTATTTAGGTACCTAACTTTTGGAGTACGTTATGTCTGAAGAGATCATCGAGGATATGCTTGAGGAGGTTGCCCCGCAGGTCGCGGGCGATTATCCCGAGATTGCACAGCGCTACAAGGCTGGTGAAGAGCTGACCGATGAGGAGCTCGACACCATTGCCGATGTTGCGATTTCCATCCTGCGTTCCATCCTTTCGCACTTCGATGCCGCCAACTCTCCTATCGATGAGTATGAGGGCGACGAGGGTGAGCTGATTTTGGATGTAACGGCTCCCGACCTTGCTGTTCTCATTGGCCGTCATGGTCGCACTCTTGATGCTCTTCAGGTTATGTTCTCTTTGCTGGTGAGCCGCAAGCTTGGCTTTAGGTATCCGGTTGTAGTGGACGTCGAGGGATACAAGAGTCGCCGTCAGGATAAGGTCGCCTCCATGGCTCAGTCTGCTGCCGAGCGTGCCATCCGCACTCATAAGAGTGTTTCGCTTCCGCCCATGAATGCCTACGAGCGCCGACTGGTTCACATTGCACTTCGTGGCAACGATGCAGTCGATACTCATTCTGAGGGTTCTGACCCTGATCGCCATGTGGTGATTGTTGCTCGATAATCTACTCGAGCTTATGCTAAGGGGACGTGGTTTCCACGTCCCCTTTTTTTGTCAAAAGTTCTCGATACACTGATTTTTGTCAGAAAGGAGCTTTCGTTGTTAGTACTTACTGATCAGCAGGCTGACGAGATGTTGAGTCGTCTAACTTCCTATTGCAAAGAGTATTCCTTGAGCGTAACTGATGTTGAGCTGAGGAAATGTATTCAGCATTTGGATTTGGTTCTAGAAACAAATAAGACAACCAATCTCACCCGTATTCTTAACGTAGAAGATGCTGCAGTACTTCATATCCTCGACTCACTTGTTTTGCTCCCCTATATCAACAAGGCTCCTGAGGGAGCTTTGCTCGATATGGGAACAGGTGCGGGCTTCCCTGGTATTCCATTAACCATAACCACGCATCGTAAAGCTACTTATATTGACTCTGTTGGCAAGAAGGTTGATGCGGTTAATTCCTTTGTCCATGCTCTTGGATTGAAACATGCTCATGCGGTTCATGATCGTCTTGAAGAATATGCTCGAAGCCATAAGAAGCAGTTCTCTGTTGTAACCGCCCGCGCACTGGCCCCTCTACCAATTCTTGTTGAGTATGCGGCTCCGTATCTGAAGGATGGAGGGCTATTTGTTATAACCAAGGGCAATCCTTCGGATGAGGAGCTTGCTTCCGGCATGTCAGCAGCTAAGATTTGCGGCTTCACTTTGCTTCTGAATGACGCAATTGATTTGCCTGAAGGCTTGGGTCACAGGGAGTTCATTGTTCTTAAGAAGAGTCATCCAGCATCTGTCTCATTGCCTCGTGCAAATGGCGTGGCAAAGAAGAATCCGCTTGCCTAGATGTTTCACGTGAAACATAATGGATACTAACAACTTGCAGTGTTTCACGTGAAACATGGCGGTTGATATCGATTCGGAATGTTTCACGTGAAACATCCTCCGTTTGACAGCTTTAATACACACCAGGAGGGACCGTGGGATTTCGCGACGTTAAGCGTTCTAAGAGCGCAAAAGACACGCGTATCATTGCAATCATCAATCAAAAAGGCGGCGTCGGTAAGTCAACGACGGCTGTAAACCTTGCAGCAGCACTGGGTGAGCAGGGTCGTAAGACACTGATTGTCGATTTTGATCCGCAGGGAAACAGCACCAGTGGATTCGGAATTGAAAAAGAAGACCTTGATCACTGCATCTATGATGCATTGTTGAATGATGTGCCGGCAGAATCGCTTGTTCTTGATACAAATTGTAAAAAGGTATTCGTTATTCCGGC
Source organism: uncultured Collinsella sp. (assembly GCA_900541795.1). Classification (GTDB taxonomy): domain Bacteria; phylum Actinomycetota; class Coriobacteriia; order Coriobacteriales; family Coriobacteriaceae; genus Collinsella. Next base: position 25,216 of record UQLC01000018.1, on the reverse strand, counting down.
TACAATTCAACTTGCAGGCGCGGAAATTGAGCTCGTAAGCGCAATTGCTCGTGAAACCCGCCTCAAAGATTTGCTTGAGCCGATTCAGGACGAGTTTGACTTTATTTTCATTGACTGTCCTCCTTCGCTCGGCCTGCTTACTATCAACGCTTTGACCGCAGCAGACAGCGTTTTGATTCCGATCCAGTGCGAATATTACGCACTCGAGGGCGTTACGAAGCTGCTTGAGTCAATGAAGATGGTCAAATCACGGCTGAACAAGGGCTTAGACACCTATGGTGTGCTTATGACCATGTATGACTCGCGTACTTCACTATCGAATCAGGTTGTTGAGGAGGTTCAATCGTACTTTGGTGATAAGGCGTTTAAGACGCTAATCCCCCGTACGGTTAAAATCTCCGAAGCTCCGTCTTTTGGAGAACCGGTAATTACCTATGCACCTCAAAATAAGGGTGCAAAAGCATATATGAACCTTGCAAAAGAGGTGATCAAGCGTGCCTAGTGTAAAGAAACGTGGCGGATTGGGACGTGGACTCAATGCTTTGGTCTCAGAGGCCGAGTATGAGACCGGCGGTTCGGCTGCATCGGCTTCAAATGCCGCATCTGAAACAAAACTACCTATTGAGGATATCGTTCCCAACCCTAATCAGCCGCGAATTCACTTTAACGAAACTGAACTTCGCGAGTTGAGCGAGTCAATCCAAGAACATGGCGTTTTGCAGCCGCTTTTGGTTCGCAAGCATGGAAACGGCTATGAGATCATCGCTGGTGAGCGTCGTTACCAGGCGTCAAAGCTTGCTGGCCTTGAAGAATTGCCAGTCATCATTAAAGAGGTAAATGATGAAGAGATGCTGGCTCTTGCTCTTATCGAAAACCTTCAGCGTTCTGATCTGAATCCCGTCGAAGAGGCTAAGGGCTATCGTCAACTCATTGATGCCAGCGGGATGACCCAGGAGGCATTGTCGAAGGCAGTAAGCAAGTCACGCTCTGCAATTACAAACTCGCTGCGTCTTCTCGATCTCCCCGAAGTAGTTCAGCAGATGATTTTTGAGGGCAAACTTACTGCTGGTCATGCACGTGCGATTCTTGCAGTTCCCTATGAGGACGCGCGTAATCGACTTGCAGAGAAAGTTGTTACAGAGGGCCTTTCCGTAAGAGCGACAGAAAATCTTGCTCCGTTGTTTTCTGCCGGAGAGACACCTAAGACGCCGAGGCCTGCAACGCCTCAGTCTTTTAAAAAGGCTGCCCGCGTGCTTCGTCAGGTTTTTAATACCAACGTGCGTGTGAAGAGCTCGCGTGGAAAGAATAAGATTGAGATTGAGTTTAAAGACGAGGAAGAGCTCTCTCGTATTCTTGGCGAAATGATTCAGTTTGATCAAGGAGGCCAAGATGAGGAATAAGATTTTAACAGCGATTGCATTGGTGACGACTGTCGCGGCTGGTGCCTTTGCTGGCTATAGGATCGCGACAGACGATGAACTTCGAGGTCGTTTGCTTCGTAGCGCGCAAGATATCGTCGATACTTCCAAAAAGAAAATGGATGTTATGACAGAAGATGTTGCCATGCGTACTGCTCAGGTAACGAAGAATCCCAAGATTAATCAAGGTTGGGTCAGCAACCAATGGGAAAATGTAGGCTATTAGGTACCTAACAATTACTCAGCATATTTTGAGGGGTTCTTGTCTGATTCATGAGACAAGGACCCCTTATTTTGGCCGTAAAAATGGGACAGGTAGCAGCTGATTCAAAATTAAGGTCAATAAATGAAACGACCCCGGTTGCATATTCTGTAACCGGGGTCGTTCGATGTTTCACATGAAACGTTTTGGGATGCGACTCCCTTATGCGTTCTTCTGAACTTTGAAGCGCTGCTTCAGCTGTCCGCAAGCGGCGTCAATATCGTTACCACGGGAGTTACGAATCGTGGTCTCGATGCCACGGGACTCAAGACGACGCTGAAGATCCTCAACCTTATGAATCGGCGACGGCTTGAGCGGGCTACCCTCGATGTCGTTAAGCTGAATGAGGTTAACGTGGCACAGCGTTCCCTCGCAGAAGTCGCAGAGCGCCTGCATTTCGGGATTCGTATCGTTGACGCCTTCGATCATGGCATACTCATAGGTCGGGCGGCGGCCGGTCTTCTCGGTGTAGAGCTGAAGCGCTTCGTGAAGGCGAAGCAGCGTGTACTTCTTAACACCGGGCATGAGCTTATTGCGCGTCGACTGGATGGCGGAATGCAGGGAAACGGCAAGCGTGAACTGCTCGGGAATGTCGGCAAATTTGCGAATACCGGGAATAACGCCGCTGGTAGAGACGGTGAGGTGACGAGCGCCGATACCGATGCCATCGGGGTCGTTGAGGATTCGCAGCGCCTTGAGAACCTCGTCGTAGTTGGCAAACGGCTCGCCCTGGCCCATGAAGACAACGCTCGTGGCGCGCTCGCCAAAGTCGTTGGATACATGAAGTACCTGGTCGACGATCTCTTGAGCGGTCAGAGAGCGCTTGAGGCCGTTGAGACCGGTAGCGCAAAAGGCACAGCCCATGCCACAGCCTGCCTGGGTGGAAACGCAGACGGAAAGCTTGTTACGACGGGGCATGCCGACGGTCTCGACGGAAACGCCGTCGTGGTACTCGAGCAGATACTTGCGAGAGCCATCTTTGGAAACCTGCTTGGTGAGTTCAGCCGGCGTGTCAAAGGCAAAAGCCTCTTTAAGCTGCTCGCGGAAAGCCTTGGGAAGGTTGGTCATATCGTCAAACGAACAAACGTTCTTCTCAAAGACCCATTCGATGAGCTGCTTCGCGCGGAAGGCGGGCTGGCCAAGCTCGGCCACGAGCTCGCGAATATCGTTTTGGCTCAAGTCGCGAATGTCCTGAGATTTAGTCCTGGGATTCATGGAAGCCTTTCGATTTTGGGGAAACGTAGAGGGTATCGCTACAATATGGTATCAGCTGCAGAAATTATAGAGGAGGAGTCTGCCCATGCCGGGTAAAAGCCTAGAGAACATGCACGTAGCGGTCTTGGCGGGCGGTCATTCCGCTGAGCGCGAGATCTCGCTCAATTCGGGAAAGAACGTCGTGGTTGCCTTGAAGGAGGCCGGCTACACTTCGGTGGAGCTGCTCGACACGGCTGCCGATGATTTTATGGTAACCATGGCGACCGGCGGCTTTGACGTGGCGTTTATCGCCATGCACGGTGCCGGCGGCGAGGATGGCGCCATGCAGGGCGCCATGGAGACCCTGGGTATCCCCTACACGGCCTCGGGCGTGCTTGCCAGCGCCTGCGGTGCCGACAAGGAGGTCTCTAAGCTCTTGTACGCCAAGGCGGGCATCCCCATTGCCCCCGGCCTCGCGCTCGAGGTGGGCGATGAAGTCGATATCGATCATATCGTCGAGGTTTGTGGCGAGCGCTGCTTTGTGAAGCCGGCCGTCAACGGTTCCAGCTATGGCATTTCCCTGGTCCATGAGCCCTCCGAGCTGCCCGCGGCAATCACCAAGGCGTTTGAGTACGGCGACAAAGTGCTGGTCGAGAAGTGCATCGAGGGTACCGAGATCACCGTCGGCGTGTACGGCGAGGACGACGTGCGCGCTCTGCCGATTGTCGAGATTCGTAAGCCCAAGGACTGCGAGTTCTACGATCTGGACGTGAAGTATGTCGACCCTACGGACATCCATCGCATTCCGGCGCAGATTTCACCCGAGAATTACACTCGTGCTCAGGAGCTTGCCTGCGCTGCTCACAAGGCCCTCGGTTGCCTGGGTATCTCGCGCAGCGACTTTATTGTGAGTGAGGACGGCCCCGTCATCCTCGAGACCAATACCATTCCCGGCATGACCGATACGTCGCTGTATCCGGATGAGATCCGCCACACCGACGACATGACGTTCCCGCAGGTCTGTGACAGCCTGATCCGTATGGGCCTTCGTCGAGCGGGCATTGCATGCTAATCGAGGACGCGGTTTCGTCAGGAACGCCGCAGTTTGTCATCGACTCCTATGCCACGCTTGCCGAACGCGCCAAAACGCAGTCCTTCGGCCTTATCGAGGAAGATGTGATCGTCCTCGATACCGAGACCACAGGTCTTTCGGTGCAGGACAATGAGCTGATCGAGATCTCGGCGGCCCGTCTTTCGGGCCGCGAGGTCGTCGACCGCTTCGATACCTTCGTGCATCCCAAACAGCTGATTCCCGCCGAGATTACCGAGCTCACGAGCATTACGAATGCCGATGTGGCAGATGCCCCGTCGGCCGTTGAGGCCGTAGCCGCTCTCGCCGATTTTGTCGGTGGTTGCCCGGTAATCGCACATAACGCCACGTTCGACCGCTCGTTTATCGAGTCGGTCAAAGGCGGCGTCAGCGTGAGCGATATTTGGATCGATTCGCTGGCGCTGTCGCGCATCGCGCTTCCGCGCCTGGCCTCGCACAAGCTGTCTTTTATGGCCGATCTGTTTGGCTGTGACTCGGTATCACACCGTGCCAATGCCGACGTCGACGCCCTGTGTGGCGTATGGCGCGTGTTGCTCGTGGCACTCACCGACTTGCCTCAGGGCCTCATGGCGCGCCTAGCCGACATGCATCCGGACGTGCCTTGGTCCTATCGTCCAATCTTCTCATTCTTGGCGGGGCAGAACCCTGGTTCTATCTTCTCTCTCAGCGCCGCTCGTGCTGACGTTCTCAAGGCCGATCGCGCCGACGATCGGGTGGACGCCGACGAACTGCCGGTCCTCAAGATGCCGAGTCGTGAGGAGATTGAGGCAGACTATGCGCCAGGTGGCCTGGTCAATCGCATGTATCCCACCTACGAGCCGCGTGATGAGCAGATCGCGATGGCGCTCGAGGTCCGCGATGCGCTGGTCACGGGCACTCATCGTGTAATTGAGGCGGGCACGGGCGTCGGCAAATCGATGGCCTATCTGGTACCTTTTGCCGAGGCAGCGCGCCGTAACAACATCACGGTTGGTATTGCGACCAAATCGAACAATCTTGCCGACCAGCTCATGTACCATGAGCTGCCAAAACTTGCCGAGCAACTGGACGGTGGCCTGTCATTTTGCGCTCTCAAGGGGTATGACCACTATCCGTGCCTGCGCAAGCTTGAGCGCATGAGCCGCGGCCAGGTCGAGATTACCACCAAGCGCGATCCGGCGGACACGCTCACGGCGGTCGCGGTCATTATGGCGTACGTCTGCCAATCAGCCGATGGCGACCTCGACTCGCTCGGCATTCGGTGGCGCAGCGTCAACCGCCCCGACTTTACGACGGCCTCGCGCGAGTGTGCTCGTCGCCTCTGCCCGTTTTTCCCTGAAAAATGCTTGGTTCACGGCGCTCGCCGTCGTGCGGCGCATGCCGACGTGGTGGTTACCAACCATTCCCTGCTGTTCCGCAATGTTGCGGCCGAGGGCAGGATTTTGCCTCCGATTCGTCATTGGGTAATCGACGAGGCTCATTCTATCGAGCGCGAGGCGCGCCGCCAGTGGGCGCGCGTGGTGTCGGCGGACGAGTCACGCGTTCTGTTTGAGCGCCTGGGTGGCTCGAGCACCGGCGCGCTAAGCCAGGTTTCCCGTGATTTGGCAACCTCCGAGGGCACTACGCTCTATCTGGGCCTTACTGCCAAGGCGACGTCGACAGTTGCACGCGCGAGCATGGCAATCGCCGACGTGTTCGATGGCGTTCGCGAGCTCGGCCGCCGTGCCCGTGGGGGTTATGACAATGCCAATCTATGGATTGGCCCCGAGCTGCGCGAATCTGACGACTGGCATGATTTCTTACCGTCGGCCTACACTGCCATCGACGCATTGGAACAAGCTGACAAGAGCGTCGACGCGCTGGTGCAAGCCGTCGCCGCCGACAAGCCCGAGGTTGTTGTTGACCTGGGTGATATCTCGCGCCGCCTGCACGAGCTGGCCGAGAACCTCAAACTCATCATTGATGGCGCCGATGAACACTACGTGTATTCGCTGCAGGTCAATCGCAGGTTGCGTGCCGGCGGAGAGTCGATGACCGCAGAGCGCATCGACATTGGCGAGGCCTTGGCAACCGAGTGGCTGCCCGAGGTTCACACGGCTATCTTTGCCTCGGCGACCATGACGGTGTCCAAAAGCTTTGAACACTTTAACCACGCGGTCGGCCTCGATCGCATCGGTGCTTCGACATCCTCATCGCTGCACTTGGACTCGAGCTACGACTTTGATTCGAACATGGCTGTAGTCGTTGCGGGCGATATACCCGATCCGCGCGATCGTGAGAGCTATCTTACAGCGCTCGAGCGCGTGCTGGTCGACGCCCATCTTGCCATGGGCGGATCGGTGCTCACACTGTTCACCAATCGGCGCGACATGGAAGACCTGTACGCCCGCGTTGAGCCTAAGATGGCCCGTGCGGGTCTGGAGCTCAACTGCCAGCAGCGCAACTCATCTCCTCGTCGCCTGCGCGACCGGTTTATCAACGAGCCGACCTCGTCGCTTTTTGCCCTTAAGGCCTTCTGGGAGGGATTCGACGCCAGCGGCGAGACGCTGCGCTGCGTCATCATTCCCAAGCTGCCGTTCTCGAGTCCCACGGACCCGCTCTCGTGCGAGCGCAACCTGCGCGAAGACCGCGCTTGGGCGCGCTATTCGCTGCCCGAGGCGGTGCTCGAGGTCAAGCAGGCGGCCGGCCGCCTTATCCGCTCGTCGACCGATTGCGGCGTGCTGATTCTGGCCGACCCGCGCCTGGTGACGAAGGGCTACGGAAAGAAGTTCTTAACGTCGCTGCCCACGAGCTCCTACCAGCGCATCGAATCGGCGCAGATCGGGCACTATCTGCAACTGTGGCGTGCACGCCACGAGCGGCGGCGCTAAAGCGGACAGACGAGGGTTTTTGCCATATCGCACAGACGCTTTGACAGGGCGGGGTCATCCAAGATGCGGATGGCTCCGCCCGCTGCGATTATCTGGCTCAGTAGCCAACGCTCGGAGCCGTAATGCACGGTTACCGTTGCCATGTCTGCCCCGCTGCGCTCGATTAGGGTGATGCCGGCCCAGTCCAGATACTCCGCCATATCGAATGGCATCAAGAGCTTTGCGCTACGCTGCGTCCGGGCAAGGGAATCGTGGAGGGATGCGACGTCCGGTGCGTGAGACACGACGGAGTCTTCCGTCAAGGTGAGTCCCTCGATTTTATCCATGCGATAGGTGCGCTGCTCATCGACTGTGATATCCCAGGCAATCAAGTATGTTTGGTCGCCGTTTGCCGTAATGCGCAAGGGGTCGACCAGACGCTCGCGTGGCCGTGCATCGTCCATCGAGCGATACGAGATGCGGCAGCGAACGCCGTCCTGAATGGCGCAGCTCAGCTGCTGCCAGTGCGACCCGTGGTTGACGGTGTCAAAGACGCGCTGGTTATAGCCGAGCTCTTCGGGTAGAAGAGCATGCCGAATCCGGGCTGCCGTCTGTGGCTCGATCCCCAACGATTCAAGTTCGTGGTTGAGCACAGCGCCCTCGGCGGCACTCAGGCGCAACGGTAGAACACGCCCGGCGTCGCCGGTGAGGACCACACGCTCGCCGCGGCATTCGCAGATGATGCGCGCGCCCGATTCTCGGTCCGCGAGCGTCGAGACGATCTCGAGAATCTCGTCGAGCGACACCCCTGTGATGTCAAAGCGGCTGCAAATCTCGGCTCGTGTCATGCCGCTCTCGCCGGCGGCGTAGAGGGCCTCCATGATGTCGATGGCGCGCGAGAGTCTCTGCTCGCTGGTGAGTTTACGCACGGGCATGCTCGTGCACCGTCCTTTCAATGAGGCGGTTCCACGCCTGCTTGAGCGATTTGGGGGCCACGGGCCTCATGCCGTCCACGGCGTGGGCCATGCAAAATGAGGCGGCGGCTTCAAGGTCACGCACGTCAACGGTCCAGGTCCATCCCGCATCGGTGTGTGCGAGCTCACCTCGCCCGCGCGTGAGGCCGTTGATCATATCGATCTGCGTCTGAGGGGCGAACGAGAACGTGGCTGCAACGGGCGGTCGGTCGGCAAAATCGAATTCAAAGAACAGATAGTCGTTGAGATTGAAGTCCGCAGGGATGGCGTAGGCCTTCGAAGGACGCCAAGCGCGAACGATACGGTCGCAGCGGAATGTCCTGATGCCGTCGGTGACATTGTCGAGGCCGCAGAAGTACGCCACGCCCTCGCGTTCGAACATGCCGTAGACGCAGACGGTACGTTCTCTCTGCTCGCCGCGTCCGTTCTGATATAAAAATCGCAGCGCGCATCGCTCGGCAAAGGCGCTCCAAACCGCATCGACGGTGGGAGAGCGGCTGATCGGCGCCTCGTCTACCGTCGTCCTGCCGGTGAGATAGGCAATCTTGGAGCGAATATCGGCAAGCGGTGCGGCAAAAGTGGATGAGCCGGCCGCTAGTGTCTGGTCGATGGCGTTGAGCAGGATATCGGCGTCGTCTGCGGTAATGAGGCCGCCTGCCGCAAACGTGTGCTCGCGGTCGATTGTCCACGAGCTTTCCTCGGTCTCCTGCGCGCCGGTGGGGCGAACCTCCTTGATTAAGATGCCGCGTTCGAGCAGCTTGTCACGATCGCGTCGAAACTTGCGCCTATCCGAGTCGATATTGCCCGAGCCATATCCCAGGTCAGAATCCAAGACGATCTGCTCGGTCGTCAGCGGTTCGGGGGAGCTATTGAGCACAAAGAAAAGATTGAGGATGCGCTGAGCCGTTTTATCGAAACTGGGCTCCGAATTTCCCTTTTTAATTGTCTCGGTCGTGTCGCTTGCCGTCATAGAGTCCTCGCATGAGAAGGTGGTTTGCTGCCATGATTTTAGTCCGATATGGAGATTAGGCTATATCCTTGTCCGCTCGGGGCGTTAAGATGGCCCGAATTCGGTCGTTTGCGCTCGCTCGGGGTATACTTTCGACTATATACGGTTCTAATGTGCATGCATTGGGCCTATTTGTCGGATTATGGATGTGGAGCGCACATGGCGAACACCCAGAACTATATTAACCACCTGCTGCAGAACACCGGCATTACGCCGGCATGCAGCGAAGAAGAGCGCTTGGCTGCCGAAGATATCGCTCAGATCTTCCGCAACCACGGCTTTGACCCCGAGGTTCAGGAGTTCAATGCCCCGGCGCCCAGTAGGTTGGCATTTGCCGTTACCGGTATTCTTGCGTTTGCCGGCGCCCTGCTGATGGGCATCGGCGGCGGTATCGGCTTGGTCGGCACCTTGCTGGCCATTGTCGGCGCCGTTCTTTACGTGCTCGAGCGCACGGGCCACCCCGTGGTTTCGCGCCTGGGCAAGACGGGCGTGAGCCAAAATGTCATCGCCTACCACAAGGCCTCGGGCCCGCTCGCGTCCCCGCGTAACCGCCCGGTGGTCGTTGTCGCACACTACGACTCTCCCCGTGCTGAGCTGCTCGCCCGCGACCCTTATGCTTCGTATCGTGCGCTCATCGCCAAGCTGTTGCCCGTTGCCACGGTTGCCCCCGCTGCCGTTGCCATCCTGCGTATTCTGCCGCTCCCCGGCGCGCTCAAGGTTCTGCTGTGGATTGTCGCGATCCTCGCTTCCCTCGTTGCACTTGCCAACGCGGCAAACATCATCTCTAACCGCCACATTCTTCCCTATACGTCCGGCGCGGTGTGCAACAAGTCTTCTGTCGCCGCTATGCTCGGCGTTATGGACAACGTTGCTCCCTTCCAGGGCGAAAACGAGTTTCCCGACGATGTTCCGTTCGATACCTATTTTGGGGAGCAGAAGCGTCGTGCCGAGGAAATGGCGCGCGCGGCGGCGGAGTATGCCGCGGCCCAGCAGCAAAACGACTACGGCAACACCATCGAGTATGAAGAGCCTACCTACGTCGAGGACGAGTTTGGTCAGCCGATTGCTCCCGACGCTCAGACCGAGCCTGAACAGGGTGAGGCTTTCGACGAGCAGATCGAGGGCTTTGAGGGTGCGTCTGCTGACGAGACGCTGATTGGCGCCATCGTGCCCGAGGATCAGAATCAGGCTGTCCAGGCCGAAGAGTTCAATGACGAGGTTCCCGCTGCCGAGCCGGCGGAGGAGTCTGCCGAGCCCGAGCCCAAGCTCTATCGCAACGCCGCCGGCAACATCCGCTTTGGTTCGGATGCCATCCGTGCGCTCGGAATGCTTCCCGAGTCCTGCACGCTCGATTACGAGGAGGGCGAGGAGCCAACGTTTGAGCCCGAGCCTGCCCCCGTCGTGGCTGCGCCTGCGCCCGTTGTCGCTGCGGATGATGAGTCTGCCGCGGTTACCGCTGCCGTTGCCGATCCCGAGGCGGTGTCCGCGTTCGATCCCGCGGCAGGACTGGACATTTTGGCTCCCGCCGCACCGGCGCAAGACGTTGCGGACGAGTCTGACGACGATTACGTTGAACAACCGAGGCGCGTGTCTTACGAGAGCGATACTGATTTCTCGGCCGAGATTCCCGCGGCAACGCCGCATGCCGACATTGCATCCGCGTTCTCGTCGATTGGCGCCAGCGCTTCCAACTTCTTTAAGGGTGCGTTTGCAAAGGGCAAGAAATTTGTCGACGATTTCGAGGGGAAGCGCGCTGCCGCACGCGAGGCTGCCGAGCAGGAGGCTATCGCTCAGCAGCAGGCAGCCGAGGCGGCACGTGAGCTCGCGGCGCAAGAGTTCGAGCAGAACGAGGCTATGCAGTCCGCGCCCGTCGAAGCCGCCGAAGCTACAACGTCCTTTGAGTCCCAGCAACCGGCGTCCGCGGATGTTGTTGAAGCGACGACGTCTTTCGAGGCTCAGCAGCACGTCGATAGCACCATGTCGTTTGATGCCGCGCAGTTCGATTCCACGATAACGTTTGAAAAACAGGGCACCGCGATTGCCGAGCCCCTTCCTGTTTCCGATGAGCAGGGCGACGCGGCAGACGATGACGAGCCTGTTGATGCTGCCGAAATCCAAGATGCCGCCGAGGACGAGCCCGTCGAGGCCAACTCTGACGAAGAGCAATACGCGGCAGCCGAGCAAGATGATTCGACCGAGGTCGAGCAGGAGGAAGTGCCTGCGGTTTCCGAGACTCCCGAGACGGATGAGTCGAGGCCTTATTCCACGCAGATTTTCACCATGCCGACCCCGAGTGGTTCCGGTGCCACGGTTGCCAATGTCGCTCCCACCCAGGACGAAACGGTCGATTCCCTTATGGTCCAGATTTCCTCCCAGGCATCGCCGCGCCCGCAGATGAATGTTCCCGATCCGGCGTCGGCACCGTCGCCTGCACCTTCCTCGTCTCCGCTGGCTTCGGTCCCCGATCCGTCGCTGCCGTCTATGAAGCAGGCAAACGTTGCGTCTCGCACGTCGCTGTTCGACCTTCCCGACCCCTCCGCACAGGTCAACGATCCCTTTGCTACTGCCCAGGGCCCCGAACCCACATCGGCACCCGTTGCGCCTCCTATGCCCGTTGCGTCGGGCGCACAGCCGATCGAGACCATTTCGGCTCCCGCCCCGGCGGCACCCAAGTCTCGTAAGCGCGGCCTGGGTGGTCTGTTCGGCCGTAAAAAGAAAAACGAGCAGGACAGCATGAGTGACTGGCTGGGCGTCGAAGACGATTACGATGCCAAGAAGTCCGGTCGCGGTATCGGTTCGTGGGATAACTTCGAGGACGATAACGATGGCTGGAAGGGTGGCGCTACGTCTTCCGATGGCGCTTCTTCCGAAGATATGCTCTCGGCTGTCGCCTCTATGGGCGATGATGAGCTGCTTGGTCACGATATCTGGTTTGTGGCAACGGGCGCCTCGGATTGTGATGGCGCTGGCATGAAGGCCTTCTTGGCTTCGCATCGCGATAAGCTCCGCGGCGTATTCTTTATCAATCTTGAATCCGTCGGCGCCGGTAGGCTTTCGGTGGTGACGGTCGAGGGCGAACAACAACTGCTCAAGGGCGATCGCCGCATCATGAACCTGGTCAGCAAGGTCTGCAAGTCGTTCCATGTCGATTGTGGCGCGCTCGAGATGCCCTATGCCAAGACCGATGCCTATGCTGCGCTCGAGGCGAGCCGCCGAGCCCTTACCATCGCCGGCGTGGACGGCACGCGTCTGGCTTGCGCTCGTACCGAGGACGACCTGCCCCACAATGTCAACCCGACGAACATTGCTACGGTATCCGAGGTCGTGACCGAGGTTATCCGCCGTTCGTAGACGGAGCTCTAAGGAGTCAACGTGTTTTCGTATATTAAGCGCCATTGGCCTGTCTACGTGATTTTGACCTTGATTGCCATTGCGTTAGGATTTGGGGCTGCCTACATCGTGGGTGCAAAGGGCTCGACCCCCGCCTCCGCAATCAGCGAAGAGGTGGAGCAAGAACAGAGTACGGGTGCCGATGGGATTCCTGAGTCCGAGCAGGCAATCGTTGATGGTGGATCTTCGTCTGCAGAGTAGATACGGCGATTTAAATGATTGAAAGCGGGCGAGCCAGGGGACTGGCTCGCCCGCTTTTTCATCGCGCTAGCGCTTCTTTGGGATCGACCTAAGGCGAGCGAACCATAGGGCTGCGGCACCCGAGGTCAGGAGCGCGGTGATGCAAGCGGCGATGGGAACTGGTCCTGTTGCCGGTAGGTCCTGCGGTAGGGTACAGCGTTGAATGACACAGTCCTCGTCATGTGACTCAAGTTTATCGCCGCCGCCGTTGCGACAAAGATCGACGCGTGCGCTGTTGGTGAGTGCGGTTTGGGGCGTATAAGCCGATGTTGCCTGCATGTGCACGACTGCGCCCCGAGCGTCTGCACCAAGGATTGCTTTGGCATCGTCAAGGTCGTCGTGCTCATCTTTGAGATCATCGCGGGTCCAAGAATCCGCATCGCTTCGAGTCGTAAAGTCGGCGGCTACCGCACCGTATTCAATTCGAATGCCCGTTACGACGGTATTGGATGCAAGGTCGAGCTCTTCCGCCTCGAGTGTGGTGGATTCCGTGGTCGAGATATCCGCCTTCCAGAGGTGCCAACCGTCGTAATCGACGAGGCGACAGTCCTCACCCAGGCTCTCTTTTACTTCGTCGGACTCAAGCCAAGGATTTTCGTGCCCATCGTCAAGTGTCGCGTTTGCCGGCTCATCGACGTCTGTCGAGTCCAACGGCGTCGTGCGATACCATACGTTGCACAGACCGTTGAGGTCGCCGATGGCGACGGGGGTTTCGATTGAGATGAATCTCGCCGTGCCGTCTTTGGCGCACTCAAGATCATCGGTAATCGTAAACTCATCAACCCAAGTAGCGGAATCGTTTCGAGCATCGATGGTATAGGAGAAAAGCCCATCACTATTGGTTTGCGTCGTGGCGCGGTTTTTACCATCGCCGTTAGCCAACAGGCCCTTTTCGATAGGTTGGACAAGTTCCTGACGCTTGTCGACCTGTCCCTTGACCTCGATGGGCGCATCCTTCATCGCGACGGATTGGACTTCTCCCGTATCCTTTATTTCAAACGTTATTTCCTCGGCAAGGTCATAGGTCCGCGGAGACATCATTTCGCGCAACGAGTAGGTGCCGGGTGCAAGATGTTCGACGCGGTGTGGCTTGTCGGATGAGGTCCAGGAGTCTATTTCGGTTTTATCGGGACCATATAAGGTGAGTTGTGCGCCTTCCACTTCCTGCTCACCGCTTGCATCGACCTTGGAGATATCAACCTTGGTGTAATCGTCGGATACGTTAAGCCGTGCTTCTACAACGGGTGTTTTCTGGTCGGCATAAGTAAGGTCGACAATATGGGTTGTCCGATCGAGCAAGAAGCCTGCCGGCGCTTGAGTCTCGACAACCTCGTAGCGTGCGGTGCCAAGTCCCAGCGGGAGGTTGTCCGCGCGTGCTTCTCCAGTTTCATCCGTCGTGATGGTAGCGACAGTCTCACCGTCGAGCGCGGCAATGCTACCGTCGGGGCGCACGATATCACTCGAGGCACGGATCTCAAAGACGGCGCCCGCGAGGCTGCTGCCGTCTATGGCATCGGTTTTAACGATCCTGATGTTTCCGGTCGCGGCGTGGTCATAATACGAGGCGATTGCAACGGGCGTTAGGTTCATGTCGGTGGGTATGTTTACCTCGATCTCTTCGCCGACAAGATAGGGCTCTTTGGCCGAGGTTTCGCGTACATAATAGGTGCCCGGCACGAGCGATTCGGGCAGTGTGACGGTCCCGGTCGCGTCAGTCGTAAAGGTGTCCATTACGTTATGTGCTGGATACCAGCAAGTTTGTGAGACAGGTTCGTGATTGCTGTCGAGGAGTTGGAAGGTGAATCCGGCTAGGGGAACAGAAGCGCCTGTTTGGGCATCGCGTTTTACAATCTGGAGATGCGTCGACAGAGCGTGGTTGTCTACGATATATTGAAGCTCGGCGCCGTCGGAAATCTGATTGGCCCCGACGGTCCATTCCCCTGCACGTTTAAAACCCTCGGGGACGGTTTCCGGAACCTCGCGAACCGTGTAGCCGGCACGGTCGTATGGGACGGCTCCGTGGACACCGGCGGGTCGCTTGCCTGTGCCGAACCATGCTTCGGGCTGATCTTTGGTGGAGGCAAAGCCATAGATGTTTGTGGTCAGTGTGCCAACAACCTGCTGAGAGCTGTTGCTGACAACCTCAAAGACAACACCACCCGCCGGCTGCTCCAGGCCGGATTGGTCGCTATTGCCGTAATCCTTGAATTTGGAAATCTCAAGGTTAAACGCAATGGGGATATCGGAAACGCGAGATTCGATCTCGACCACGCCTGAATCGCCGAGTTGGTCGGCTCCAACGGTATAGGTCCAGCTGTCGTTGGATGGCAGGTAGCCCTCGGGGGCTTTTGATTCGTAGATGGTAAAGGTTCCTAAGGGGACATCGGCGAGGGTGGCCCGACCGCTTTCGTCGGTCGTGAGGATTTGTGCCCATCCAGGGGTTGATTGCGACACACACGTGAACTTTGCTCCTGCGAGCGAAGCTCCAACTTGGGGGCCTGCATTCGTCGCGGCATCGAGCTTTGCGATGCGCAAGGTAATGGTGCCGGGCTGTTCATCAATGGCGACCTGTCCACCGTCATTCCCCGTGGTAAAGGCGATGCGATCACGACGGGGGACATAGCCGGCCGGCGCCTTCGTTTCAACTAGGTAGTATGCCGTGTTGGGCAGAAGTGTTGCTTGCGCCCGACCGTTGCTGTCCATCTGGATGGTGCCGACATGCGCGCCGCTGGCGCTCTCAAAAATATCGAATGTTGCCCCGTCAAACTGATAAGTATTGTTTCCGCTGGTAATGGCGGCGTTTGCAGACTGTTTTTTGAAGGAAACAGAGACCGCCGGCAGTACATAGAGCATGTCTTGACGTTTGCTGCCGCCCGATACGGCTCCTAGATAGCGTCGCGCGCGGTGCGGAGCGGCTTTGATGCTTCCTGATTTTGCGCTGTCGTGGAGCCACCGCGCCGCCGCCACGACTTCATTGTCAGTGGTAAAGTGCCCACTCTTGGTTTTGCCCTGAGCGGTCGTGTAAGAGTAAGTACCGTCGACATGGGTAGTGCCGTTGAGCATCCATACGGCAAGCTGGGTTGCGGCGCGGGCGCGATCGGGTGAAAGATGGTAACCGCCAAACGACGTGGCGGTAGGATATCCGTGACAAACGATTGCCGCGAACTCGTCGTCGAGCCACACCCAGCCTTGATCAAAGTTGAGCCATGGGCCACCCGGTTTGGTGGGGCCGGGGCGCTCCTGGTTCATGCAGTAGGCAATCGAGGTGTCTTGAGCTTCATACTTGCCGATGAAGAAGGGCCCACAATCATCGCTAATAGTGCGGAAGCCGAGCTGGTCGTAGCCATCGACGGCAAATGCGGCTCCCGGTGCCAGGCAGCCGAAAAGCAGGAAGAGGAGCAGGAGCAGCGGACCTGTTGCGATTGCGCTGTGGACAGAGTGCGTGGGTGCGTTGGACATGGCTGCTCCTTATCCCTCGTGCGCCGCACGGGGAGGCTGCGACGCGTAGGATGAGGCTACCCCCGAGGTTCATGCGGGTAAGTACCGGAGCCTGACCAAAAGCTTGCCCAATTCCTGACAAATTGAGCTCAAATACAACAATCAAGCAAAAGCGCAGGTAGAAGATAAGGGGAACAGGAAGCCAAAGGTCCTCGTCTCCACAATTGACGCGATTTTCAAACGAATCTCCACAGCTAAAACAAGCACCACCACCCTTGTATCGAACAAGACAACCGCGTTATACTAGCCAACACACAAGCGGGCATCGCCAAGTGGTAAGGCATCAGCTTCCCAAGCTGACACTCGCGGGTTCGAGTCCCGTTGCCCGCTCCAGTTAAGAGCACAAGCACGGCACCATCACGGTGCCGTGCTTTTTTTCAATAAAGCGCCGGGACTCGAACCCGCCAGGGTGCGAGCGTTAAGCAAACGCGAAGCGTTTGTAGCGAGCAGGCGAAGGCGCCGATAGGCGCCTGAAGCCGGTGCGGATTTGCGAAGCAAATACGCGGACGTCCCGTTGCTCGCTCCAATTCCAAAATGTTAGGTTAATGCCTGCTGCCCATACTTGCACCTGCGCACGGTACAATGGATGGGTTACGACCAACGTGCCAATAACCAAAAAGGAGCCGCTATGATCGATCGCTATACCCGCCCGGAGATGGGACACATCTTCTCCCTCGAGAACAAGTACACCATTTGGCAGGAGATCGAGGTTCTGGCCTGCGAGGCCCAGGCGGAGCTCGGCAAGATCGGTATTTCCAAAGACGAGGCCCAGTGGATCCGCGACCATGCCAACTTTGAGAAGGCGAAGGTCGATGAGATCGAGGAAGTCACGCGCCACGACGTCATTGCCTTCCTGACCAACATGAAGGAATACATCGATGCCGATGTTCCCGAGGGCGACCCCAAGCCCAGCCGCTGGGTTCACTATGGCATGACCAGCTCGGATCTGGGCGACACGGCCCTGTGCTACCAGCTCACCCAGGCCTGCGACCTGATCATCGAGGACGTCAAGAAGCTCGGCGAGATTTGCAAGCGTCGCGCCTTTGAGGAGCGCAACACGCTCTGTGCCGGCCGCACTCATGGCATCCACGCCGAGCCGATGACCTTCGGCATGAAGTTTGGCTCTTGGGCCTGGGAGCTCAAGCGCGATCTGGATCGTCTTGAGGACGCCCGCAAGAATGTTGCCTTTGGTGCCATCTCGGGCGCTGTCGGCACGTACAGCTCCATCGAGCCGTTCGTCGAGGAGTATGTCTGCGAGCACCTGGGCCTGGTTCACGACCCGCTGTCCACGCAGGTTATCAGCCGCGACCATCACGCCTATCTCGCCGGCGTTCTCGCCACCACCGCAGCCACCTGCGAGCGCATCGCTACCGAGGTCCGCAATCTGCAGAAGACTGATACGCTCGAGGCCGAGGAGCCGTTCCGTAAGGGCCAAAAGGGCAGCTCAGCCATGCCGCACAAGCGCAACCCCATCACCATGGAGAAAGTCTGCGGTCTGTCGCGCGTCGTGAAGTCCAACGCCCAGGTTGCCTTCGATAACGTCGCCCTGTGGCACGAGCGTGACATTTCGCACTCCTCTGCCGAGCGCGTCGCCCAGGCCGATAGCTTCATCGCCCTCGACCACATGTTCCAGTGCCTCATCCGCGTTATCGACGGCCTGCAGCTGTACCCTGCCCGCATGATGGCCAACCTCAATAAGACCCGCGGCCTCATCTTCTCCTCCAAGGTGCTGCTCGCCCTCGTCGACACGGGCATCACCCGCGAGGACGCGTACGCCATTGTGCAGGAGAACGCCATGGCAACTTGGCACGAGGTACAGGATTGTGTCTCCGGCCCCACCTTTAAGGAGCGTCTCGAGGCCGACCCGCGCTGCACCGTCAGTCAGGAGAAGCTCGACGAGATCTTTGATCCGTGGGACTTCCTCACCCGTATCGACACGGTCTTTGATCGTCTGGAGCAGCTGAGCTTCGAGTAGGTTCGGGCATAACGTTAGCTTTTTAGGGCGCTTTGCTGGTAATGTGTGTTGCCGGCAAAGCGCCTCGTTGCATTTAGGGAAAGACGGGGATAATAGTCGTCTCGAATAACATTCTGAGAGGGGATCGCATGATTTCGTTTGATTACAAGCCTCAGGGCGTGTGTGCTCGCAATATTCACCTTGATCTTTCCGATGACGGCAACAAGGTGATGGGCGTTGAGTTTACCGGCGGCTGCGACGGCAATCTCAAGGCTATCTCCAAGCTGGTCGAGGGCGCTCCTGCCGATCGCGTAATCGAGGTTCTCGCCGGTAATACCTGCGGTATGAAAAAGACCTCCTGCGCCGACCAGCTTACACGCGCTATCGAGGCCGCTCGCACCGAGATCGCCTAATGGGTATCGCCGATCACATCAAGAACGGAATATCGCGTCGCGGCTTTGTACTCGGTGGGGCTGCCGCGGGCGCTGCCACGGTGCTTGCCGGATGCTCGAAAAAAACGGGCACCAGCGATGATGCCGCCGGCGAGCCGCAGGTTATCAAGGACGATTCCAAGATCATCTCGATTACGGATGAGTACGAGGCAGTCGACATCGATCTTGAGCCGGCGGCGTCGTGGACGCTGCCTCTGGGTACGCTGCTGTACTACTGCGACGGCGATTACGCCGCGGCGATGATGGCGCCCGCATCGGCGCTGCACGCCAACACACTCGGTGTGCTCAACCTGGGTGATGGCTCGCTTACCACATTAATCGAGGATCCTATCGAGGGCACGGGATATGCATTCTACGATGTCCGTGCCGGCGACGGCGTATTCGCGTGGGTTGAGATGAACTTTGCCAATTCATCGTGGAAGCTCTACGCTCAAAATCTGTCGGGCGCTTCGCTCTCTGGCGACGTGGTTGAGCTCGATCGAGGTGGCAAGGACTATGATCCGCCCCTGTTTACGGCGTTCGGGTCATCGGTCATCTGGTATAAAATGCCTTCGGCAGGCGGCAATAAAACGAGTAGTGATTCGTTTTGCTATCGTCGCTCGCTTGATGAATCCAAGGCCGAGGTAATTTGGAAATCGACGGGCCGCTTTGCATCGGCCCCGCGCGCGAGCGACGGCATTTTGACCATCTCGCCGCGTGTCCGCAACGACGAGGGCGTCTACTACGGCATAACGGCAATCGATCTGACCGACGGCAACAACACCAAGCGTGCCCAGTTGGTCCTCCCTTCGTCAGTTTCGCCTTTCGAGGCCGTATATATGGGCGATACCTTCGTGTTTTCTATCGAGGCGGCCTATAGTGGCGTGGGCAGCCTGGGCAATATGGGCACGTATATCGGTAATGAGGGAGGGCCGTACCTCTTCCTGTCACGCGAGCCGCTCGCATGTGCGGCTGGCAAGAAGAATAAATACCTTGTTAAGGTACAGGCGTCGCATTTCCTGATCGACACCTCTGCCAAGACCTATGGCTCGCTGCTGTCGCCCGACCGCGCTTTGGAGTATGGCGATTATCCAGCTACGGCGGGAAAATCGGACTCATTCCTTACGTACGCCACGGTGCGCAACAGCCAGGGTATACCAGAGACGGTCACTGCACGCCTATTCTCTCTTTAAGCTTAGAGGGGTTAAAAAGGCGCCAACAGGGGAATAAACGCGTTGTAATTGTGAGTACCGCCCGCCGAGCTGCCGCGTCATAGCGGCATCCGGCGGGCTCAGGTGCGTTAAAATGGGCTTGTTCTTAGCTAATTGAGACAGGGGGGCCGTGTTATGGCTTCAGATGCAAAAAAGATTCTGCTGGTCGAGGATGAGAAGGCAATCCGTGACGCCGTCGCTGCCTATCTCGAGCGCGAAGGCTACTGGGTTGTGGGCGTCGGCGACGGCCAGTCCGCGATCGAGGAGTTCGAGAAGCATCAGTTCGACCTGGTCGTGCTCGACCTTATGCTCCCCAAGATTCCCGGCGAGCGCGTTTGCCGCACCATTCGCGATACCTCGGATGTCCCCATCATCATGCTGACGGCTAAGGGCGAGATCGAGGACCGTATTATCGGTCTTGAGCTCGGCGCCGACGACTATCTGATTAAGCCGTTCTCGCCGCGCGAGCTCGTCGCCCGCGTTCGCGCTCTGTTCCGCCGTGCCCATCAGGCCGACGAGCCCGCCGTCGAGGTACTCGACTTCGGCGATCTGGTCATCGATATCTCGGGCCACAAGATCTTGGTCGAGGGCAAGGAAGTCGATCTGACGGCTTCCGAGTTTAAGCTGCTCACCACGCTTGCCCGCCATCCCGGCCGTGTGTATAACCGCATGGAGCTGGTCGAGAAAGTGCTCGGGTATGACTTTGAGGGCTATGAGCGCACCATCGATAGCCACGTGAAGAATCTTCGCGCCAAGCTGGGCGATGATCCCAAGAAGCCCAAGTGGCTCTACACCGTCCATGGTGTCGGCTATCGCTTCGAGGCTCCGGCCAAGACCGATAAGTCGGACGAGAAATAGGGAAATCACATATGACACCTGCGCGCTTTGAAATCGGACAAAAGCACAAGCAGGAGAGCGAGGCGGGTTCCAAGGCTAGTTGGAACACGCCTCGTTCCGATTCACGGCCAACGATGAGCTATCCCTCGCGCATGGCACTTGCTTTTGCTCTGACATCGCTCATGACGGTATTGGTGCTGGTGGGCGTTGTCTCTGTTGTGTGGGGCACGGTCTTTTCGGATTACACACGCTCCAATATCGTCGAAATCGCAAATTCCGCTGCCGAGAAGTTGGCGACCTCATATGAGGAAAACGGCTCTTGGACCGCGGGAGAACTGCGCACGGTCGCAACGTCGAGTTTGGTTTCCGACGATCTGGGCATGCAGGTCGTCAATAAAAAGGGTGTGATCGTTTATGACGATTCCTGGCCCTCGGCAAGCGCCACCGCCGATGTACGCGAAAACCAGGCTACGACCGACGACACGAGCGGCAAGAGGGCATCGCATAGCCCGGTCTCGTCTGCTCCAACCGACTCCGATAGCGTTGCTAACGTCGAGATTGTAACGTCTTCCGGCGAGCATGTCGGACAGGTAAAGCTGTGGGCCATCGGCTCCGACGCTCTGCTCACCAAGGCGGACTCTGCGTTTAGGGAGAAGACCTTTAACGCCATGGCCCTCGCCGCGGTTGTTGCAATCTGCATTTCGGTCGTTATCGGATCGCTCGTGTCGCGCATGCTCACCAAACCGATTCATCGCATCACCAGTACCGCAAAGCAAATCCGTGACGGCGACCTGTCGGCTCGCACGGGGCTGCGCGGTGATGACGAGATCGATCAGCTGGGTGAGACCTTCGATGAGATGGCCACCTCGCTCGAGAAGGATATGAAACACGAGAAGCGCCTGACCTCAGACGTTGCACACGAGCTTCGCACGCCGCTTATGGCCATGCTCGCAACGGTCGAGGCCATGCAGGATGGCGTGTATCCCACCGACGATGAGCATTTGGAGACCGTTGCTTCCGAGACGCGTCGCCTGGCTCGTCTGGTGCAGCAGATGCTCGACCTATCGCGTATGGAAAACAGCACGGCTCCGCTCAATCTAGAACCGGTGGACATGGTTCCGTTCGTGCGATCGATTGTGAACGGCCAGGAGCGTCTGTTTGCCGACCGTGACCTTCGTCTTCGCTTTGCAGATGAAACCCAAGGGCACGACGATGTCGTCGAGGCCGATCCCGACATGATCACGCAATGTGTTATCAACCTCATGAGCAACGCCATGCGCTACACCCCCGAGGGCGGTTGGGTCGTGGTGTCGGTGCTCAGTGACCGCAGGCACGTCAGCATTGCCGTTTCTGATACCGGCATCGGTATTGCCAAGGACGATCTGTCGCGCATTTTCGGGCGGTTTTGGCGCGCCGATGCCAGCCGCGCCCGCGAAGCTGGCGGCCTGGGCGTCGGCCTCGCCGTGACCAAGCAGATCGTCGAGCGTCACCATGGCTACATATCCGTGGAGTCGGAGCTTGGAAAGGGTACGACTTTTACAATTCATCTGCCCCGCGAGCACATGGCGGACGCGGCATCTACTACAATGGAGCACTAGCTTTTCGCTATTCGGTGAAGGAGGGGCCGTGTCCCTGCCGCTCCGAGTTTGCGAAAACATGCGGGAAAGAACCCGCATTTCTGTCGTATTTAGGTAAGGAGTGACTCACGTGACAACGATGGAGCGTCGTCCGGATTCCCGTGGCAAGGTTCGTGATATTTACGATGCCGGTGAAAACCTGCTGATGGTCGCCACCGACCGCATTTCTGCGTTCGACTTCATTCTTCCCGACGAGATTCCGTTTAAGGGAGAGGTGCTCAATCGCATCTCGGCATTCTGGTTCGATAAGTTTGCCGACATCGTCCCCAACCATCTCGTTTCCATCGACCCGGCGGATTTCCCCGAGGAGTTTGCTGAGTATCGTGACTACCTCGCTGGCCGCGCCATGCTGGTTAAGAAGGCCCAGACGATTCCTATCGAGTGCATCGTCCGCGGCTATCTGACCGGTTCGGGCAAGAAGACCTACGACGAGAACGGCACCGTCTGCGGCATCCAGCTGCCTGAGGGCCTGACCGAGGCTTCCAAGCTTCCCGAGCCGTTGTTCACGCCGTCCACGAAGGCCGAGATCGGTGACCACGACGAGAACATCTCGTTCGAGCGTTGCTGCGAGATCGTGGGCGAGGACATCGCCACGCAGATTCGTGACCTTTCCCTCAAGATCTACAAGGCCGCTGCCGAGTACGCCGCGACCCGTGGCATCATCATTGCCGACACCAAGTTCGAGTTTGGTGTCATCGATGGCAAGGTCACGCTGATCGACGAGTGCCTCACGCCCGACTCCAGCCGTTTCTGGCCTGCTGCCAGCTACGAGGAGGGCAAGATCCAGCCTAGCTACGACAAGCAATTCGTCCGCAATTGGCTCAAGGCCAACTGGGATATGACGGGGGAGACCCCGCACCTGCCCGCCGAGGTCATCGATGGCACGTCCGAGCGCTATCGCGAGGCCTTCCAGATCATCACGGGCTTCCAGTTCACAAGCATGAAGGAGAACGCATAAGTGAGTACCCGTAGCGCCACGAACAAGCGCACGCAATCGCACGAAGTTACCGGGGTTGCGCGCAAGTCTGCCGCATCTGCTAAGCCCG
Source organism: uncultured Collinsella sp. (assembly GCA_900541795.1). Taxonomy (GTDB): domain Bacteria; phylum Actinomycetota; class Coriobacteriia; order Coriobacteriales; family Coriobacteriaceae; genus Collinsella. The sequence goes on along the minus strand of UQLC01000018.1, from coordinate 2,176 downwards.
CCCGCCAAGCAGCGAGCTCCGTTCGCGTCGTGCCGGCTTCGTCTAAGGCACGCCGCAAAGAGCTCGAGAAGGGCGAGAACCTCGAGGGCCTCTCTAAAGAGGAGAAGCGCGCCCGCAAGGCCAAGCAGCGCGCCAAGGAGGACCGCATCTATACGGTGTCGAATATCCTCCTCAAGCAGGACGAGGACTACACCAAGCGCCGTCGCATCTGGTGGATTGTGCTCGCCATTGGCATGGTGCTCGTCGTGGCAATTTGGGCCTCGCTGTACTTCGCTCCCGCTGGCATGGTGTCCAGCCCTGTCCAGATGGTCGGCATCGTTTTGTCCTACGTCATCATTTTGGGCGACTTTATCTATGACTTCGCTCGTATTCGTCCCTTGCGCAACATGTACCGCGCGCAGGCCGAGGGCATGTCCGAGAACAAGCTCAACGCTCTTATTGAGCGCGCGGCTGCCGAGGAGGACCAGAAGGACTCCAAGAAGAAGTAGCGTTTGCATACATACTTATCGCTAAGATATAAGGCGCGTCGTTTTTGCGGCGCGCCTTTTTACTGTTCTATAGATAGATGGAGTGGCACATGATTCGAGCTGCCCTGACGGTCGAAGAGGCTCTGGAGGGCATGAAGGCCCTGGAGCCCAAGATTAAAAACTACGCGCGCCTGGTCGTCCGCAAGGGCGTAAACGTCAAGCCCGGCCAGGAGGTCGTCGTTCAGTCTCCGGTCGAGTGCGCGCCGTTTGCGCGCGTGGTGGTCGCGGAGGCCTATGCTGCCGGCGCCGGCCACGTGACGGTCATTTGGGCCGATGATGCCGTGACGAGGCTCACGTACGAGCATGTCGAGAAAAGCTATTTTGAGCAGACGTCCGAGTGGAAGCGCATGCAGCTGGATTCCTTGGCCCAGGATGGTGCCTGCTTTGTCTTTATCGAGGGTGCGGATCCTGCGGCCCTCAAGGGCATCGATCCAGCCAAGCCGGCCGCGGCATCAAAGGCGAGGAATACGCAGTGCAAAGTTTTCCGCCGTGGACTGGATTACAACATCAATCCGTGGTGCATCGCCGGCGCTCCGGTCGTGGCTTGGGCGCACGAGGTGTTCCCGGGAGACGCCGATGAGGTTGCAATCTATAAGCTGTGGAATGCGATTCTGCACACCGCGCGCGCCGATGGCCAGGACCCAGAGAGCGACTGGGAACTCCATGACGCCGCATTCGAAAAGAACCTGCGTTTCCTGAACGACAATCGTTTCGACTACCTGCATTACACCGCGGCAAATGGAACCGATCTGACGATTGGCATGACGAAAGGTCACGAGTGGGCCGGCGGCAAGGGCAAGACGCCCGATGGGCACCCCTTCTTCCCCAACATTCCCACCGAGGAAGTCTTCACTTCGCCCGATCGCATGCGCGCCGACGGTATCGTGTACTCGGCCATGCCGCTCATCCATCACGGCAATAAGGTCGAAGATTTTTGGATTAAGTTCGAGGGCGGCCGCGTGGTGGACTACGACGCCCGCGTGGGCAAGGCAACGCTCGCAAGTATCATCGATACTGACGAGGGCGCTGCTCACCTGGGAGAGGTCGCGCTCATTTCCAAGAACACGCCGATCCGCGAAAGTGGTGTTCTGTTCTACAATACGCTCTATGACGAGAACGCTAGCTGCCATCTCGCGCTAGGTGTCGGTTTCCCCGAATGCATCGAGGGTGGGTATGACATGTCCAAGGAGGAGCTTCTGGAGCATGGCGTTAACGTCTCGAGCACGCACGTCGATTTTATGATCGGCACGGACGACATCGATATTGTGGGCATTACGCCTGATGGACGTGAAGTTGTGATTTTCCAGAACGGCCAATGGAGTTGGGAATAGTCCCAGACCGTGGTACAATGCCACCCGCGGGCCGTTAGCTCAGCTGGCAGAGCAGGGGACTTTTAATCCCAAGGTCCAGGGTTCGAACCCCTGACGGCCCACCCAAAGATTGTTGAGACGGTCAACTTCGGTTGGCCGTCTTTTTTGTCGCCCTTTCATGGGTTCGAACCCGTCGGGGCGCGGAGCTGAGTAAACGCGTGAGCGTTTGCCAGCGCAGCGCGCAAGGCGCGAAAGCGCCGCAGCGGCCGCCTGCGAAGCAGGCTGAACCCCTGACGGCCCACCCAAAGATTGTTGAGACGGTCAACTTCGGTTGGCCGT
>UQLC01000017.1 GCA_900541795.1 uncultured Collinsella sp. | reverse complement strand
GGCTTTGCCGAGCCCTTATATAAGGAGGCCGGAGCCAAAGCTCCGGCCTCGCTATCTTTCCCATTAGATTAAGTGAGCGATCAAGGAATCGCGCTCCCCCTGCCGAGTTACCGCAGGGCCCGACCTGTTGTTACTTTTCAGAACATCCCGCAGGACGGAGGAAGCCCCGCAGCGCGTAGCGCGCAGCGGGGCTTCCGACATGTCCGAGGACGTTCTGAAAAGTAACAACAGGGCGGGCCCGGACGAAAACAACCGGCTACAGGTCGATGTGCGATTCCTTGATCGGGAACGGCTCCGCGAAGTGGCAGGCGCAGCAGTGACCCGGGGCAACTTCCTTAAACTCGGGAAGCTTCTCGGAGCAGATACCCTGCGCAATCGGGCAGCGCGTGTGGAAACGGCAGCCGGTCGGCGGATCCAGCGGCGACGGCGGATCGCCGGCGAGGATGATGCGCTTGCGGGTCTTCTGGATATCCGGATCGGGCACCGGCACAGCAGACAACAGCGACTGCGTGTACGGATGGTGCGGCTCACTGTAGAGCGTCTTCCAGTCCGAAACCTCGACCATCTTGCCCAGATACATAACGGCAACGCGATCGGAGATGTGCTGTACGACAGAGAGGTCGTGAGCAATGAAGAGATAAGCCGTACCAAACTTGTCCTGGAGTTCCTTAAGAAGGTTCAGAACCTGGGCCTGAATGGATACGTCAAGTGCAGAGACAGGCTCGTCGCAGATGATCAGCTTGGGCTTCAGAGCGAACGCGCGGGCGATGCCGACACGCTGGCGCTGGCCGCCCGAGAACTCGTGCGGATAGCGGTTGATGTGCTCGGGGTTCAGACCGACGACGTCCAGCAGCTCGCGGACACGCTCGATACGCTCTTCCTTGGTGCCAACGCCATGAATGGTCATGGGCTCAGAAACAATCTCGCCGATGGTCATACGAGGGTTGAGCGAAGCATAGGGATCCTGGAAGATGAACTGCATCTCGCGACGCATATCCTTGATCTCGTGCTTGCTCATCTCGGCAACGTCTTTGCCCTGGAAGAACACTTTGCCTGCCGTCGGCTTGGTCAAGCGCATGATGGTGCGACCCGTCGTGGACTTACCGCAACCAGACTCGCCAACCAGGCCAAAGGTCTCGCCCGGATAAATCTCGAACGAAATGTCATTCACTGCAGAGACGACACGCTTGGAAAAACGCTTGGCGAACATGCCGGACTCAGCGGGGAACTCCTTAGAGAGGTGCTCGACCTTCAGCAACGGAGTACGCTCGTTGGTATCTGCCATTACGCCTCGCCTCCCTTCTTGGAATCCTTGCGCGTACGGGACGTCTCAGGAGCGTTCTTGAGAAACTCGGGGTCACCGGAGTAGTGGCACGCAGAGTAATGACCAGACTCGGTGACAACGCGCTCGGGGCGCTGCTTGCGGCACTTATCGGTCGCATAGGGACAACGAGGCGAGAACACGCAGCCCTCGGGCAGGTTCATGAGCGAAGGCGGGTTGCCGTGAATCGGCGTAAGCGGCTTCTTCTCTTCGATGGCCTGCTCCGGGATGGAGCGGATAAGGCCCCAGGTGTAGGGGTGGCGGCTCTCGTAGAAGATTTCCTCAGCAGTACCGAACTCAACGGGACGGCCGGCGTACATAACCATGATCTTGTCGGCCATGTCGGCGACGACGCCCAGGTCATGGGTAATCATGATGATGGCGTTGCCGTTCTTCTCCTGCATTTCCTGCATGAGCTCGATAATCTGAGCCTGAATGGTAACGTCCAGGGCAGTCGTGGGCTCGTCGGCAATCAGAATATCGGGATCGCAGGCAAGAGCCATAGCGATCATGACACGCTGACGCATACCGCCGGAGAACTGGTGCGGATACTCATTGACGCGCTTCTCGGGCTCGGGGATACCCACGAGGTCCAAAAGCTCGGTAGCGCGCTTGAGCGCCTCCTGCTTGGAGTAGCCACGGTGCAGACGAAGACCCTCGCCCACCTGCTTGCCAATCTTATAGACCGGGTTCAAGGAGGTCATAGGATCCTGGAAGATCATCGCGATGTCGTTACCGCGAATGTGCTGCATCTCTTCCTCGGTCATTTCGAGGATGGAGCGACCGCGATAGCGAACGTCACCGCCCTCAATCTTTCCCGGAGGCATCGAGATAAGGCCCATGATGGTCATGGCGGTCACGGACTTACCGGAGCCGGATTCACCGACGACGCCCAGGGTCTCGCCGCGATCGAGCGTGTAGGAGACACCGTCGACAGCGCGAACGACGCCATCCTCGGTGTGGAAATACATCTTAAGGTCATCGACCTCGAGCAGATGCTGGCCCTCAGGAACCGGCTGGTCCTTCAGGTCCACATAGTTCTTGTTCTTCTTCATCCTTATGCGTCCTTCATCTTGACGTCGAGGGCGTCGCGCAGACCATCACCCAACAGGGTGAAAGCGAGCACCGTCGAGAGAATTGCCAGACCGGGCATGATCATCATCCAGGGAGCGGTCAGAAGATACTGCTGACCGTCCTGAATCATGGAGCCCCACGAAGGCGTAGGCGGAATAACGCCCATGCCGAGGAAGGACAGAGCGGACTCGGTCAGAATGGCGCCACCAATGTTCATGGTCGCGTAGACCACGATGGAGGCGACGGAGTTCGGGAAGATGTGACGCACGACGATACGAGCATCAGATGCACCCATCGCGCGCGCAGCATCAACATAGTCGTTTTCCTTGACCGTCAAGATTGCAGAGCGGAAGACGCGCGCAATCGAAGGCCAGCCGAGAATACCGATGGCGATAAAGACGTTCTGAAGGCCACGGCCGATAACGGCGATCATGGCGACAACGAACAGCACGTACGGGAACGCCAGGAAGATGTCCGCACAGCGCATGATGATCGTATCCCAGATGCCGCCGTAGAAACCCGCCAGAGCACCCATGACCAGACCGATCAGCGTGGAGATCGCGGTGGCCATAATGCCGACGGACAGCGAAACGCGCGCACCGTAGATAACGCGGACGAGAATGTCACGACCAAGGGCGTCGGTGCCAAACGGGTGCTCTGCACACGGAGCCAGCAGCGACGTCTCGGCCATGGTGGTCGAGTCGGAAGCCGTCGGCGAACCGAGCCAGGGCTTAGCCCACAGATCTGCGGTCAGTGCAACCACAACGACGATGATGATCCAGCAGACACCGATAACGGCGAGCTTGTTCTTACGAAGACGCTTAAAAGCGTCGCCCCACAGCGTGCGGGACTTGGCGGGAGCAGATGCGGCCTTGGTGGCGGTAGCCTGCTCCTGAGACTGAGAATCAGTTTCCTGCATGAGACGTACCTCCCTTAGGCCTTATCCGACGGACCGCCAAGGCGGATGCGTGGGTCGAGGAATGCATAGCTAATGTCGACGAGCAGGTTGATCACCATAACGACGACGACGATGAGCGTAACGCCGCCCATAACGATGGGCCAGTCACGCATGCTAATGGCGCGATAGACCTCATAGCCGATACCGGGCCAGTTAAAGACCGTCTCGGTCAGGATGGCGCCCGAAAGCATGCCACCAAAGTCGACACCAATATAGGTAACGACGGGGATGAGTGCATTCTTAAGCGCATGCTTGACGATGATCGCGCGATTGGAGAGACCCTTCGCCTTTGCCGTACGGATGTAATCCTGGTTCATGACGTCAAGCAGCTGCGAGCGCATAATGCGGGCAGCATAAGCGGTCGAAACCGAAGCCAGCGTAATGGTCGGAAGCACATAGTGCATCCAATCCTGATACTGAGAGCTGGAACCGCCGGCACCCGAGATCGGCATGGAGATTGCACCGCCCGTGGCGTCCTTGAGGATGACGCCAAAGAACAGCTGCAGCAACATACCGAGCCAGAAGGCCGGGACCGCAACGAGGATCGACGTGGTGAGCGTTACCAAAATATCCCAGAAGGAATAACGCTTTACCGCCGAAATGATACCCGCACCGATACCCATAATTGCCTCGAGCACGATGGCGCACGCGGCAAGTTTGACCGTATACGGATACTTCTGAGCAAAGATATCCGTAACCGGCAGCTTGCGCTGATACGAATTGCCCAGATCGCCATGAAGCAGGCCGTTCATGTAATACAAGTAACGGTCCACGAGCGACGTTTGAACGGGGTCGCCGTTCTCGTCAAGGATCGCGTTGCCGTCCTCGTCCGACTGGACCAGGTGATAGCGGACGCGAAGCTGAAGCTCCACCTCGGGGGACAGAGCCTTGTCTCCACCGATCAGCTTGATCGGATCTCCCGGCACGATATTCTGGAGGGCGAACAGAATCAGCGTAACGCCCAAAAACACCGGGATGAACTGAAGCACACGTTTAACGATGTACTTACCCATACCACTCCCCTATCTAGGGATTAACCTAAATGGGATGCCGATCGCCAGACCGGCATCCCAAAATTACCATCAGCCAGTTTACCCCAGGTTAGGGAGAACTGTATGTTTCCCATGAGGTCTACGTAAATACTTGACCCTCACGGAAGCTGCAAACTCTTAGGCGAGCTCAGCGGTACCCAGCTCGGCATGCTTCTGCGGATCGACATAGAGGTGCTTGATGCGATCGGAGCCGACGATGGTGTGCGTGTAGAACATCACCGGGATGACCGGGCAGTCGGCAGCGACCATTGCATCGGCCTCCTGCATCTTAGCGACGCGCTCCTCGTCGTCAACAATAGTACGAGCCTCGTCGACCTTGGCGTCGAACTCGGGGTTGCTGTAACCAGAGCGGTTGTCGCCACCGAGGGAGTCGGAGTGGAACAGCGGATACAGGAAGTTGTCCATGATCGGGTAGTCGGCAATCCAACCCAGACGACCGAACTGATAGTTAAAGTTCTGATACTGCTCGAGCAGGGCAGACCACTCGGGGGTATCGGAGACAGCGGTAACGCCAACCTTGGCGAGGTCGCCGATGATGGACTCCATGATCTCCTTGTGACCGCCGTCCTGGTTGTAGGAAAGGGTCACGCTAATGCCACGATCCCCGTTAGCGCCAGCGGGAGCAACCTTGTCGAGGTACTCGTTAGCCTTGTCGACATCGTAGGCGCAGAACTCCCATGCGCCCTCCTTGTAGCCATCGATGCCCGGAGGAACAATGCCGTCGGCAGGGGTACGGGTACCCTTGAAGATGGTCTTGCAGATGGCCTCACGGTTGATGGCCAGGGAGATGCCCCTACGCAGGTCGGCGTTGTTGAACGGCTCGGCCGTGGTGTTGCAGGTCAGATAGTACGTGGAAGGCTCGGCGCCGAGCAGCATGCGCTCGCCGTCACCCATGGTGTAGCCGTCCTTGGACACGCCACGATCCTTCTTGGCGGCATCGATCTGAGCAACGGGAACGTCGCAGACATCGAGGTTACCGGCCTGGAACTCCTTGTAAGCAGTCTCCATGTCCTTGATGACCTGAAAGTGGATGCCATCGATCTTGGCCTTGTCGCCATAGTAATCGTCGAACTTCTTGAGGTTGATCTCCTGACCATCCTCCCACTTGCCGTCCATCATGAACGGGCCGTTACCGACAGGTGCAAGATAGAAGCTCTTGACATCGGACTCGGCGCACTCGGGAACCGGGGCCAGAGCCGGGTGAGAGGCGACGAAGGGGAAGTCGGCGTAAGCGGAAGACAGCTTGACGACGAGGGTCTCATCGTCGGGGCAAATAACACCGCTGAGCTCGGTAGCGTTACCGGCAAGCAGGTCGTCATAGCCCTCGACCATAGAAAGGTGATAGGAGACCTCGGAAGGGCCGTACTCGGTAGCGATGGCCGACTTGGTGTTGACCAGACGCTCCCAACCGAGCTTGAAGGACTTGGAGGTAACGTCGTCACCGTTGTGGAACTTGGCCTTCTTGATCTTGAAGGTGAACTCGGTGGCGTCGTCGTTGGCCTCAAAGGACTCGCAAGCCAGCGGAACGATCTCGCCCTTCTCGGCGTCATAAGAGGTCAGAGCATCAAAGAGCTGGTACTCGACCTGAGTGCCCTGGTCCTCCTGGACGTTATAGGGGTCGATGCAGACCGGGTTGTTGATGTAGAAGTTCAGCGTCGAACCGGACTCAGAACCGGAAGCGTCGCCGCCCTTCTTGCCGCATGCGGCAAGAAAAGCCATGGAGCTCGCAGCAAGGGTACCGCCGACAAAGGCGCGACGACCCATAACGGGCTGGTGGAACATAGAATCAGCCATGACATCCTCCTTATGAGATAGGACAAAGTAAGTTCGGTCGGGCAACGTCAAGACAGCCCAATCGAACCATTCAAACGCGGTCCGCCGTTTTGGCTGGTTATACAAAGCGGACCAACGTATTACAATACAGTAGCGCATTTTATGCACGATTTGGGGCTAATTCCGGTTAACGGTCGAGATTTTCTTTAGTTGGGCGAAGTATATGAGGATATTTTGACTCTGTTACAAATATGTAAACAAAAAGGGTCCCGCACTTGCGGGACCCTTTTCAAGTATTTATGCGGCTCGTGATTAGTAGCCCACGATGCCCTGCGGGAAGAAGAACATGCACAGCACGACGCACACGGCAAACACGACAGCCATGATGACGGTCAGGCGGTCAAGGTTCTGCTCCATAACGCCCGTGGCAGAGCTGGAGTTATACAGCGAGCTGGCAATCATATCCGAAACGCCGGTACCCTTACCGGAATGCATCAGGACGAGAATCGTCAGCGCCACGGCAGAAACAGCCCAAACGACAAACAGAAGAATCTGGAACGGACCCATAGATAAGCTCCTTAATAGAACAGTTCAAACTCCAGTACTGTACCACAATCCCCCGCTCTCCCCTACCTGCCGCTCAGGGACGGGGTAGAAATGGCAGAAATACCAAAAAGGGGGTTGTCCAAATATGGGCAACCCCCTTGTATGAAAACGCTTGGAGTTTTCTCTTAGGCCTCGGTGGCGAGCACGCGACCCGTCATCTCGGCGGAAGGCTCAATACCAGCCATGGTGAGCATGGTCGGAGCGATATCGGAAAGACGGCCGTCCTCGATACCGGTGAGCTTGGCCTTCTCATCAACGATGATGAACGGAACACGGTTGGTGGTGTGAGCCGTGAACGGATGCTTGGAACCGTCGGAAGCAACGTCAAACATGTGGTCGGCGTTGCCGTGGTCGGCGGTGATCAGCGCAAAGCCACCCTTGGCGAGAATCGCCGGGACAACCTTGGACAAGGCATCGTCAACAGCCTCGACGGCCTTAACGGCGGCGTCGAAGACACCGGTGTGACCAACCATGTCGCAGTTCGCGAAGTTCACGATGTAGAAATCAGCGCGATCCTCGTTAATAGCGGCGACGAGCTTCTCGGTAACCTCGGGAGCGCTCATCTCGGGCTGCAGATCGTAGGTAGCGACCTTGGGGGAAGCGACGAGCACGCGCTCCTCGCCCTCCTTGGGCTCCTCGATGCCGCCGTTGAGGAAGAACGTCACGTGTGCGTACTTCTCGGTCTCGGCGGTGTGCAGCTGCTTCAGGCCATTGGCGGCGATAACGTCGGCCAGAACGTTCTCGGGGAACGTCTTGGGGAAAGCGACCTCAACGTCAAACGTCGGGTCGTACTCGGTCATCGTCACAAAGTGCGAAAGCTTGATCTGCTCGCGCTCAAAGCCGTCGAACTCCTTGTCCGTGAACACGCGGGTCATCTGACGAGCGCGGTCGGGACGGAAGTTGAAGAAGATGGCCGCGTCGCCCTCGTGAATGCCCTCGTTGTGGGCAGCGAAGGGCTCGACGAACTCGTCGCCGCGCGGGTCCTTCTCGTAGTAGGCCTTGATACCGGCAACGGGGTCGGTATCAGCATCGGACGCGTTGACCATGACGTCGTAGGCGCGCTGGATGCGCTCCCAACGATTATCGCGGTCCATGGCCCAATAACGGCCCGAGACGGTGGCAACGCGAGCGTCGCAACCGGTCTCCTCGGAGATCTTAGCCAGGAAGGCGCAGAACTCACTCATGTAACCGGCACCGGACTGCGGGTCGACATCGCGACCATCCATAAAGGCGTGGACGCGAACGGTCTTGACACCATGCTGGGCAGCCATCTTGACCAGGGCCTCGACGTGGTTCATGTGAGAATGAACACCGCCAGGGCTCATAAGGCCCATGAGGTGGAGAGTCTTACCCTCGGCCTTGACATCGTCCATAGCCTTGACGAAAACCTCGTTCTTGGCAATGGAGCCGTCCTTGATGGCATTGTTGATGCGCGAAAGCTCCTGGAACACGATGCGGCCGGCACCGATGTTGAGGTGACCCACCTCGGAGTTGCCCATCTGGCCGTCGGGAAGGCCCACGTCCTCGCCCGAAGCGCCGAGCGTGGTGTGGGGGTACTTCTCATACAGGCTGTCAAGGAAGGGCGTCTTGGCAGCGGCGACGGCGTTCTCGCCATCGGCCGGAGCCAGGCCGCAACCATCCATGATGATCAGGAGTGCAGGAAGATGACGCTGTGCCATATGTCCTACTCGCCTGCCTTGACGACCATAGAGGCGAAGTCGGCAGCCTTGAGCGAAGCGCCGCCCACGAGGGCGCCGTCAACGTCGGGCTTGGCGACGAGCTCGGCAATGTTGCCGGGCTTGGCAGAGCCACCATAGAGAACGCGGATGCCGTTAGCGAGCTCCTCGCCGAACATCTCCTTGAGGGTCTCACGGATAGCGCCGCAGACCTCCTGAGCGTCCTCGGCGGTAGCGGTCTTGCCGGTGCCGATGGCCCAGATGGGCTCGTAGGCGACGACGACCTGCTTGGGGCAGGTGATCTCAAGACCAGCAAGGCCAGCCTTGACCTGGTTCACGACGTGCTCGACATAGGTGCCAGCCTCGCGGACCTCGAGGGACTCGCCGCAGCAGAAGACGGGAACAAGACCGGCGGCAACGAGGGCCTTGGCCTTCTTGTTCTGATCCTCATCGGTCTCGTGGAAGTAATCACGACGCTCGGAGTGACCGATGATGCAGTAGGTGCAGCCAGCGGACTTGAGCATGTCGCAAGAGGACTCACCGGTGAAGGCACCCTTGGCCTCCCAGTACACGTTCTGTGCACCGAGGGCAATGGGGGCAGCCTGAATACGGTCATGAACCGTGGTGATGTCGATGGTCGGAGGGCAGACGAGCACCTCGACGCCGGCCGGAACCTCGGGCAGAGCCTGAGCCAGCTCGTCGGCGAGCTTGGCGGCCTCGGCGACGTCGTTGTTCATCTTCCAGTTACCAGCGATAAGAAGGGTGCGATTAGGCATCGAGAAGCGCCTCCACTCCGGGCAGGGCCTTACCCTCGACGAGCTCCATGGAAGCGCCACCACCGGTGGAGATCCAGCTCATCTTGTCGGCCAGGTTGAACTTGTTGACAGCTGCGACAGAGTCGCCACCGCCGATGATCGAGGTGCAGTCGGCCTCGGCGACAGCCTCGGCGATAGCCTGGGTGCCGTGAGCAAAGTTGTCGAACTCGAAGACGCCCATGGGGCCGTTCCAGAACACGGTCTTGGCGCCCTTGACGGCCTCGGCATAGAGCTCCTCGGTCTTGGGACCGATGTCCATACCCTCACGATCGTCGGGGATAGCGTCGGAAGCGACAACCTCGGGGACAGCGTCCTCGCCAAAGTGATCGGCAACACGGTTGTCGATGGGGAGGAGGATCTTGACACCCTTCTCCTCGGCCTTCTTGAGCATCTCGCCGGCGCGCTCGACCCAGTCCTCTTCCTTGAGGGACTGACCGACGGACAGGCCCTGAGCCAGGAAGAAGGTGTAGGCCATGCCGCCACCGATGATCAGGGTGTCAGCGGAGTCGATGAGGTGATCGAGAACGCCGATCTTGGAGGAAACCTTGGAACCGCCGACGATGGCGACGAAGGGGCGCTCGGGCTCGGCGAAGATGCCGGTCAGCGTGTCGACCTCCTTCTCGAGCAGGAAGCCGGCGACGGCAGGCAGGTAAGCGGCGGGGCCCACGACGGAACCCTGGGCGCGGTGAGCGGTGCCGAAGGCATCGAGAACGAAGACGTCACCATAGGAAGCGAGCTTCTTGGCGATCTCGGGATCGTTCTTCTTCTCACGCTTATCGAAGCGGACGTTCTCGAGAACGAGAACCTTGCCCGGCTCGACGGCAGCGACAGCCTCGGCAGCCTTCTCGCCGTAAGTGTCGGCAACAAAGGCAACGTCAAGACCAGAGAGCTCGGCGAGCTTCTTGGCGACGGGCTCGAGGGACAGCTCGGGCTGGAAGCCGGTGCCATCGGGACGGCCGAGGTGGCTCATGAGGATGACGCGAGCATTGTGCTCAACGAGATAGTTGATGGTGGGCAGGGCAGCCTTGATACGGGTGGTGTCGCCAACGACGCCATCCTTGATAGGCACGTTAAAGTCAACGCGGACGAGAACGCGCTTGCCGTCGACATCGATGTCGCGGACGGTCTTCTTGGTAAAGGCCATGTTTGCTTCTACCTTTCGTACGTGTCTGCCTCCCATTACGGCAGACGATTTCTTATAAAAAGGGCGCGACCCTAGGGTGTAAGCCCTATAAGGCCGCGCCCTTCTTTAGACGCTCAACGAGCTATTCGCTAAAAGCTAAATTAAGCAACGAACTTCTCGAAGTACTTGATGGTGCGGACCATCTGAGAGGTGTAGGAGTTCTCGTTGTCGTACCAAGAGGTGACCTGAACGAGGGTCTGACCGTTGCCGAGGTCAGAGCACATGGTCTGAGTGGCGTCGAAGATGGAGCCGTGGGTCTCGCCGATGATGTCGGTGGAGACGATGTCGTCCTCGTTGTAGCCGAAGGTCTCGGAGATGGTGGCAGCGTAGGCCTTCATAGCGGCGTTGACCTCGTCGACGGTGACCTTCTTGTCAACGACAGCGTAGAGGTTGGTGATGGAGCCGGTCGGCGTCGGGACGCGCTGGGCGGCACCGATGAGCTTACCGTTGAGCTCGGGGAGAACCAGGCCGATAGCCTTGGCAGCACCGGTGGTGTTGGGGACGATGTTAACGGCGCAGGCGCGGCTACGACGCTTGTTGCCCTTGCGCTGCGGGCCGTCGAGCGGCATCTGGTCGCCAGTCCAGGCGTGAATGGTGGTCATGATGCCGGACACGATGGGAGCGAAGTCGTTCAGACCCTTGGCCATCGGGGCGAGGCAGTTGGTGGTGCAGGAAGCAGCGGAGATGATGTTGTCCTCAGCGGTCAGCGTCTCATGGTTGACGTTGTACACGATGGTGGGCAGATCGCTGCCAGCGGGAGCGGAGATGACGACCTTCTTGGCGCCAGCGTTGATGTGGGCCTGAGCCTTAGCCTTGCTGGTGTAGAAGCCGGTGCACTCGAGAACGACGTCAACGTCGAGGTCGCCCCAAGGCAGGTTGTTGGCGTCGGCCTCCTTGTAGATCTTGATCTCCTTGCCGTCAACGGTGATGGAATCCTCGCCAGCAACGACCTCGTGATCGCGAGCGTAGTTGCCCTGCGTGGAGTCGTACTTCAGCAGGTAAGCGAGCATATCGGGAGAGGTGAGGTCGTTGATAGCGACAATCTCGGAGCCCTCATGACCGAACATCTGACGGAAAGCCAGACGACCGATGCGACCGAAGCCGTTAATAGCAACCTTTACTGCCATTGTGTCTCCTTTCGTAAGGCCCCCGCGAGCTACAGCGCCCGCCGTTGAGGCCCACAAACTAACCACTCGCCTAATATACCTTTTTTTTGACTTGAATTTCACGAGAATGCTCGAAATTGAAAATCAAATTTACGTTAAAACGTTTTAAAGACTAAAATAGCAGTTAAATCCATATATAAGTCGATACTTCAAACTACCTGTTTGCTTCAATGAGCTTTTCAAGCCGTAAAACACGATGGTAGAGGGCCGACTTCGACAAGGGAGGGTCAGCCATCTCCCCCAAATCACGCAGTGACAGATCGGGGTAGCGCTCGCGCAGGTCGCAAAAGACCGCCAAGGCATCCGGAAGCGCATCGCGAAGGCCACGCTGCTCGAGCTCATCGATCAACGCAAGCTGATGCTGGGCGGCACCGGCGCTTCTGGTCTGGTTGGCGAGCTCGGCGTTCACGCGACGGTTTACGTCGTTCTTAACCAATTTGACCGCGCGCGCTTCCTCGATCTCGGCAACGCTGCGCTTGGCGCCGACCAGCTTTAGGAGCTGCTCGATCTCCTCGGCGCTCTTAATGTACACGGCATATGACCCCCGCCGCGCATTAACACGAGCATGGACCCCAATCTGCTCCAACAGATCGCAAAGCCCCTTGGCATATTGCTCGCCCTGCACCGCGATCTCCAAATGAAAATCGCCGCGTGGATCGGCCACGAAGCCGCCCGCGATGAGCGCGCCGCGGATATAGGCAAGCCTGCAGCAGGGACGGGCAACGATATGTCGGGGCACGCCGGCGACAAGTCCTCCCCTGCGGTCGAGGATGCCCAGCAGCACCAGAGCCTTATCCAGGTCTGGCTGATCAGGCAAGGTGATGAGGTAGTTTCGAACCTTATGCAATACAGATTTACGAACGGTGAATTCCGTTTTGAGCTTAAGGATGCGATGCGTCAGTGTGATCATCGTGCGCGCGACGGCGCCCGTCTCGGTCGCGACCGTCAAACGATACCGCCCGGAGCCGGCCAGCGAAAGTGTACCGCTCACACGCGTCAGGGCGGCAAGCGTCGACAAATCGCAGTATTCACATTCGGGTTCGCAGCGCGCGAGTTCGTCACGCACCTCGGCGGTAAACGACATGCAGGCCTATGCTTTCGTGTTGGCGCGCGACAGGTCGCGGTGGGAAATGCTCACGTGATATTGAGCGCCTTCCAAATAACGTGCCGTGGCCTCGGCGATGGCAACGCTGCGGTGTTGACCGCCCGTGCAGCCGATGGCAATAGAAAGCTGTGGCTTGCCCTCCGCGATATAGCCCGGCATCACCGTATCGAGCAGCTGCGTCCAAGCTTTCCAGAACTCCTGGGTCTTGGGATGGTCCAGAACAAAGTCGGAGACCTTCTTATCGAGACCGGTCATGGTGCGCATCTCGGGATCGTAGAACGGATTGGGCAGGAAGCGAACGTCGATCATAATGTCCGCCTCAACGGGCATACCGTGCTTAAAGCCAAACGAGAACACGTGAACGTCCATGAGCTGCTGGTCGGACAACTCGGAGAACGCCATGCGCAATTTGTTGCGCAGGGCAGAGGTACGCAGGCGGCTCGTGTCGATGATCATATCGGCTCGGTCGCGCACACCCTGCAGCTGCAGGCGCTCGCGCTGAATCGCATCGGCCGTAGTCTCCCCCGGCTTGGCAATGGGATGGCGGCGGCGGTTTTCGCTATAACGACGGATCAGCACCTCGTCAGAGGCCTCGAGAAACACGATGTCACAGCTCATCTCGCGCTCCTCGAGTGCGGCAACGGCATCGAGCAGCTCATCGAACAAGCCCTGGCTGCGCAGGTCACAGGTGACGGCGAGATGCCTGCCCACGCCCGTATTGATGCCGACGAGCTCGGCAAGCTGGGCGATGAGACGCGGAGGCAGGTTATCGATGCAAAAATAGCCCATGTCCTCGAACACGTGCATGGCCTGTGTGCGGCCCGATCCGGACATTCCGGTGATGATGACGATATCGGGGATGCGCTCCGAGCGCTCCGCCGCATCCATGGCATCTCCCTTTTGCATGTGCTGCCTCCCGAAAACAAGCGCGGGACCCAGCAACCCGGATCCCGCGCGGTCAATTGCCTATATTGAGTATACCGCCCCGAGCGGATACGAGACCTGTCTTACGCCTCAAGTGCAGCCTTGAACCAACTCGTAATACTCGTGGGGTGCGTGATGGCGGTGCCGACGACAACGGCCCAGGCGCCAGCATCGATCGCGGCGCGAGCCTCCTCGGGCGTATGCACGCGACCCTCGCAAATGATAGGAAGGCCGGGGAATTCCTCAGTCGCCTGACGCAGGAGCGGCAGGTCGGGGCCATCGGCCATGGTGCAGTCGATGGCGGCGACGCCGTGAGAAAGCGTGGTGGATACCAGGTCAAAGCCCATATCAACAGCACGGCGAATATCCTCGATGGTGGCACAATCCGCCATCAGGAGCACACCCTCCTCGTGCAGCGGGCGGAAGGTATCCTCGACCGTCTTGCCATCGGGGCGCGGACGATCGGTGGCGTCGATCGCCACGATATCGGCACCGGCAGCAACGCAGGCGCGAGCGTGACGCAGCGTCGGCGTGATGTAAACGCCCTCGTGCCCATCCTTCCACAGGCCGATGACGGGAACCTCACAGCGACCCTTAATGGCGGCAATGTCGGCAAGGCCCTGGCAGCGAATGGCGGCGGCGCCGCCGAGCTCGCAAGCGCGAGACATTTGCGCCATGGTCTCGGGCGTACGAAGCGGCTCGCCCATATACGCCTGAACGCTCACGACGAGCTTGCCCTTCAGGGACTGGATCAAAGGATCAACGGTCATGTTCGACTCAACCTTTCTCAAAACAGCCTTCTGAGACGCCGCACCTTGACGTTCAAACCGTCGCTCGCGTACCGAAGTACGCTTCGCTCCTCTTTCACGTCAATCTGCGGCACCTCAGAAGGCACACTTGGTAGTTATGTTTACTTCAACGAAGCAAGAAGATGCTCGGCGGCACCGATGAGCGGAGCATCGCCCTCCAGAGAACCGATGAGGATCGGCGTGTCCTGAAGCGGATCGAGCGCCTGGCTGGCATAGCCCTCGTGCACCGAATCCTTCCACGTCTGCGAACGCCAATCGGGACCTTGGTGAATCACGCCGCCCGAAAGCACGATGACCTCAGGGTCCAGGATGTTAGCGAGCGAGCCCAAGCTGGCCCCCAGCGCAAAGCCGGCGTCATGGATGACCTCGGTCGCCTTTGCGTCGCCCGCACGGCACAGATCGTTCACATCGCGACCGACCGAAGGACGGCTGGGGTCGACGCGGCCAAAACGCTCATCGTACATTCGACCAATGGAAGTGCCCGAAGCAACCGACTCCAGATGGCCGGAACGCCCGCAGGCGCAGGGAATGCCGGCGGCAGCCGAACACTCAATGTGGCCCATATGACCGGCAGCACCATGGAAGCCCTGCATCACGCGGCCGCTCTCGACATATGCGCCGCCGATGCCCGTGCCGATGCCAAGACACAAGACGGAGAACTTGCCCTTGCCGACGCCCCAGTGGGCCTCGCCCAGAGCATGAGCCTGCACGTCGCCCACAACGGCAACGGGAAGACCGAGGTCCTCGCGCAGACGCGGCCCCAACTGAACGCCGGACCAGCCGGGCATGATCTCATTGGCATACGCGATGGCGCCCGTCTTGGGATCGACGACGCCGGCGGCGCCGATACCGACGCCAAGGACCTCGACATCGGGATTCGCCTCGAGAGCGGCCTTGATGGACGCCTCGATACGCTGGAAGACGGCCTCGCCGCCCTCTTGGGCCTCGGTGGGAACCTCGGCCTCAAAGACGGGACGGGGCACACTACCGTCAGCCGGGTACTCCATGATGGCAGTCGCGATCTTAGTTCCGCCGATATCGACAGAGCAGACGTACTTGTTCTCCATGTCGCTCTCCTTAGGAGATAAAAACAACTACAGGAAATGAAGGCTGCGTTATCGCCGCAGCTTGGTAAAGGTTTCCCGGGTGCCCGAGGTTGGGGTGAAAGCGGTCGGGCGTTGACCTAATGGGTCACGCTCGACCGCTTGAGCCCCAAGATCGGGTGCCCGGGGAAGCTTTACAGGAGACCGTTGTCCTGGAGGACCTTCTTAATAGCCTCGACGTTCTCGCCGGTCATGGCCTTCACCGGGCGCGGCATGGTCGGGCTGTCGAAGATACCCATGAGGTTCATAGCGGTCTTGAAGGCGCCGACGCCACCGGCATAGCCCTGGACGCCCGAGGTGACATCCCAGATATGCGAAATCTCATTGAGGCGATCCTGCTCGGCCTTGACGGTAGCCCAGTCACCAGCCTGAGCGGCCTTCCACTGACGCACGTAGCCCTCGGGCTCAACGTTGGCGAGACCCGGGACGGAACCGTCGGCGCCACCGAGGTAAGCGCCGTCGACAACAACCTCGTGACCGGTGAGGATGCTCATCGGATGGCCGTTCTTCTCGTTCTCCTGAACGAGGTAGCGGAACGAGATGTCATCACCCGAGGAATCCTTGACGCCGGCCAGAACGCCCTCGGCACCGAGCTTGGCAAGGAGCTTCCAGGGGAGCTTGGTGTGGACACACACGGGGATGTCGTAGGCGAAGATGGGCAGGTCGAGTTCCTCATGCAGGATGCGGAAGTGCTCCTCGACCTCGGTCATGCCCTGCAGGGCATAGAACGGGCAGGTGGCGACGAGAGCATCGGCGCCCAGCTCCTGAGCGACCTTACCGTGCTCGATCATGCGCTCGGTCTCGGTGTCGATGATGCCGACCAGAACGGGAACGCGGTGGTCGACGATACGGACGGCCTCGGCGATGATCTGACGGCGACGCTCGTCGGTGGAGAAGACGACCTCGCCCGAGGAGCCCAGGAAGAACAAGCCATCGACGCCGGCATCGATCATGCGGTTGATGCTGCGCTCAAAGGAGGCAACGTCGAGCTGGTGATCTTCGGTATCGGGAACAACGACGGGAGGGATAACGCCGGTGAATTTCTGAGTTGCCACAAGAATCTCCTTAGTTGTCTGGCGGGCAGCCCTATGCCGCCCACTCTTGTTGGCAGTGTCCAGGCCGCCTAGGCCAAAGAACACGGGTAGAACGTTTGGTTAAAGAAGTCGACGACTTCGTTTTCGAACGCATTGATGCGCTCGTGAGCGTATTTGGCATAGACGATATGCCTCCGGTCACACTCAAGACCGTTGAATACGGCAAACTGGCCCTTGGGGTCGCTCGCGGCATCCATGAGCGATGTGCCCATGAGCACCGATCCGCGCACCCGAGACGACAGCGCCTCAAGGCCACCGGGAATTGGATTGGCAACCGCCGTGCAGGCGAGGCCCCGCTCGTCCAGAGCAGAAACCGCCAGCGCGACTCCGCCGCCAAGGCCCTCGCCCCATGCAAAGATGCGGTCGGGGTCCATGCCATCAAGATTGCGCGCCACCTTCGCCAACGCGCAACCCCAACGGACGCGCTCGACAAAAGCGGGCGAAGAAATCCCCCACTGCAGGTCGTCCGCACCAGCAACATCGTCATCCAGCGCGAGGACGGCATACCCCATGGCGGCAAATCTCGTCATGTGATGCCAGCCGCGCACAGGCCGATCGATGTCGTGGAACATCAGGCACAACGGCACGCGCTCAGATACTCGGGCACGACCGACAGGCTCGATCAAACGAGCGTGAATCGCATCGTCACCGAGCTCAAAGGAGACCTCCGAGTAACGGGCGCAGGGGTTAACAAAGTCAATCGCCGTAATGGCCAGGCCTTGAATCTCAAGATTCGAAGCGCATGTCTCTAAATCAGAAACATCTGCTTGGACATCACCGCGCCAGTCCCGATATTCTGCGAGCCTTGACGAAACCGTTCCAGGAATTCCCACGAGTCCGGGGACAATCAGCTCGTCAACATTGCTCTCGCACTTAGACATGAGCCTCCCCTCCCTTGCAGAAAAACGGAATGATCAAATCGTCAAAATCCTGAATCTCCTCGTGGCCAAAGCCTTCAAAGAACTCATGACGCTTTTCGCAGGTCAGGTTGTTATAGACCGCAAACTGCGTCGCTGGCGGACAGACGATATCGGCTGTGCCAGTACCAAACAGCACGGGGCATTTGACCATAGGGGCAAAGTTCTTGGAATCGAAGTACGCCAGCTTGGCATAGCCTTCGTCAATACGAGTCGAGTCCTCGTCAAACCAGCGAGACCAATAGCGCAGGCCCTCGTAGGCAATGTCGTCGGCATCCAAATCCCAGACCAGGCGGAAATCTGACAGGAAGGGATAGAGGATGGCGGCACGATTGATAAGCTCGCTGTTAAGCGCACAGGTCGCAATGCCCAAACCGCCGCCCTGCGACGCGCCGTTCACAAACACACGCGCAAGATCGATGCCCTCGAGCTCGCGAACGATGCGGCACAGGATGCGAATATCTTGGTGCAAGCGGACATAGTAGAGGTTGGCCGGGTCGCCGTCGATACCGGCGACGATATGACCGGCAACCGTTGTGCCCTCAAATCCACCAATGTCCTCGGAGGGACCTCCTTGGCCGGGGCAGTCGAGGGCGATGAGTGCCATGCCCATGCCCGCAAACGACGCCTGCTCAAACCAGCTGCGGCTAGCACCCGGATACCCATGGAACTGAAGCACCAATGGCGCGGGCTCGTCCGAGACGGGTTTAAGGTACTTGGCATGCAGGCGCGCGCCACACATGCCGGTATACCAGAGGTCGAAAAGCTGGCAGGTCGCGGCATCGGCGACCGATGCCGCCTCGATCGCATAGTCAAGCCCGACGGCGTCGGCCTCGGCCATGCGGTCCTTCCAAAAGAGATCGAAATCCGATGGACGGGGCATAGCGCCTCGATATTCACCAAATTGCTGTTGTAGCTCCTGAGCACTTGGCATGGCTCGTGAACCCAACCTTTCGAAATCGCAACGGAGGTGCGCCCGGTAAGGGAACCGGGCGCACGGGAGGGAAAGCGAGGCTACTCGCCGAGCTTGGGATGCAGCAGCGACGGCGCAGCGCCGAGCAGCATCTTGGTGTAGGGATCCTGAGGGTGCTGGAAGACCTGCTTGGCCTCGCCCTGCTCGACGATCTTGCCGCCATTCATAACGATGATGTCGTCAGAGATATAGCGGACCGTCTGGATGTCATGGCTGATGAACACCATGGCCAGGCCGAGCTCCTTCTTAAGGTCGGTCAGCAGGTTCAGAATCTGCGCACGGACCGAAACGTCCAGAGCCGAGGTGGGCTCGTCGGCGATGATGGCATCGGGGTTCAGCGACAGGGCACGAGCAATTGCGACGCGCTGGCGCTGGCCGCCCGAAAGCTGGCCGGGAAGAACCTCGGCGGCGGAGCTGGGCAGACCGGTGAGCTCCAAGAGCTCCTTGACGCGCTTCTCCTGCTCGGCCTCGGTACCCAGGTTGTGGACGCGCATGGGGTCGAGCAGTTGCTCGCGAACAACCATGCGGGGGTTGAGCGCCGTGGCCGGGTTCTGGAACACGACCGAGATGACGCGACCCATGTGGCGACGGTCCTCGGCGGTACGTTTGGTAACGTCCTTGCCCTTAAAGTAGACCTTGCCGCTCGTGGGGGCCTGCAGGCCGCACATGACGTTAGCGGTGGTGGACTTACCGCAACCGGACTCGCCGACGATGCCGATCGTCTGACCGGGCATGAGCTTAATCGTTACACCCTGGACGGCGTGAACCAGGTTGGGGTGCAGAATCGAGCCGGTACGGGTCCTAAAGGTGACGTGGACGTCATCAAGGAAGATGATCGGCTCGACGCCGTTGACTGCGGTCTCGCTCATCTACATCACCTCCGCGTGAGGGGTCAAACCATTTGCCTTGAGCACCTCGTCGGGGAGCTCGGAATAGAAGTGCTCGGTGCCGGGCACGCGCTTGAAGACCGGACGGGTGTCCAGGCCAATACGCGGATGGCTCGAGCGGGGCGCGAAGCGATCGCCCTTGGGGAAATCGCGCGGACTTGGAACGGCGCCGGGCACCTGGTGCAGGCGGCCCGAACCGCTCTCGATGGACAGAACGGAGCCCAGAAGACCGCGGGTGTACTCGTGAATCGGGTTGGTGAGCAGCTCCTTGGTGGGCGCCTGCTCGATAACCTGACCAGCGTACATAACCGTGATGTTGTGGGCGACCTCGGCGACCAGCGCCAGGTCGTGCGAAACGAAGATCATGGCAAAGCCGAGCTTGGCCTGAAGATCGTTGAGCAGCTTGATGACCTGCTTCTGGACGGTAACGTCCAGAGCGGTCGTGGGCTCGTCGCAGATGACCAGCTTGGGGTCGCGGGTAAGGGCCATAGCGATCAGAACGCGCTGACGCTGACCACCGGAAAGCTCATGCGGATAGCTCTCGAGCGTACGCTTGGGGTCGAGGCCCACGAGCTCCAGGAGCTCCTCGGCGCTACGGGTGCCGCCACGCTTGGTGAGCTGCTTCATCTGGGCGGAAATGAGCATGGAGGGGTTGAGCGAGGACAGGGCGTCCTGATAGACCATGGCGATATCGGTACCGCGCAGGCCGAACCACTCTTTCTTGCTCATCTTGAGCAGGTCGCGACCCTCCCAGAGAACCTCACCGGAAAGGTGCTCGTCATCATCGGTCAGACCCATGATGGCCAGCGTGGTGATGGACTTACCGCAGCCGGACTCGCCTACCAGGCCCATGGTCTGGCCGGGACGGACGTCAAAGTTGACGTGGTCGACGACGTTGATGTCACCGTGGTGCTCAAACTGGATGCAGAAATCGCGTACCGAAAGGATCGGCTCAACGGACTCGTCGGGCACATGGCGATCGTCACGCTTGAGCTCGACATCGCGCAGGGCGCCAAGGCGAGCGGAGAGGGACTGGGCCTGCTCCTTGTAGGCGCGAACGGGGTCGGAGACCAGCAGGTCGGCCTCGCGACGCTTGGAGGAATCGGTCGGATCCAGGGCGGCGGAGGGAGCAGCGGCCATGGCGTCGGTAATGCCCTCGGACAGGATGTTGAGCGCCAGGCAGGTGATCATGATGGCCAGACCCGGGAACAGCGCCTGCCACCAACGGCCGGCAAGCACGCCGCCGCGGGCGTCGGCGAGGATGTTGCCCCAGGTAGCGGTGGGCTCCTGAATACCAGCGCCGATGAAGGTCAGCGAGGCCTCGAAGATGATGGCGTCGGCGACCAGGGTAACGGTGAAGACCATGATCGGGGCGATGCAGTTACGCAGAACATGCTTGATCAAAATCCACGGAGCCTTGGCGCCGGAAACGATGACCGCACGGACATAGTCCTCGCCGTACTCGGACACGATGTTGGCGCGCACGATACGGGCAATCTGCGGAGTGTACATAAAGCCGATGGCGAAGATGATCGACGGCACGGAGTTGCCCAGGATGGAGACAAAGACGGCCGCGAGGGCGATGCCCGGGATGGACATGATGATGTCCAGGATACGCATGATCGTCTCGGAGACGGCCTTGCGCGAAACCGCTGCAAGGGCGCCCACGACCGAGCCGCAGACCAGAGCCATGGCGGTGGCGCCAAAGCCGATAATCAGCGAGTAACGACCACCGTAGAGCATACGCGACAGAATGTCGCGACCCTTATCGTCGGTACCGAAGATAAATCCGTTGCCGGGAGCCTGGCGAGCCGTAAAGATCTCGACCGGGCTATAGGGGGCAAGAAGGGGCGCCAGAATCGCAGTCAGGGCGACCAGCACCAGCACGACGGCGGCAATCTTAGAAGACAACGTCATCTTCTTCCAGCCACCGAGCTTGAGCCCCTTGGAGGCAGCCTTCTCGAGCTGCTCGGTTTGCTTCTCTCGAATCTTTACCATAATCTACACCGTCCTGATGCGCGGGTTGATGAGCAGGTAGAGCATGTCAACCACGATGTTGATGATGATGAAGGCAAGAGCAACGACGATAACGACGCCCTGAACCAGGTTCGCCTCGTTGCCCTGAACGCCCTGCAGAATCGCAGTGCCCATGCCGGGGAGGTTGAAGATAACCTCGATGACGACGGCGCCGCCCATGAGGTAACCGATCTTAAGACCGAGGGTGGTGACCGGGGTGATCAGCGCGTTGCGCAAAACGTTGATGCCGACGACGACCTTCTCGGGAACGCCGGCGCCACGGGCCATGCGGACGTAGTCCTTGTCGAGCTCCTCGACCATGGCGGTACGCACGATACGAGTCATCTGGCCCGTCAGCGGGAATGCCAGGGCGATAGCGGGCATGATCATACGTCCCAGATAGCCAGCCGGGTTGGTGGTGAAGTGAGGCAGAGCACCGGACGCCGGGAGCACCTTAAGGTAGGAAGAGAACAGCAGGATCAACAGGACGGCAAGCCAGAACGACGGGGTTGCCAAGCCGGCGATGGAGAAGACGCGGATCACTTGGTCCGGCCATTTATCGCGATACAGTGCCGCGATGACGCCGAGCAAAAACGAAACGACCGCACCGATGGCAAGACCGATAAAGGTCAGCTGCATCGTGACGGGCAGGGCCGTGGAGATGCGCTTGGCAACTGAGTTGCGAGCAGCACCATAGGTGCCCATGTCGCCATGGATCAAATCGCCCATATAGCGCACGTAGCGCACGGGCCAGGGGTCGTCCAGACCATACTTCTCATGGTACTCGGCAACCGCCTCGGGCGAGGCACCGTCACCCAACGCCGTGTAGGCGGGGTCGGTCTTGGAGAACGACATAAGGAAGAACACCAGGACGGTGACGCCCAATGCCATGATCGGCAGCGCCACAAGACGCCTTCCAATCAAACGTAGCAAGTTGTTCACGTTCTCTCCCCTTTCTTTTGTCGGTAGGACCAACTGGTATATGAGTACGGGTACTCATTACAAGACCCGAGCGACATCGTTGCCGCCCGGGTCTTTGTTTCAACTATGAGGATACGGCCCCAATGACCGACATCCTGCATACAGACTCAAGCGAGTCTTACGCCTTGACGGTCGCAACGCCCCTGAAGGACATGCTCGTCGTGCCGATGCCCTTGAAGCCATCGAGGGCCTCGCCGTTGGGCGCAGTGGACGGATCGTCCCAGGAAGCGGAGACGGTCTTGACGTGGACAACGGGGTACAGAACGGCGTTGTCGGCAATGATGTCGAAGCACTCGTTCCACTTCTTCTGCTGCTCGTCGCCCTCGGCGGCAAGAGCCTCGTCCATGAGACTGTGGAGCTTCTGCCACTCAGCGGACTCCTTCCACGGGCAACGGGTCTGCATCCAGACGTTGTCGCCGTACCACCAGTTGAGCAGCAGGTCGGGGTCGGCGCCGAAGCAGGAAGGATCGCCAGGGGCAAGGAGGATATCGTAGACCTCGCCGCCGTCGATGGCAGCGTAGGTGGCCGGCGAGGTATCGGTCTGGATGGTCACATCGAAGCCGAGAGCGTCGAGGTCGTTCTTGACCTGGGCGGCCATGCCCTTAATCTGCTCGTTGTCGGTGGTGCGCAGGGTGATGGCACCCGGGGTGATGCCAGACTCCTCGATGAGCTTCTTAGCCTTCTTGGCGTCGGTCTTGTACACCGTGGAAGCCTCATGATAGTTGGTGAAGCTCTTGGGCAGGTAGCAGCTGGCAGCGGTGGCAAGGCCGGCGAAGGTGTTGCTGACCATCTTCTCGGTGTCGAGCGCATACATGACAGCCTGACGGACCTTGACGTTGTTCCAAGGCTCCTTGGCGACGTTGAACATGATGAAGCGGGTGCCGAAACCCTGAACGTTATCGATCTTGCAGCCGGCGCTCTCAAGCTGGTCGACGGCGTCAGCGGTAACGAGCTCCATAACGAGCGTGGAGCCCTCCTGCTGAGCGGTAACGCGAGCGGTGGGGTCGGTCAGGATGCTGTACTGGATCTTCTTATCCTCGGCAGCATACTCACCGTTGTACTCAGGATTGGGAACCAGGGTAATCTCGGTATCGGAGATAGAGTCGTACATCCAGGGGCCGGAGCCGATCGGCTGCTTGGCGCGATCCTCCTCGGTCTGAGTGGCCGGGGTAACGCGGACGATGGCCAGACGATCCTTGAGCAGGGAGAAGTTGGGGACCTTGGTCTTGACCGTCACGGTGCTGGCGTCCTTGGCCTCGATGGACTCGAAGGGCTGGAAGAACGGAGCATAGGTAGCGGAAGCGGCGCAAGCGGTGTAGGAGGCAACGACATCGTCAGCGGTGACCTCGGTGCCATCGGAGAACTTGGCGTCCTTGCGGATGGTGACCTCGAAAGTGGTGTCGTCCACGGACTTAGGATCGTCGGTGGCGAGCTCGTTGAAGGTGCTGTAGTCGTGGTAATCGATGCCGTAGAGGCCCTCGACGACGTGCCAGTTAGCACCCAGGCCCACAGCGGAGCCGGTGCTGGCGGGATCGAAGCTGGACGGAGCGTAAGCGGAACCAGCGGTGATCACGCCGCCGCCACGGTTGGCGGAATCGGTGGAACCGGAAGCGGAACCCTCGTCGCTAGAGCTGCCACCGCAGCCGGTGAGACCAAGCCCTGCGACAGCAGCGACGCTGCCGGTGAGGCCGAGGAACGAACGCCTGGACATACCCTTGTTGATGATGGCCATGTCTTCTCCTATCAATAGAGAATCTTACTCGGGAGCACCTAGACTTGCCCCCGCGCAACTTGCGGACGATATATACCTTACCTACCGACGAACCCAACTGAGGTGCCGCGCTCGGCGACCGATACATACATACGCTTGAACGGTATTTACTACCGTTCACCGAATTCGTTGACAAACGATTCGCCAGACAGTATGTATCGGCGAGGTGAGATATCAGTCTTCGTCAACCCGCAGGATAGCAGGGTTTTCGCTTGGGTTAGTCAAACGTTTTAGCGTTAATAAAACCCGAAACCAGCAGGCAATCATGGCGAAATAAATGGTTGAAAATCGCACAATCATGTATATCAGTTGTTTGGCTCGTGTTTAGCTATCGGAATGGCCAGCCGCCGCCTCGGCGCGCTCGGCATTCCATGCAACGAGCGCCTCGTGGACCGCCTTGGCAACATCGGCAGGTATGCCGCGAACTTCCGCGATCTCTTGCTCGCTCGCCGCGCGCAAACGCTTCATCGAGCCAAAATGGCGCATAAGGGCACGTTTTCTGGTGGGTCCCACGCCTGGAACGTCATCGAGTACCGAAACCGTCATGGCTTTATCGCGCAACTCGCGATGGAACGTGATGGCAAAACGGTGCGATTCATCGCGAACCTGTTTAATTAGATAGAGCGAAGCAGACCCGGTCGGCAGCACGACGGGAGTCTCGTCCCAAGGCACGAAAACTTCCTCATCGGCCTTCGCCAAGCCACAAACCGGTATATCGAGCCCAAGAGCCTCAAGTTGCTTGATCGCAGCGGTCAATTGCGGCTTACCGCCATCGACAACGAGCAAATCGGGGCGCGAGCCAAAGCGCTCGTCGACCATGCGCTCGGGAGCATAGCGTCGTCCCAAAACCTCGGACATCGACACGAAGTCGTTTGCCTCGTCCAATTCGGCCTGAATTTTAAAACGACGGTACTGGCTCTTGTCGGCGCGTCCGTTGGTAAACACCACCATCGAGGCGACCGTAAAGGTTCCATGCAGCGTCGAGATATCGAAGCACTCGATACGCATCGGCGGCGCCGGCAGCGCCAGCGCGCTTTCGAGCTCCAGGAGCGCTTGATTGGTGCGGTCGTCAGCGTACCCCGTTCGCATCATGTAGCGCATGAGGGCATGGCGCGCATTTTTGGATGCCATATCGAGCAAACGGTGCTTTTCGCCACGCTGCGGCCTATGGAGATGGCAGGAACGCTCGCGCTTGCCTGCAAGCCACTCCCCCAGCGCCTCCGCATCCTCAAGCTCGACAGAGAGGTTTATCTCAGCTGGAATATCAGCCGTCTCGTCGTAATAGCGCTTAAGAAAGCCCGACTGGAGCTCTTCCTCGTCAACATCAAGACCCTTGTCGAGAATGAACTCGCAGGTGCGAACTGTTCGGCCCTCGCGAACGACGAAGACGCAAGCGGCGGAGATGGTCTCCTCGCGATAAAACCCGATGACATCGATATCGACACTGGAGGGAAAAACGACTTGCTGACGATCGTCCAGACCCCTGATGACCTCCAAACGACGTTTGACGCGTGCCGCGCGCTCAAAGTCGAGCGCCTCGGCGGCATCCGTCATCTCGGAGGTCAGCTCATCGACGACATCCTTGCGATGGCCCGACAAAAAGCGCTCGACACGCTTGACGTTCTTGGCATAGTCTGCCGGGGAAATCGCGCCGACACACGCACCCGGGCCGCGCCCGACATGGTAGTCAAAGCAGGGACGCCCGTTTTGCGCGCAAATCATATTGACGATGTCTTCCTCGCCCTTGTGGGACTCAACGATACGGCGACAACGACGCCACTCCGCACAGGATCCGGAGCAGATGGGAATAACCTTGCGCAGCGTATCTATCGTCTCACGTGCCGCACGGCTATCGGTATAGGGTCCAAAATAGCGCGTTCCCGGCTTATGACGCTCACGCGTATATTTGATAGCGGGATACAGGTCGCCCTTTGTAATGGCGATAAAGGGGTAGCTCTTGTCATCCTTGAGGTCGACGTTAAAGTACGGATGGTACTGACCAATCAAATTGCGCTCGAGCACCAACGCCTCATGCTCGGTCTCCACCACGATATAGTCAAAGCTCGCCACCAGCTGCATCATCAGCGGAATCTTTTGACGCTCATCCTGCAGTGTCACGTATTGACGCATGCGGGCGCGTAGGTTTTTCGCCTTGCCCACGTAGATGACATCGCCCTTGGCATCCTTCCAAAGGTAGCATCCGGGCTGTGTGGGAACGCGCGAAACCTGCTCGGCAAGCGTTGGAATGTTGTCGTGACCGGCCACGCGCACCTACTTGCGACGAAGCAGCGCCGAGACCTCGGGCATCTTAAGGACGACGGCAAGGCCAAAGGTAACAGCAAGCGAGACGACACCCGCAACGCAAACATAGCCAAGAGTAATCAGAATCGAACCGCCAAGCGCCCCGACAAAGTGCTCAAGCGCCCACATGACGCCGGCGCCTGCGGCAGCACCCAGGCCACCGAGCAAAAGGCCAAAGAAACCGCCATGTAGGATAGATTTGACCTGAAGGCCACGCAGACGACGACGCAGCCACCACAGCGAACAACCGACCAAGATCACGTAGTCGACGACATACGAAAGCGCGATTGCCGGCATGCCGAAGCCCAGCACAACGCCAAACAGCAGAACCGAGCCGGCCTGGCCGATGGCAGAATACAGGCAATAGCGGCTATAGGGCTTCATGTCGAGCAAGGCAGAGAAGCTCTTCTGCATCAACACGACCACGCCGTAGAGCGGCAGCGAGAGCGCCAGGTAGACAAGGTACTCGGACACCAGCGTCACGCCGGATTCATCGAACTTGCCAGCACAGTAGATCATGTTGAGCGGACGCGCGAAGACAATCAGGTACAGCGCGAACGGAATCAGGAAGAACAGCATCTGGGCGACGCCACGCGAAATGCCCGTGCGAACGCTGTCGCAATCCTTCTCCTGCGCGTCGTGAGAGAGCTCGGTATAGAGCGCCGTCGAAAGCGAGGCGGCAATCAGCGCGTAGGGCAGCGTGTACCACAGGCGCGCATAGGCGATGACGGAAGGACCAGTCTCGGGCTGGACCACCAGCGCGGCAGCGTTGGTGATAGAAGTCGAGACAAACATGCACACCGTGGCGAGCAGCGTCGGGATACCGAGCGCAATCGTCTGCCGCAGTGCGGGGTCCTTAAAGTCGATATGGATATGGGGATGCACGCCGTGCTTGCCAAGCGCGGGGATCTGACATGCCATCTGAACAAAGACACCGAGGGTCGTACCGGCCGCAATCAAGATGATGCCGGCACGTTCGCCAAACTGTGCGGACACGGGCTCAAAACCCATAAAGCTCGCAATGACGATCACATTGTTGAGGACCGGAGCAAACGTCGACCAGAAGTAGTCGCGGTGTGCGTTGAGAACGCCCGAGAACACCGAGCCCAAACCATAAAACAGAATCTGGATGGCAAAGAAACGGAACATGAACGCAGCGGTATCCATGCTGCCGCCGTCACCCGAAAGGAACGATTGCGTCCAGATAAAGCCCGGGGCGAACACGGTCCCCAGCAACGAAATGCCACCCAGCACCAAAAGCAGAATGCCGAGCAGGTTGCCCACGTACTCGTTTGAGGCCTCGCGACCCTGCTCACGCCTCACGCCCATGTACACGGGCAAAAACGCCGTCACGAGCATGCCGCCCATCACGAGTTCGTAGAGCATATTGGGCAGGTTGTTGGCGACCTGATAGGAGGACGAGAGTAGCGACATGCCGATAGCGGCCGCCATTGCCCACGTGCGGATAAAACCGGTGACGCGAGACACGATAGTCAGGATGGTCATAAGCCCGGCGGAACGACCAACCGTGGAGTAGTCCGACGAGCCCATGTCGTCAGTGTCATCTCGCGACGAAGAAGCTTCGGATGAGGGTGTCTGAGGCGCAGATTCTTTTGCAAAATGAGCTCCGCGCTTCAATTCTTCCTGCGGCATCGCTCAGTCCTCTCTCGTAATCGCGGCAACCGTCGCCCCGCAAAATGCAATTAAATCATCGGGTGCAAGCTCGAGCTGATAACCACGCTTGCCTCCCGAAATAAAAATGGTATCCCAAAGGACACATGTCTCATCAATGAGCGTCCGGTAGCGTTTTTTCATACCGACCGGGCTGCAGCCGCCGCGAACGTAGCCAGTCGCCGCAAGCAAATCCTTCACATGCATCATGGCCAAGGACTTCTCCCCCGCGGCACGCGCGGCGGACTTTAGATCGAGCTCGTCGGCAACAGGGATGCAGCACACGACATAGTCGTTGGACGGTGTCACACAGACCAAAGTCTTAAATCCTTGACCGGGCTCCTCGCCAAGCTGCTCCGAAATCGCGACCCCCAGGCCCACCGACTCATCGCCATCGTCTTCGTACGTATGTAGAACATAGGAAATGCCGGCGCTTTCCAGCTCGCGCATCGCATTGGTTTTTGGCGTCTTTACAGCCTTTGCCATGACATATCCTTTCCCTCGCATTCGGACGCAAGGATTAAGTATATGTCCAATTCGGCTGCATACGTCACTTCGGCACAGCAAGCGCCATCGAATCACAAGGAGTCGATGGCGCCCATAAACTGAACCGCCTATTTATTAAGCATCAAGTTGAGCCTGACGCTCCCGGTCACGCCTGAGCAACGGCGCCAAAAACTTGCCCGTATAACTCTGCGGACAGTCCGCAACCTGCTCCGGTGTGCCCGAAACCACGACGGTTCCGCCGCCGTTACCGCCCTCGGGACCCATATCGATCAGGCGGTCGGCAACCTTGATGACATCAAGGTTGTGCTCAATCACCAGCACCGTGTTGCCCGCATCGACCAAGCGCTGCAGCACATCGAGCAGCTGGCGGACGTCCTCAAAATGAAGACCGGTCGTCGGCTCGTCCAAAATATAGAACGTCTTGCCCGTCTGGCGTCGATGAAGCTCCTTGGCGAGCTTCACACGCTGCGCCTCGCCGCCCGAGAGCGTCGTGGCGGGCTGGCCCAGGCTCACGTAGCCTAAGCCTACATCGTACAGCGTCTGGAGCTTGCGCTTAATCTGCGGGATATTCCCAAAGAAGGCCAGCGCCTCGGTGACGCTCATGTCGAGCACGTCCGAGATGGTCTTGCCACGGTAGGTGACCTCGAGTGTCTCGCGGTTGTAGCGTTTACCGCCGCAAACTTCGCAGGGAACGTAGATATCGGGAAGGAAGTGCATCTCGATCTTGATCTGCCCGTCGCCCTTGCACGCCTCGCAGCGCCCGCCACTCACATTAAAGGAGAAACGACCCGGCGAGTAGCCGCGCGCCTTCGACTCCGGCGTACTCGCAAACAGCGCGCGAAGATCATCCCACAGGCCGATATAGGTAGCAGGGTTGGAACGCGGCGTGCGGCCAATCGGCGACTGGTCGATATCGATAACCTTATCGATACACTCGATGCCCTCGATTTTCTTATACGGACCCACGGGGCGCGTCGAGCGGTGAATGGCATTCGTAAGGGCAGGCGCAATGGTGTCGGTAACCAGGGAGCTCTTGCCCGATCCCGACACGCCGGTAACAACCGTAAGCGTACCAAACTCGATCTTGGCAGTAACGTTTTTGAGGTTGTTGGCTCGAGCGCCCGTAATTTTAAGGCAGCCGCGACCGGGCTTGCGCCGTTCATCAGGCACCCGGATCATTCGTTTGCCGGTCAGATAAGCGCCCGTCATCGACTCAGGACACGCCATGATATCAGCAGGCGTTCCCGCCGCGACTACGTGCCCGCCGTTGACACCGGCGCCGGGCCCCATGTCGATCACGTAGTCAGCGGCACGGATTGTATCCTCGTCGTGTTCGACAACGATAACGGTATTGCCGATATCGCGCAGGCGCTCGAGCGTCTTGATCAGGCGCTCGTTGTCACGCTGATGAAGACCGATCGAGGGCTCGTCCAGAATATAGAGCACGCCCATGAGACCCGCGCCGATCTGCGTTGCCAGTCGAATACGCTGTGCCTCGCCACCGGAAAGCGTCGCCGAGGCACGATCGAGCGTCAGATAGTCGAGTCCAACATCGACCAGAAAACGCAGGCGCTCCAGAATTTCCTTGACGATACGGCCGCCGATAAACTGTTGGCGCTCGGTGAGTTCCAGGCCCTCAAAAAACTCGAGCGATTCACGGCACGACAGGCAACAAACTTCGTAAATGGACTTGCCGCCCACGGTGACGGCGAGCATCTCAGGGCGCAAACGAGCGCCGTGGCAGCTCGAGCACGGTTCCTCGCGAATGTACTTCTCCAGGCGCGTCTTGGTGTTCTCGTTCGTCGTCTCGGTATAGCGTTCGTACAGGATGTTGCGAACGCCCGAAAACTTGGTATCCCACTGGCTGCGACGTCCGTCGAGCTTTTGGTAGTCGACCGAGATCTTCGTATCGCCCAGGCCATCCAAGAATGCACGACGCACGCGAGGGGGCAAGTCCTCCCACGGCGTATCGGCGCTCACCTTAAAGTGTTTGCAGACCGCAGCAAAAATCTGCGGATAGTAGTTCGAATTGCCAAACAGGCTACCAAAGACTCCGTCGGCAATGGACTTCGAGGGGTCCTCGATCAGCGCCTCGGCATCAACGGTTTTCTTAAAGCCCAGGCCGTCGCACTCAGGACATGCGCCATAGGGAGCGTTAAACGAAAAATCACGCGGCTGAAGATCGTCAATGGAGTGTCCATGCTCCGGGCACGCCAAGGCCAACGAATACTCCAGCAGCTCGCCCTCGGTCCCCTCGGGAGCATCACGATCGGGCAGCATGTACACGTTTACATTGCCGTGAGCCAGCGCGGTCGCCTGCTCAACAGACTCGGCGATACGGCCCAGAGAATTCTCACGGATCACGATACGGTCGACCACGACCTCGATATCGTGCTTGAACTTCTTGTCCAGATCGATAGGGTCGTCAAGCGAGCGCACCTCGCCGTCGACACGCACGCGGCTAAAGCCCTCGGCGCGAAGGTCCTCAAACAGTTTGGTGTACTCGCCTTTTCGCCCGCGCACCACCGGTGCCAGCACAAACGCGCGGCGACCCTCCCCCGCCGCCAAGACTTTGTCGGCAACCTGGTCGGTCGTCTGGCGCTCAATGACGCGGCCGCATTCGGGACAGTGCGGGGTGCCCACACGGGCGAACAGCAGGCGCAGATAGTCATAAATCTCGGTTACGGTGCCAACCGTCGAGCGAGGGTTTTTAGACGTCGTCTTTTGGTCGATCGACACCGCCGGCGAAAGGCCGTCGATTGAATCCAGGTCGGGTTTGTCCATCTGGCCCAAGAACTGGCGCGCATAGCTCGAAAGGCTCTCGACGTATCGACGCTGGCCCTCGGCATAGATAGTGTCAAATGCCAGCGAACTCTTGCCCGAGCCAGAAAGACCGGTAATGACCACGAGTTGGTCGCGCGGAATGGAAACATCGATATCACGGAGGTTGTGCTCACGAGCGCCGCGAATAACGATAGAAGAATCAGACATGGAAGCTCCTTGCCTCCTATTGCATCGAATCATACTGTCGATGAGTTTAGCGCACTCGACGCGCACAGATGTTCGTAATACAAGATTCGCAGACCTTTAGCTTTGCGTATCGGGTGCTTTGTTTCTCGAAATGCCGTGGAAAGGTTACAGTAATCTACTACTGAACTTAATTTGCTGTAACAGAGGAACGTCCATGACCGAAGATATCCCCCTTGAAATCACTTCGAGCGACATGGCCAATCTGCCCATATTCATCGCCGTCCTTATCGTGGCCATCGTCGTGGTGCGCGTATATTTTTCAATCAAACACAATGAAAAGCCGCCCATTGCCCGCGTCTTTTGGTGCGCGACGCTCCTCATCCCGCTCGGCATGGTAGCTGCATGGATTACGAATCAATTGCTCGTAAATGAGGACAATTCCCTATGGGTCCTTTCTTATTCGGCGCTCGGTGCTACCGCCGTCATACTTCTTGTCGAGCCCTTGGTTTCGGGACTTATCGACCAAACCGATCTTGCGACGGGAACGGTTGCCTGTATTTGCCGTGACATCCTTGTCATCGCCGCTGTTTCAGCGCTCTCGTTCGTTTCACTCGAAATTGCCTGTAACGAAACGTTCTATCGCATTCCCGCCAACTCATTCGGGTTTTCCGTCGGGCTGCTCGCGACGGTTCTGCTCTCCCTTTATTTACTGGGACAGCGTCATGGAGGCGTCATGGCCCTCGTGCCCGTCGCCTGTTGCATCCTTGGCATTGCCGAGCACTTCGTCATAACGTTTAAAGGCGAGGCCATCCTGCCAAGCGATATCTTGGCCCTTGGCACCGCAATGGAAGTGAGCGAGGGATACGAGTTTACCTTTACCGCCGGAATCGTAACCTCTCTCGCCCTGCTGGAGATTTCCCTGGGGCTTCTTTCGCTTATCCGACCGAGAAAGCTCCGTACGCCCACCCATGTCTTCCCCGCAATCGCCGCTAACCTCTGCGCTTTTCTGCTAGTGACCGTTGTGGGGCTCTCGGGCTTTTCCAGCATCGACTTGGAGCAGGCGCTGAATTTTGGATTTGACCGTTGGCAGCCCATCACCACGTATGCGTCTCAGGGTTTTATCACTTCGTTCACCGAAATGGTCAACGAGTTGCCCATTGAGAAGCCCGAAGACTATACGCCCGATGAGGCGCAGAGCATCGAGCAGGAGCTCTCCGCCACCTACGACAGCACGTATGGCTCGAGCGAGCAGCGCGCGGCGGCCGTTGCCCAGTTCAATGAAATCAAGCCGACGATTGTTGCCGTCATGAACGAGAGTTTTAGCGACCTTTCGTGCTTTGAGCAGCTCCAGGCGGCCGGGTACACCGGCCCCGCATTCTACAACTCGCTTCCCGACACACTTGTTCGCGGCACCATGCTCGCTTCGGTCGCCGGTGGCGGAACGGCGAACTCCGAATTCGAATTTTTGACCGGAGCGACAACGGCCTTTGTCGGATTAGGCAAAATCCCCTATCAGCTATATCAGATGAATGGTGTCAACAGTCTGGCAAAGGACCTTAAGGAGCTTGGGTATACCGCTACCGCTATGCACCCGCAAAACCCCGTCAACTACCATCGAGATAAAATCTATCAGCAGCTGGGCTTTGGAGACTTTCTTTCGATCGGCGATTTCGAAGGTGCGCCCTGTTACCATGCCGGCGTATGCGACTACGCCACCTATGACAAGATACTCGACCTGCTGAGGACCGACGACGCTCCGCAGTTCATCTTCGATGTCACGATGCAAAACCATGGCGGATACGATGTCGGCACCGTTCCCGCCGAAGAGCTGACAAACTATTGGGTCGAGGGAGCCAGCGAGGGCGCCAATAGCGCGCTCAACACCTATCTCACCTGCATCAACGCATCCGACCGGGACCTCGAGTACTTTATCAACGAGCTCCGCAATATCGGCAGACCGGTTGTCCTTGTCTTTTTTGGCGACCATCAGCCGAGCGCCGCAACGACTCTCAACGACGAGCTGCACCCTCAGGAAGATACGGCAAGCCACGCTTTCCGTATCTATCAGTCGACATATTTCGTCTGGGCTAACTATGAAATCGCCGGCAATACCGAGTTCAACGTCTACGACACCGTCGGGGCAAACGAGATTGCAGCCATTACCCTTAATAAGATCGGCGCCCCGCTCACCGACTATCAAAAGGCTCTGCTTGCAACAAGGTCAGATGTGCCCACCATCAATGTCGCCGGCTACCTTGGTGCCGACGGGCTGCGCTACGACTTGGAATCTGAAGACAGCCCATACGCCTCGACGATCGACAAGCTGCAGCGCATGCAATACCTCGAGTTCGCCAGCAAAGTTCAGTAAGCCCGCCCATTCGCTTGGACCCATCGTATTGCAAGCACGCTCGGCCCAAATGCATCGTAAATGACTCCCGCTCGCAAACGAGGGTACAATGACGCTCGTGTCACATCACGGGGCCCCGGCCCCAACATATACAAAGGAGTCATACATGGGTTGCGAGCACGCACAGGCCGCCGGCGGACAAACGTCGCCGTCGCAATTTGAGGAGAATACGCTGTCCGAGGTCAAACGCGTCATCGCCGTGCTTTCCGGCAAGGGCGGTGTCGGCAAGTCGTTTGTCACCGGTGCCATCGCCACCGAGCTTGCCCGTCACGGCCACAAGGTCGGCGTCCTCGATGCCGACATCACCGGTCCCTCTATCCCCAAGATGTTCGGTATGAGCGGACGCCACGTCCATGCCCTTGGCAACCTCATGCTGCCTGAAATCTCCGAGCACGGCGTCAAGGTCATGAGCTCCAACCTTCTGCTCCAAAACGAGACCGACCCCGTCCTTTGGCGCGGTCCGGTCATCGCAGGCGCCATCAGGCAGTTCTGGAGCGAGACCTCGTGGGGCCCCATCGACTACCTGCTGGTCGACATGCCTCCGGGAACAGGCGACGTCGCACTCACCGTCTTCCAGTCACTGCCCGTCGACGGCATCGTCATCGTCACGAGCCCGCAGGATCTGGTCTCGATGATCGTCGCCAAGGCGGTCAACATGGCCGAGAAGATGAACGTCCCCATTCTGGGCATCGTCGAGAACATGAGCTATATTGAGTGCCCCGACTGCGGCAAGAAGATCGAGGTCTTTGGCAAGAGCAAGCTCCCCGAGGTCGCAGAGCGCTATAACCTCGACATCCTGGGCACGCTTCCCATCAATCCGTCACTCGCCGAGGCCTGCGATAAGGGCGAGGTCGAGACCGCGCTGCCCGATGGCATGTTGCCCAAGGCAGTCTCTGCCGTCGAGGCCATTACCCCGCACGAGACCGACGAGGCCTAAGTGAACACGAGCGCCTTCTATGACGTCCTGGTAATCGGCGGCGGGGCTTCAGGCCTCGCCGCCGCCATTACGGCCGCACGTGCTGGCAAAAGCGTCTGCATCGTTGAGCGCGATGTCGCCTGCGGCCTTAAGCTCCTTGCGACCGGTAACGGCCGCTGCAACCTCTCCAACGAATCGATTGATCCTCAGCGGTATAACCACCCCGCATTCGTCGAATCCGTCATGGGCCCCCAGCCCGAACAAGAGCTTATGGGTTTCTTCTCCTCGCTGGGCATCATGACAACCTCCGAGGAAGGCCGGCTGTACCCGCGCTCCCTTCGCGCCGAATCGGTGCGCGACGCGCTTCTCAACGTTTGCAACCGCCTAGGTATCACCTTAATCTGCGGAGCCAACGTTGCCTCGGCGCACAAAGTTTCCGAAGGCTGGGCACTCCAAATAGACCGTCCAGCGCGGGCGCTCAAGGCAAAAAAGCACGACGACCGAAAATCGGAGCTCCGCTCGCTTCGGAAAACGCTCGCCGATGTCCCTCGCAAGAACGAGGCCCTGCAGGCACATGCCGTAATTATCGCCACGGGCGGCAACCCCACCGGTATCGCCGATACGTTTAGCCTCCCCCTCACTTCGCTGCGCCCCATCCTCTGCCCCGTATCGGCAACGGTCGTTGGCGATCGGGCGGCACTCAAGACGTTGGATGGTCTGCGCGTCCGCGCCCGCTTGACGCTCACCCGTAACCATAGTGAGCTCTGGCACGAAGACGGTGAAGTACTGTTTCGAGCCTTCGGCATCTCGGGCGTCGCTGTCTTCAACCTCTCCCGTCGTATCCAGCGCGGCGATACGATCCTGCTCGACGTTTTCCCCGACCTCTCCAAAGACGAGCTGCTCGATATGCTCAACCGGCGCGTTGAGCTGCTCGGCGGCTTTTCGCCCCGCGATCCCCGTTGGCTCGACGGCATGCTCGCCCCGCAACTCTCCCGCGTCGTCTGTACAGCGTTCGAGCAGTGCCATCCAGGCTCCAACGATGTCATCCACCTGGTCTCGATCCTCAAGCACTTTAAGTTGCTCGTCGAGGGAACAGCCGAGGAGCGCTCGGCGCAGGTCACGCGTGGTGGCGTATCTGTCGAGAGCATCTCAACACCCAGTCTACGCGCGCGCAGCGTTGTCGACGCCCCGCTTTACGTCTGCGGCGAAGCGCTCGACATCGACGCCGATTGCGGAGGCTTTAACCTTGCGTGGGCCTGGCTCTCGGGCATTCGCGCTGCAAGCAGCCTGTAGCCGCGCAGTCTATAATCAAAAACGCATTCGGGCCGTCTGGGATACCGGACGGCCTCTTTCTTGCCTCTAAGGAGACCTCGATGATCGAAATCACCCAAGTCAACGCGTCGCTCGATGAAGCCGGCGATGAAAATACCTGCCTCATTGTTGGCAAGCGAGTCGCCAAGCGCATCCTACGTTGCAAGGACTCCGAGATCAAGTCCATCGAACTCCACCGCAAGTCAATCGACGCTCGCAAAAAACGAGACGTCCATTTTATCCTGAGCTTTCGTGTTGAGCTGACTAGTCCCCACCTCGAGCGAGAAGCGGTCGACAGCGTTGCCGAGCGTGACCGCTCGCGCGTACGCGCGATAGAAGACGATGAGCCTTCATTCCCCTCCCCCGTCTCCGACGCACCTCAAGAACGCCCTGTCGTTGTCGGCGCCGGATGCGCCGGCCTTTTCGCTGCGCTCACGCTCGCCAAAGCAGGTCTTAAGCCCTTGCTTATCGAGCGCGGCGACCCGGCATTTCGCCGCTCGCAGACGATCGACCTCTTTCTAAAGGAGCGCATCCTCGACCCCGAGAGCAATATTCAGTTTGGTCTGGGCGGCGCGGGGACCTTCTCGGACGGCAAGCTCAATACGGGAACAAAAAATCCCGCCCATCGCCTTATCCTCGAAACCTTCGTCGAGGCGGGTGCGCCCCGCGATATTCTGTGGGATGCCAAGCCGCACATTGGCTCCGACATCCTTCCCAAGGTTGTCACCGCTATATCCCAGCGCATCGAGCAGCTCGGAGGTGTCGTCCGTTATCGAACGAAGCTCGTCGACATTCGCATCGACGCGTCTGGCGCCATCACCGGTATTGATGTCCAATCGTCCCAAGACGCCGCTTACGAGCCAATCGAGACAAAGCACCTCATCCTCGCCTGCGGGCATTCTGCTCGCGATATTTTTGAGCTCCTTAAGGACCACAACGTGGCCCTCGCACAAAAGACCTTTGCCATGGGCGTTCGCATCGAGCATCCGCAACGCGACATCGACAGAGCCCAATATGGAGCCTCGGCGGGACATCCAGCGCTCGGGGCGGCCCCCTACAAACTTGTTGCCCATCTTCCCAACGGCCGCAGCGTGTTCTCGTTTTGCATGTGCCCCGGCGGACAGGTTGTTGCCGCCTCTTCAGAACCGTGCCATCTGTGCGTCAACGGGGCTAGTCTCAATGCCCGCGACGGACGCAACGCAAATGCCGCCCTGCTCGTTAACGTCACGCCTGAGGACCTTCCCAACGATGACCCGCTCGCCGGCATCGAGCTCCAGCGTGCCTGCGAGGCGGCCGCCTATCGCCTGGGCGGTTCCAACTGGAACGCACCGGCACAACTCGTCGGAGATTTCCTCGCAGGACGCGCCAGCAAGGCGCCCGGAAAGGTAAAGCCCACCTATCCGCTCGGTGTGACCTGGACGGCAATTGACGAAGCCCTACCGCAGCATATCGTCGAGTCGCTCCGCCTGGGACTTCCCCTACTCGGAAAAAAGCTACGAGGCTACGACCGTCCCGATGCCGTTCTTACCGGCGTGGAGACTCGTTCGAGCTCACCTGTCACTGTCACCCGAGACCGAACGTGCCATGCCGTGTCGACCCCGGGCCTCTACCCTTGTGGTGAGGGAGCTGGATATGCTGGCGGCATCATGAGCGCGGCCACCGACGGCATCCGTTGTGCTGAAGCCCTGATCGCAGACCTCTAACGCACGAATTCCAGCGCGCAAAAGACATAGGCCCCGAGCTCCACAGGGAACTCGGGGCCTGTTCGCTATTTCTTAAACCGTGCACCCTGGCGTTTTCTGCCCGATGCGAACGTGGAACCCTTACGGGCCTGCGAACGTAAGCGCTCGATCGTCTCGTCCTCAGACGCACCCTCGAGCATCGCCCGAATCTGAACGACGGCATCGCGCAGGCGCGCCGCCTCCTCAAAGTCCATGGCGGCAGAAGCGTTACGCATGTCCTCTTCCATGGTTTCGACGATCCGCACAAGCTCGTCATGCGGCAGTTCTTCCAACTGCTCCGCAAGCGTCTGCTCGGGCGCCACCGTTTCCGGCACGCCGCCCTCACCCGACTCATCGGGCGTATAGAATGCGCCATGGCCAAGAGAGTCGCCCTTCGAGCGCCCCTTGGAACCCACGGTTTTTTCGGCCTCGGCAATAAAACTTGAGATGTCGTTGATGGCTTTGCGCACCGTCTTGGGCACAATGCCATGCTCTTCGTTATATTCCATCTGAATCTCGCGACGGCGCTGCGTCTCCTCGATGGCCTCTTTCATCGAATCGGTCACAACGTCCGCATACATGATGACTTCGCCATCGGCGTTACGGGCCGCGCGGCCAATCGTCTGAATCAGCGAACGGCGGTTGCGCAAGAAGCCTTCCTTATCGGCATCGAGAATTGCCACCAGTGAGACCTCGGGAAGATCCAAGCCCTCGCGAAGCAGGTTGATGCCAACGAGAACATCGATCTTGCCCTCGCGCAGCGTTCGCAAGATCTCGACACGGTCCATTGTCGCCGTATCAGAGTGCATGTAATTGACCCTAATGCCCGCATCAAGCAGATGGTCGGTCAGGTCCTCGGCCATGCGCTTGGTCAACGTGGTCACCAGCACGCGCTCCTTGCGGGCAACGCGCTCGCGAATCTCGTCCTCAAGATCGTCAATCTGCCCACGAACCGGACGCACATCGATCTTGGGATCGAGCAGACCGGTCGGACGAATAATCTGCTCAACGTCGTTCTGGCTAACCCGCAGCTCATAGTCACCCGGTGTTGCCGAAACGTAGATGAACTGGGGAATCCTCGCCTCAAACTCATCGAAACGAAGCGGGCGGTTATCGAGCGCCGAGGGCAGGCGAAAACCGTGTTCCACCAGCGTCACCTTACGCGAGCGGTCACCTTCGTGCATACCGCGAATCTGCGGCACCGTCACATGGCTCTCATCGATGATGCAGAGCATATCCTTAGGAAAGTAATCGATTAGGGTAAACGGCGGCTCACCCGGCTTGCGACCGTCCAGATGACGCGAGTAGTTCTCGATGCCGTTGCAAAAGCCCATCGTCTCGAGCATCTCAAGATCATAATCGGTGCGCTGCTGCAGACGTTGCGCCTCGAGCAACTTGTCGGTCGCCTTGAGCTCCGCAACGCGCTTCTCGCACTCTTCGCTGATCGATTTCAGAGCCGCCTTGACCTTCGGCTTCTCGGTCACATAGTGTGATGCCGGCCATACGGGGATGGCCTCGTACTCACGAAGCATTTCACCGGTGACCTCATCGATCTCGGCAATCAGCTCGACCTCGTCGCCAAAGAACTCAAACCGCAACGGATGCTCGGCATAAGGCGGATACACGTCGACAACATCGCCGCGCACGCGGAACGTGCCGCGTGCAAGGTCATAGTCATTGCGATCATATTGAATGTCGATAAGTGCATGGATAAAGTCATCGCGCTCGAGCGGCACCTTCTTGTCGACGTTTGGAGCCAGACCCGCATAGTCCTCAGGAGAGCCAATGCCATAGATACACGAGACCGATGCGACAACGATCACATCGCGTCGAGAGAGCAGCGATGCGGTCGCCTGATGTCGCAGCATCTCAACCTCTTCGTTAATCGAGGAGTCTTTCTCGATATATGTATCGCTTTGCGGCACATACGCCTCGGGCTGATAGTAGTCGTAGTACGAGACGAAGTAGACCACAGCGTTGTTGGGAAAGAACTCTTTGAGCTCGCTCGCAAGCTGAGCGGCGAGCGTTTTATTCGGAGCCATGACCAGCGTCGGCTTTCCCAGGGCCTCAATAGTCTTTGCCATCGTGAAGGTCTTGCCCGAACCAGTCACGCCCAACAAAACCTGATAGCGGTCTCCGTCCCTCACGCCCTGCACAAGCGACTCAATGGCCTTAGGCTGGGAACCGGCAGGCTCATAGGGAGACACGACCTTAAACGGCACGTCAGAGCCTTCAACGCCAAAGCGCTTAAGTTCACCACCAACGCGTTCTACTTCAAATTCCGCCATGGATACTCCTAACTCATATATCTGCAGTATACGCAGGCGGCAGGCATAGTCCTATACGAACCGATCGGGATAGAGGGTCTTGTAGCGAACCCAGGCATTATTGACACGAATCAGATACGCCTGCGTCTCGGGAAAGGTGATTGCATTATGAAGCGACGTACTCTGCTGCGCCCATCCGTCGACATTGCCCATGCCGGCGTTATAGGCGGCAATGGCACTGTCAGTCGACCCGTTAAAATACGCTAGAAGATACGAGAGATACGCACAGCCAAACTCGATATTCGTAGCCGGATCGTTAAGGTTGTCGGCCGAATACTCGCCACCGTCGACAAGGCCCTTGGCGATCATATCCTGGGCAGTCTCGGGCATCAGCTGCATCAAGCCCTGTGCGCCTTGATTCGACTCGGCCTCGGGATCCCAATTCGATTCCGACTTTATGACGGCACACACCAGATACGGATCAAGATTGTGCGAAATGCTCGATTGCTTTACGTACGCCTCGTAGTCAATCGGATACAGCGGCTTAAAGAAAGCGGCAGGGGCACACGAGTAGACGAGCGAAATAAGGCCGAAGACGAACACAACGGCAAGTGGCGCCACGCGATACCACGTAAAGAAACGTGCCTTAGGCATCGGCCTCCTCCTTATCCGGAGTATCTATAAACCCGTGGCATGCAAGCCATGAGTCAAGCTGCTCAAAGAGCGAATTATCGCCTGCGGCATTATCAATCACCGTAGTAGCGAGATTGCACAGCGCAGACTCATCGGGCTGACAAGCAGAACGGGCATCGAAATCAGATGGCTCCATGCCACGTTGAATAGCGCGCTCGCGACGAACTGACAAAGGGGCGCTGATGACCAAAATTTCATCAGCCAAGCCAAATGCATCCTCAAAACCAGTCGGAGCAGAAACCTCGACCACCGCAAAGGGATAACGGGGAGACGAAACCGTACAACAAACCGGATCGAGAATCCTAAGCGAAAGCTGTTCAATGAGAACGGGATGCACAATGCCATTGAGCCGTGCGACCGAATCAGGAGAAGCAAAAGCTCGAGAAGCGAGGATGTTGCGGCGAATGCCGCCATCCTCATCCAAAATGTCCCAACCGAATTCAT
The DNA here is from genome assembly GCA_900541795.1 of uncultured Collinsella sp. Taxonomy (GTDB): domain Bacteria; phylum Actinomycetota; class Coriobacteriia; order Coriobacteriales; family Coriobacteriaceae; genus Collinsella. The sequence goes on along the minus strand of UQLC01000017.1, from coordinate 300 downwards.
CCGCGAGAGCATTGACGATATCAGAGCCCGGCACATACAGCGATTTTGCAAGCTCATCCAAATCGATTAGCATAGCGCCACGAGATTCGAAATAGCGGCAGGCAGTCGACTTACCCGAAGCAATATTGCCCAAGACAAATACGGTAAACATCAAGCCCTCCCTAACGCCAATGCGAGTAATTATCGCTCAAATACACTAGAAGGACTCAAAATACAGCCAAACAGTAAGAGCGCATACGGGGGAACTAGGTCCCAAAGTACAACGTGTATATAACGCAAAAAGGGGGAGGCCGCGAGGCC